>JACSDG010000082.1 GCA_015660855.1 Magnetococcales bacterium
TACGAAAAATCGACTTACGAAACAATCATAAAATCGTTAACGAAGCCCAGATCCCGGACAAGGAAACTGCACCAAAAAGGCCGTTTTTGGACACCCCACCCCAGCCTTATAGTGTCTTTAATCAAAATGAGCTGAACGACTTCTATGAAAGAAAGAAATATCCTTATCTGATACGCTTTACGTATAATTTTGCTTTAAAAAAGCGTATCATACGTGGGGATTTGCTTGAAAAGGCAGGTCTGGATGAGGGCAAATATTGGGGTTTTATGGAGTTAACAAATGACCAATTCGCTTGCATCACCAAACTCGGACAGATTGACAAAGGTCTTGTTGTCAATTAGGCCCGAATTCGCAGAAAAAATCTTTGACGGACAAAAAATATTCGAGTTTAGGAAGTCCGTATTCATCAACAATTCTGTTAGCCATGTCATCCTGTATGCAACGATGCCAACCGGAAAAATTGTTGGGCATTTTAAAATAGGTGGGTTTCTTTCGAGCGGTCCAGAGGACTTATGGGAGCAAACAAAGTTTGGTGCGGGAATATCGAGGGATTATTTCATGTCCTATTTCCATGGTCGGCCAGTTGCACACGCCATTCGTGTGTTATCCCCAAAACGGTACCGCTCGCCTATCGCTTTGCCCTCTGAATGTCTGCGGCATCCCCCACAATCTTTTCGATATGTCCGCGCCTCCTTCAGTCGAGGCGTTTGTAAGTTTTTTTGCTCTGGTTGAATGGTGAAAACTTTCATCCGTGACAAGAAGCGAAAATCAAAGCCATCCCAGGCATTATTCAAAAATGAAATACACTCGACCGGTCCCGGTGCCGGAAAAACTGGGTGCGGATCGTCGGTTTGATCCTTAAATACCCGTTCCGGAGAGTCTATTTTGCTGAAATGGATTCATTTCATGAATAACCGGCCCATGGTCCGGATTTGAACTTTGAACGAGTTTTTTGCTCAATCAATTGTTAAAAAACATGTTTTTCGTTTATCGATGGTGCAGGCTGGGAAAAATAAGGGCGGGTGGCTATTTATTTTGTCAATAACCGGAACATGTTCCGGTTATTGATTTAAAAAATGCCTTTCTTGGTTTTTACTCTTCCTGTCTCCCCATCAGGACTCCTCTTCCTTGCCGCCACACCCAAAGCCCTGGTGGCACCACTGACATCAAGTGATTGGAGCTGATGGATGGCTATTTCGTTGAGCCGGGTCAGGCGTTCGGCTTGTCCCAGTCCCATGCGAATGAACTCGGCATTCATGCTCTCAAGGTTTGCCAATACCAGCAATTGCCCAATATCGGCATGGTCACGCATGTTGCCTTCAAGAGTCGGGTTGGCACAACGCCACTCTTTGGAAGTCTGGCCAAACAGGGCAACGTTAAGAATGTCGGCCTCGTTGGCGTAGGTAATACCAGCTTGCTCAGGAGTGACGACCGATGGAATGATGTGCGCCTTGATGGCATCGGTGTGAATGCGGTAATTGATCCTTGCCAACGTGCGGTTGAGGTTCCACTCCAGTGAAAGACGACGGTTTTCATCGTCCTTGAGCCGTTGAAATTCCTTGATGAGGTAGAGTTTGAATGCCGGGCTGAGCCATGAGCCAAATTCAAAGGCCAAATCCTTGTGTGCGTAGGTGCCGCCGCCGTATCGACCCGAACGGGATTGAATACCTATGGCTCCGGTCGTTTCAATCCATTTTCTTGGCGTCAAGTGAAAACTATTCAGACCAGCCTCTTTTTTAAAGGTCTCGAATTCGCCACCTTTAAAATCCAGATTATGAAGCTGTTCCCATATCCCAAGGAATTCCAATGTGTTGCGATTGCGCATCCAACTGTAAATCAGCGCATCATCGCCAAATTTTCTGGCCATATCCGTCAGCGAAATATAGTCCTCCTCCCCGTGCAGCAAAACGGTTATGGCGGCACCCTGAACGCTGATGGTGGATTTTTTATCTTTGGCCATGGGTTGCCCCCTCCTTGTATCTCAATGAAATGGTAGCGGGTGAGCATAATGTCGTCGATCTGACGCTGGCTGCCAGAGCCAAGATCGACCATTTTGTTGACGCCAACAGAAAAACTATCCCGCTTTTTTTCCACTTTTTTTCACCAGATTTGCTTGCGCGAACGCTGCGCTCGTCGCCCGGAGGATGGCCTGTTCAGACTCAGGTGAATGTCGGTAATTGTCCAACAAACACTCCTCTTCCCGCGACAGCGGCGGCACGCCAGGCGTACCCGCCCGCACCCCGGTGATGATGTAGGCCACATCGGCACCGGCGGCGGCAATGGCTTCCAAGTACTTACTGTTTGGACTCCGCTGCCCCCTTTCGTACCGTGATTGGGCATCCAAAGTAACCCCGCCAATTCTCCCGAATTCACGTTGGTTTAGTTCCAACTTGTCACGCTCTTCCCTAAGTCGATCACAAAATTCAGACATATGATCTAATTTTCCATTGACATTAAGTCAAACGATCTAATATGATTCACCCATCGCACCATAAAACCAGTCTTAAAACAGTACCACACTAAGCTTGAAAAGAGGAAAAAATGTCGCCCTACAACGAAGAGGTAAAGGAACGCAATTTTCTGCGCCCCGGAATCACGGTCAAAACGTGGGCACAGGCCCACGGATTCCGACCCTGGGAAGTATATCGGGTTTTGAACGGTGCCTATAAAGGCAGATATGGGCGCGCCCACGAAATCGCAGTGGCATTGGGCATGAAGTCCGGCACTACCTCACAGGAGATTCAATCATGAACTCGAGCATGACCGATCAACCCACCCCCAATATTCGGCTCACGAACGGACGGCTGGTCACCACTTCGCTGGATGTGGCCGGGCACTTTGGGAAGAGACACAAAAACGTTTTGCGCGATATTGAGCGCATCCAAAAACACGCCTCAGAAGAGTTTAACCGGCTCAACTTTGAGCCCGTTAACTACCTCGACCCAAAAAATGAGCTGCGCCCCATGTATCGCATCACCCGCGACGGTTTTGCCCTGTTGGCGATGGGGTTTACTGGACGGGAGGCGGTGGAATGGAAGATCCGGTTTCTGGAAACCTTCAACCGGTTGGAGCAGGCGTTGCGGGTCGGTCGGGAGACCTATCACGGCCAAATGGAAAAAACCCTGTTTGCGGATCACCCACGATGGAGGGCGGTTCGCGATGGTCTGGATTTCGGTTTTCCCATGGAAACCATCCTGATCAGGACCGGCTACAAAAGCCGGTCCAGCATCTGGCGCGCCGCCAGAAGAATGGAACGCTACGGCATTCTGGTGCGGCTGGAAGGGCAACGGAAAAGGTATCGGTGGTGGGCACCGTTCAAAACCATCGAAGGGAAAAATTCACGAGAAGGACAATGACATGTCTGAAGTGATCGATGAAATCAAAGCAGTCGTCGGCGATTACCCTCTGAAACTGCTTTTGACCCGGTATTCGGGCAAGCGGGTTTGCGTACCACAAACCCGAAATCTTGGCCCTACCCACGACCTGGCACTTTGCCTGGGGATGAAGACTGCCGAGGCCTTCTGTGGCCGTTTCGGCGGTCATGCCTTGTACATCCCCAAGAACACCGCCGCAACGCTCGTAGCGCGCAACCAGGCCATCATCAAAGATTACGGTGCCGGATTGAGCGTGCGGGAGATGGTGCGGAAATACGGACTGAATGAACGATCCGTCCATCGGATCCTGAACGGTAAATAACCCCCGGATTACCCCGTTTCGGGCATTCATCCGGGTGCAAAGGTCCGGGGAATGATTCCCCGGACCACCAAACAACCAAGGAAAAATTAATCATGACGAGTTGCTGTACATGCCAGTTTTGCGGATGCCATGGCCTTGTCGAAACACCTTCGGTGTCGGACGGGGGCCAGATGACGATATGTGCCGAATGTAAATTGGTTTTCATGAATATTTTCAACGAGAAAAATCCCGAAGTTCAGTAAAGTCTGAACAGCGCAGAAAGGTAAAACAATGTCCGAAAACATCGAAGTTCAAAACGCTCTGGTCCCCGTATCCGAACCTATGGTCATGCACGGGGAGATCGTGGACGAGGAGCAACTGGAACGGACGCGCCGCAACTATGTGGCCCAGATCGAGACCAGTTGGCAAAAATCCATCGACGGCATTTTCGAGGTTGGCCGCCTGCTCAACGAGGCGAAGAAACGCATCGATCACGGAAAATTTGTGGAGATGATCTACAACGATCTGCCGTTCAGTGATTCCACAGCCGTAAAGCTGATGAAAGTCGCCAAGGATCAACGTTTGGCAGCACTGATGCAAGCGGCAAAGGCGTTGCCGGCCCCGGACGGGGAAGCAGCGGCACAACAGGAGTATTTTCATGTCATGCCCAAACGTGTCCTGCCGGCCTCCTGGGGGACGCTTTACGAACTCACCCAGCTCACGGACGCTCAGTTCAAATATGCCCTGGAGGAGGGATTCATTCATGCGAGTCTTGAACGTAGAGACGCCATCCGTCTGAAAGACCTTTCCCCGAGTAATCGCAATCCGACGGTCAGGAGTGTCAAACAACCACTCCGGAAGGGGCAGTCCGAGGCGGAGACGGAACAGAAGACGCCCGCCCAAAAAAACCGTATACCGGAGACGGTGATAGTGGTCGATCCCGCCGAGGCGTTGATCCTGGAGTTGCTGTATCGCAACGCGGTCGAGTTCGGACGGGTGCATGAGTGGGTGGCGCAAAACTGGCCCCAGGAGGGGGAATCGCAGCTGAAGACGGTGAAACCTCTGGACATCGAAAGGCTGAAGACCAAGTTGGCCAACACAGTGGCGTCATTGGGTCTGTGACGATGGCCTCCTGGATCCCATCCAAGGCTCTCGTCGGCCTCCCCGGTCTCCCCGGCACCGCTCGCAACATCCAGGAGCGTGCGGAACGGGAGGGGTGGAAGCGGAACATGGAAAAAGGGGTGTGGTTGTACCACATCGATTCCCTTCCCGATGCAGCCAGGTTTGCACTACACGGCGGGGATACGCTTCCGGTTGCCCCGCAGGCTTCTGTTCCCGCTATTTCACCAAGGCACTCCGCGAAGGTGGACAGCCTGAAGGATTGGCAACGGGAGGTGATGTACGCCCGTCTGGTGATAGTCCAGGAGATGGAAAGGCGTGGGGCTGCCGGTTCGATCAAACGCGCACTGGAGGATTTTGTTGAATTGGCTGCCGAGGGGATGTTGCTGGCGTCGATGCAGACCGCGCTGACCACCGCCCTTGCCAAAACCCGGGACGGTCAAATTGAAAAAATATCGGTGCGCACCCTGCAACGCTGGCTTTCGGCGGCGAAGAAGGGTCCGGCCAATCTGGCCCCCAGTTCCATGGAATACGGTGGGGTGCCGGTGTGGGCGCAGACGGTTTTGCGCTACCACCAAAGCCCGACCCAGCCGGATGTGGCGACCATTTTGCGCGACATGCGGCGGGACGGGTGCAAGGAGGTGCCAACCTATTCCCAGGCCAGACACTTTTTAAAGAATAAAGTTTCGATGATCGAGCGCAGCCGGGGACGCATTTCCCGTTCCAAACTGCGCTCCATGCTGCCCCATGTGCAGCGTGATTTTTCCATGCTCAAGCCAGGGGATGTCGTCAACGGCGACGGCCACTCCTGCTACAGCTACGTTCTACATCCGGAGACAGGAAAGCCTTTCATACCCGAAATCACCGAGATGGTGGATATCGCCACCCGGCTGCATCTGGGGTTTTCGATTGCCTTTTCCGAGTCCACCGAGGCGGTGCATGACGCCATTCGTGCCGCCATCCAGGCGGTGGGGACGATCCTGGTGTTGCAGTGGGACCGTGGATCGGGTGCCAACAATCACGCCATGCACGATGCGGCTACCGGGCTTGCCACCCGCCTGGGCTTTGAGGTGTATCACCCCATGGCGAGAAATCCTCAGGCGGGTGGCGTCATCGAGCACATGCACAAAATGGTGACGATCCCGACGGCCAGGAAATTCCCGAAGGTCTATATCGGGCGACGCGCCAAGAACGAAGACCTGTTGCGCGAAGTGCAGAAGGCGATGAAGGAAGGCAAAGCGACGCCACCCGCCATGACTGAGTTTGTCGGGATGTTGGAGACCATGCGGGAGGAATACAACAACCGTCCCAACCGCGCCCTGCCCAAGGTCAAGGATCCGGTCACCGGCGGCCGTCGGCACCAGACCCCCGTCGAGCGGTTGAAAATGTTTGTCAGCGAAGGTTGGCAGCCCACCTTTCTGCCCGATGCCACCTTGCTGGATGAACTGCGTCCCGAGGCGGTGCGGACAGCACAACGCGGACAGGTGAGCCTTTTCGGCATGCGCTATTACGCGCCGGACCTGGTCCACTGGCACAGCAAGCGGGTACGGATTCGCTACGACATTCGCGACGGATCAAAGGTATGGATCCGCGCCATCGATGGCCGGTACATCTGCGAGGCACTGAGGGACGCCAACGTCAGGCCCTACCTGTACGACAATGTGTTGGAACGGGCCACCGCCAAACGCGCAGAAGCAAGAATCAACCTTTTGGAGCGCAAGATATCCGAGATTGAGATGGACGAACGGAAAATCATCGCGGCACAACCGGTGGAACTGTCGGAGGAACAAGAAGAAGCGGCAGCCCGACAGTTGGGGCTGATGGATGATGGGATTCAAGCCATCGCAGACGTGGAGAGTGAGCTTGTCGCGACACCGGAAGGGGTACGTCCCGTCTTTCGTGGTCCTCTGGCGGAACGGGATTGGGGAGTGTGGGTGTTGAAGCATTGGGACACGGTCCTCGTGGATGACGAAGACCGTGCCGATTTTGAGGCAAAACTGGAAAGTCAGGATTTTCGCTTGCTGGTCGGTCTTGATGGACAAAGCCGACCTGGGCGGAAAAAACAGAAGGCTGGGTGACCTTTTAGCCAAGGGACCACAGCCCAAAAACAAACTCATAGAGGGAGGATAGCGCATGAAAACAGGATTTGTACAGACAAAAAGCGTCAAGGCGTTGCTGGCGGCGGTAGACCGGATGGATCGACGCGGGGCACCAGAGAAAAATATTCTTTTGGTGACCGGGCAGCCGGGCTTCGGCAAAACCCGCACCCTGCGTTGGTGGGCATTGCAAAAGCGGGCGTTGTTGTTGACCGCTGGCCCAGGCATGACCCTTAATTCGGTCTTGGGCGACCTGATCGACATACTGGGAGACATCCCGCCCCATTCGGCGGAAAAGCGGGTGGTGCGGCTCAGACAGCTCATGGCGGGACACAAACCGCCCATCATCGTCGATGAGGCGCACTATCTTTTCGTGCGCGACCGGATCCAGGAGGCCCCAAAACCGGCGATTGTGGACCGGTTGCGCCAGATCACCGAGTTTTTCGACGTGCCCCTGGTGTTGGCGAGTCATGAAGAGGCGATCCGCGCCTTTGTCGCAAAGTTTGACCATCTCTCCTCCCGTGTCGCCGATGCCATCGATTTCGGGCCTTGCAGCCTGGAAGACGTGGTTTTGATCTGCAAGGAAAAATACGATGTGGAGGTGACCGACGACCTGGCTGAGGAGATCTGGCGGCACACCGAAGGGCGGGCACGACTGATCGTCGATTTTATCCCCAAGATCGAAGCCTTCGCCAAAAAGAACCGTTTGAAGGCGGTATCCCGGGAAGCCATGAGCGGGGAAATCGTCTCCATCGACTGGAAAGGCAAAGCGACCCGAAGCATTCGTTCGGTTTCAAGCTCGTTGCACGCAGTGGGAGGCTGACCATGCTGACTTCCAAACAGAAGGGTAAACGCTGGCTGGCCGAAGAGGCTTTGCACTATCTGGTCGATGGCCCGAGGCTCGGAAAGGAACTGAAAATCGCACTCGGTATCCAGGAGAAAAAGCTGTACGAAATCATGAAAACGCTGCAAGGGCGCGGGTTGGCGGCCAAACAGGCCAGCGGATATTGGCACCTGACCACCCTTGGGACAACCGCTGCCAGAGAGGGTTGGAAAATTCGCGGGGGTCGTCCCGGGGGGGCACGTCCACCGCGTCGGCCTGGCTGGACGACGCGGGACAAGGCCTGGGCGGCATTGATCAACCGGGGCGGCAAGGGGACTTTGCTGGACCTGGCCGAGGAGATGGATATTCGCAATCCCGGCAAACTGCACAACATCGGCTGTTATTTTGGGGCGTTGGAAAAATCCGGGCATCTGACTCGATCAGGGAAACAGGATTTTTCCGGTGCTCCCACCAATCCTGGGCGGGACGTATGGCTGTTGATCAACAACACGGGTCCTATAGCTCCGATGTGGCGAACCTCTAGGCAGGCGGTCTACGACCGCAATACCAAGGCAGTCATCGACATCTCCAGACCCGGAGGCAGTGATGAAAATGATCGTGACAGTAGAAGCCTGGCTGAGAAAGAGTCGGAAGCGGCGGGAAATTTTAAAGTTCATAAGGTGGGCACCGGGGATCAATTTACGAGTTCTGCATTGGTGCACCGGGGACGGTCCGGACCGCAAAGGATTGCGAGACCATCTTGAGGTATTGATCCAAAAACAGATCATTACCGTGGATGCCGAAGGCCGCTACCGCCCAGGCGGAATGCGGACGAATCAATAAAAGCCATAACCAGAGAGGAAATTAAAATGGATGCGAATGCTGAACCTATTGAAACGACCCGCGAAGATGTGCCGCAAGGATACATGAAGGATCCGCTCGGACGCCTGATCCCGGACCAGATGGTTTCGGAGCTGGACCGCATGCGCGACCAGCTGGTCAAAGAGATCGTGACGCGCGCCAGGGCGCAATCGGAAGCGTTGCGGGCGACTCGTACCGCTATCATGGCGGATGTTTCCGCCTTCGTCGAACTGTCGGCGGAACGGTGGGGGGCCAAACTTGGCGGGAGCAAGGGGAACGTGTCCCTGACCAGCTATGACGGAAAGTTCAAGGTGCAGTTGGCCATTTCTGACCGGCTGGCCTTCTCCGAGGGGATCCACGCCGCCAAAGCCCTGGTGGACGAGTGCATCACCAAATGGTCCACAGGGAGCAGGAACGAAATCAAGGTGTTGGTGCAGGACGCCTTCCAGGTGGACAAGGAAGGGACAGTGAACACCCATCGCATTCTGAGCCTGCTGCGCCTGGAAATCTTTGATGACACATGGAACCGGGCCATGGAGGCGATCAAGGAGAGCCTGATCACCCTGGGATCAAAAAGTTACGTCCGGGTATATGAACGCGATCAGACAGGGCGTTACACGGTGATTCCTATGGACGCAACTGAAAAAATTGATCCAGGCTTTGGTGATCCAGCAAAAACGCAAGGGGGGCAGCCATGGATGAAGGAGCGTCCGACTTTCTGCCGGAGTCGCTCAAGGAGATGATACCGGAGATCGGGATTGGAGGGGTGCAGCTGTTGGTGAAAAAGTGTGGAGGCATGGCCTTCAAGCACCTCCCCCCGGATCCCGGTCCCGATCATATCCTGGTCCGCCTGCTGGGGCTGGATTTGGCACGCAGCATCTGCCGCATCCATGCCCGGTGCGACCTGTACATCCCGCGCGCCAAATCGGCTCTGGATGCAACCCGCAACGCACGCATTATGGCGCGGTATGATGCCGGAGCCTCCATACACGAATTGGTACAGGAGACCGGACTCACCGAGTGTTGGATCCGCGCCATCATCAACCGCCCTACCGTTGACCCTCGGCAGTTGACGTTTGATTTTTGACCCTCACCCAATGTCCTGAACTACTTCCACTGCAAAACCTCCACGATTCCCCGGATGCTGCCCAAGATTGAAACGACAGCCACCACGAAGGAACCATGACGCCTTTTACCTATTTTCGCATTGCCGCCACCCTTGTTGAAGGATTCACCCAGGCCAGGAAAGTTAGAGCAGACGGCGTGGTTACCACGCAAGAAATGCTCGAAGTGGCCATTGCATTGGCGGAAAAGTCCGAGATCGACACGCTCATTCTGGCTCACCCTGGCACTGCCCCCACCCTTGAGGTATTGAGCGGTTTGCTGAAGGAGGCACACCTTTTAGCTGCCGGCGGTGAGGAAGTCACATTTGGCCATGTTTTGCGCTCCGCCTTATCTGCGGTGCAGCAAAAAGGCATGTCAGAACATCCTGTTTCCAAGGTGTTCTGACCATATGACGACACTCACTCTCCCAAAGGATGACAAAATCATCCTAACACGCCACGGACAAACCCCATGGCCACACTTTTCCTATGCAGAACTGGCCTGCAAATGTGGGTGCGGCGTTATGTCCATGTCTGCATCTTTCATGGATATGCTGGAAAAACTGCGCGTGGTCCATGGATCGGCATTGAAGATCACTTCCGCCTACCGATGCCCAACCCACAACGCCAAGGAATCCAAGACCGGTACCACCGGAGTGCATACCATCGGCAAGGCGGTGGATATCGCCATCGCCGGACAGGAAGCAAGCAATCTGCTCCGGCTGGCCATCAAGATGGATTTTTCCGGCATTGGGATCAAACAGCACGGCAGTGGACGGTACATTCATCTGGACATGGCGACCGAAGCCGACGGGTTTCCCCGTCCCATTGTCTGGACCTACCCGTGAGGAGCGCGAAAGATGAATGCTCATGAGGATCTTTTTCACGAGATGCTACTGAGTCTGGGTCGATTGGAAGCATCGTCGACAAACAACAGCGAAAAAATCGCCTATGTCCAAAACAGACAGGACGAGATTTGCGCGAGGCTGCGGGCTATCGAGACCAGGTCGGCAATCAACTCGGCGGTCATTAGTGTTGCGACCAGCATCGCAATTGGATTGATCGTCGAAAATTTCAAAACAATCATCAGTGTCATACATGGCTCATAGCACTACTACCCGGCAACGCTTGCGCACCGCATTCATCAACGGAACATCCCTGGATGAAGCTGCGGCGCAGGTGGACGCGCCGATCTCCACAGCCCGGCGCTGGAAAAGCCTGGCAAAAAAAGACGGTGACGATTGGGAACGTGTGCGCGCCGCCTCGCAGATGTCAGGCGCGGGCCGTGATGAGCTGGTGCGCGATATTCTTGCGCAGTTCCTCTTGTCACATCAGACGGCGATGAAGGAACTTTCTGCTGCCAGCATTCCTGCCGAAGATCGGGTGCGATTGCTGGCCAGCCTTTCCGATGCCTTCAACAAAACCATGTCATCCCTGGCCAAAACTTCCTCAAACATGGATCGCCTGGGGGTAGCCAACGAAGTGCTGACATTGTTGGCATATTTTGTCGCCAATCATTTTCCCGGACATGGAGCGGCACTGGTGGAAATCATGGAACCTTTTGGAGCGGAACTGGCGAGGCATTACAATGGCTAAAACTTCACGCAAAATTTTTCTCGCCAACTTGTCACGCTTGACCAGCACCCTGCGTGCTACCATCGAGGCTCGCGTTTCCGGCTTTGACCCGGATCCGTCGGCCCAGTGTGCCCGCCGCAAACAGGCCGAAGGAAGTTTTCGTTTTTTTGTCGAGACTTATTTTCCACACTACACCTTGCATGCCCCAAGCAGCCTGCACGAATATCTTTTCAACGCTTTGCCAAGTGACAAAAAAGGACGGCGTCTGGCTGTCGCGGCCCCACGCGGCGAGGCCAAGTCCACCATCGTCTCCCTGGCCTACGTGCTGTGGTGCTCTCTCACCGGTCGCAGTCACTACATCTGCCTGATCATGGATGCCTTCGAGCAGGCCACCACCATGCTGGAAGCGGTCAAGGCGGAGCTGGAGGTTAATCCCAGACTTGCTATGGATTTTCCGGAAGCCTGCGGCGAGGGAGATGTCTGGAAAGAGGGAGTGATTACCACCAAAAACAACATCAAGATCCAGGCGTTTGGATCCGGAAAACGCATGCGCGGCCTTCGTCACGGCCCGCACCGTCCCGACCTGGTTATTTTGGACGACATTGAAAATGATGAAAATGTCCGATCCCCTACCCAACGAAACAAGCTGGAGGGGTGGCTGGACCGCACGGTGCTCTCCCTGGGAGATGCCGACGACAGCATGGATGTGATCTTGGTTGGTACCGTATTGCACTACGATTCGGTGCTGGCCAGAAAATTGACCCGCCCCCTTTGGCACTCGCGCACCTTCCGCGCCATCCTCGAATGGCCAGCGCGAATGGATCTGTGGGACCAATGGGAAGAGCTTTTGCTCAATACCGGAGAAGCCCAGGCGGATATTTTTTTCCAGGACCGTCGTGCCGATATGGAGCGCAGTGCCGTGGTCTCCTGGCCATCGGCCCGCCCCTTGATTACGCTTATGAAAAAGCGGGCCAGGGACGGCCACCAGGCGTTTGATAGTGAACAGCAAAACGATCCCCTCAACAGGCAGGACGCCCCCTTTGCCGAAATTCGGTTCTGGGTGGAACGCAAACCCGATTGGCAGTTTTTCGGGGCATGCGATCCCTCCCTTGGGCGTGGTGATCCCTGCGCCATCCTGGTGGGCGGATTCGACCGCAAGACAGGATGTCTGGATGTGGTGGAGGCGATCATCACCCGCATGCAGCCGGACCGGATCATTGAGGAGATTATCCGGTTGCAACAACAGTATCGCTGCCGGTCCTGGGCTATCGAGACGGTCCAGTTTCAGGAATTTTTAAAATCGGAACTGGTCAAGCGGTCCGCTGCACGCGGTGTTCCGGTACCGGCCCGAGCCGTCAAGCCGAGTGTGCAAAAAGAAATGCGCATCGAATCTTTGCAGCCCCATGTGGCCAACGGTCTCATTCGGGTCCACACATCTCAATATACCTTGCTGCAGCAGCTGCGCCACTATCCCAAAGCTGACCATGACGACGGACCTGACGCACTGGAAATGCTGTGGAACGAAGCCGTTCGTGGAGCTGGCGGTGGAGCGGGGTTTACTCCTGTCCTGAGTGCCAACAAGGCGGCAAGGTTTGCAGCCTCGGATGATGACGATGGCGGTTTCAATTGTAAGTTTTGGAGATAAAAACGATGGCACTATTGGATCATACAGGGCGTCCGATCACCTTGCCGAAGGAGAGGCAGACTGAAACCACAAACAACCACTGGCTGCGCGCCCTGCCGAGCCATCCTGCCCGCAAGATCACTCCGGACAAAATACGCACGGTCTTGGACCGTGCTGAAAACGGCGACATATCCGACCAATGCGACTTGATGGAAGACATGGAGGAGATGGACGCCCATCTCCATGCCGAACTTTCCAAACGCCGCAGAGCACTACTGACACTGCCATGGACCATAGAACCGCCCCGGGGAGCCTCGGCCAAAGAGAAAAAAAATGCCGTAGCGGTTGCCGAATGGGTACGCGCCATCCCGGACTTTGAGGATGTCATCCTTGATCTGGCTGACGCCGTAGGAAAAGGGTTCTCCTGCCTGGAGCTTGATTGGAAGAAATATTTTGACGGATGGCGGATTCAAAAAATTCACCACAGGCCACAGCGATGGTTCCAGTTTGGCTTGGGTGATGGCATCCCTTCCAATGAAATACGCCTGCGATCAAACAGCGTTTCTGGTGATGAACTGTGGCCTTTCGGCTGGATTGTGCATACACACCGATCCCGATCTGGATGGGCAGTTCGTGGCGGTCTGATGCGCACACTGGCCTGGCCCTTTCTGTTCAAATATTACGCGGTCAATGATTTTGCCGAATTTTTGCAGATTTTTGGCCTCCCTTTGCGGCTCGGAAAATTTCCCTCCTCTGCCACCAGGGAGGAGCAGACAGCCTTGGCTCGTGCCGTAAAAGATATAGGCCGTGCCGCTGCCGGGATCATCCCTGAAAGCACGGCCATCGAGTTTGAAGAATCGGCACGAATCGGCGGCGACAACATGTGGCTGGCCATGATGGATTGGGCTGAACGATCCATTTCCAAGGCGGTGCTGGGCGGCACACTGACCAGCCAGGCCGATGGAAAGACCAGCACCAACGCCTTGGGGCAGGTCCATGATGACGTTCGTCGTGACCTGTTGGAATCGGACGCACGCCAAATCGCATCCACCCTGACTCGCAGTCTTGTCTGGCCTCTGGCCGCGCTCAATATCGGCATTGCCGACCCCCTGAGTGCTCCGGTGTTTCGGTTTGATATGCGCCAGTCGGAAGATTTGCAAAAATTCGCTGATTCCATCCCGAATCTTGTCGCGGTTGGTATGCAAATCCCAACGTACTGGGTCCATGAAAAATTGGGAATTCCCGAACCCAAGGATGGTGAGCCAGTATTGCAAACGGGGGGCAATCAATCGGCTGCCACCGTTCACGGCAAAGTGGAGGCATGTCCCCACTGTGCCTCTCTCTCGGTGTCCGGTGGTCAATCACAGTCCGATCTCGCTGACCAATATACCGATCAGGGGATGGCCCAGGCCAATTCCGCCGTAGGCACCATGCTGGAACCCGTGCGTGCCTTGTTGACTCGCGCCAGCAGCCTGGAAGAATTTCGTGACAGTCTGTTTGCCGTTTTCCCGGACATGGACAGCACTGGCTTGGCAACGATATTGGCCCAGGCCATGACTGCCGCCCATCTTGGCGGACGCGCCGAGGTTATCGATGGCGACTGAAGCAAAATGGGGGTCCCTCCCTCCTGAAGAAGCCATCCGCTTCCTCCGTGACAAGGTCAACATGCCGTCGGAGCATTGGGATGACCTGACGCGGGATGATCATGACGCGTCGTTTGTGGTTGCCGGTGCCGTCAAGGCCGATTTGCTCAAGGATATACATCAAGCCGTAAATCGTGGCATCGATGCGGGCACCACTCTGAACGACTTTAGCAAAAGTTTTGATGCCGCCGTGGCTCAAGCCGGGTGGGACTACAAGGGTGGACGCAATTGGCGCACCCGGATCATTTTTGAAACCAATATCCGCACTGCCTATATGGCCGGACGCTATCAGCAGATGACCCATCCAGACACGGTCAAACTGCGGCCTTACTGGGAATACCGGCATGGAGATTCAGTCCGTCCCAGGGAGCAACACCTGGCTTGGCACGGTACGATTCTCCTCTGGGACGACCCATGGTGGCAGACCCATTTCACCCCGAACGGCTATGGCTGCAAATGTCGCATTGTTTCCCGCTCCCGGCGAGATCTGGAGCGGATGGGAAAGATTGGTCCAGACCAAGCCCCCAAGGAGGCTTACTATGAGTGGACCGACCGGAACGGCAGCGTCCACAAGGTTCCTGACGGCATCGATCCCGGATGGGATTACGCCCCCGGTGCCTCTCTAACGGATCGGGCCAAGGAGATTGTGCGCGAAAAGGCCAAGTCTTTGCCGTCTGATCTGGCCGAAAGACTGAAAAATATCGCCACTTCCCGCCCCAATCCAACCACACCAGAAGAGGCCGAAAACCTGGGCGGGACAATTCTGTCACGTCTCCCGGAACCTGTCAATGAAAATGATACACTGGGGTGTAAAAAATTAGTGTAGATCCCCAGCGACTGACCTACCTCGGACTGCGTTTTTTTAGGCATGGTG
>JACSDG010000083.1 GCA_015660855.1 Magnetococcales bacterium
GGACAATTCCCCGGATTGACACCTTTCAGTCAATTTGAATATTGGAACCTCTCGGACACACCCCCCGGACCCCCGCAAAAATTTTTGCCAAACTTTGTTATACCCGTATCGTATTTCGCAAGACCGATCCGATTATCGGGTTTCGGCATTTTCGACGAACGCACGCAGCACGCCACACCAACCATGACCGATGTTTGCGGAATTATAGCCGCCCCCCCCCACGCCGACGATCCTGCCATGCCCCAGGCTATCGGCGATCTGAGCCAATCGCAACGCGACATGGTAATGGGCTGTAGGGGAAAGACGCATGTTGGTGATGGGATCGCCGGCAATGGAATCCGCACCGCATTGAAAAAAAATAAAATCGGGCTTGCCGTCGGTCAGAAACTGAGCCACCTTAGGCCAGAACTGGAAGAAAAGGCTGTCTCCCGTCCCGGGAGGGAGGGGGATGTTCATTTTTGTCCCTGCCGCAGCCCCTTTTCCCGTTTCATGGGCATGCCCAGTCCCAGGATAAAGGGTGTGCCCATCCTGGTGCATATCGACGATGAGAACGTCGGGATCCGATTCAAACCCGTAAAAAACCCCGTCGCCATGGTGGGCATCGATATCAACATAAGCAATTTTTTTGATGCCAAACTCATCCCTGAGACAATGAATGGCGACACCAACATCGTTGAAAACGCAAAACCCCCCTGCCCTATCACGTCTGGCGTGATGCAAACCGGCAATCGGGATGAAAGCACTCGAAAACTCACCCGCCATGATTTTGCGGGTCGCATCGACAGTACACCCCACAACGTAGGATGCCGCCTCGAAAATACCCGGAAACGCCGGGGTATCGCCATAGTCGAGATAACCCTCGCCGGTTTCGGAACGATCTTCCACCAGATCGACATAATCGCGGGTATGAAATTTTTCCAGAAGATCCCGACCTGCCAATACCGGCTTTTTTACCAGGGCACGCCGGTCCAGTCCTTGGGTTTTGGCTTCGGACCAAAAAGCTTCCATGCGGTGCGGTCCAAAAGGATGGCCGCCACCAAAACCATAGTCACCGATTTCCTTGCCCACATACACACACGCGGTTTTTGCCATGCAACGTCTCCTGGAGTTACCGGGTAACGACCACCTTCTGGTACAGCCCACCGAAGAACTCTTCTTTTCTTATCCCTTTGAAGGTCATATCTCGTGGAAGCCAATCGGAAATTTCATGGTTCCACATATCCATGGCAAAGGGTTCCAGGGTCAACAATACCGGCGTCATGATGTAGCGAAAAGGATTGAGCCATCCCGGACGGTGATAGTCGGTGAAAATCACTTTTCCCCCCGGTTTGACCACCCGAAGGGCCTCCCTGACCGTTCTTTTACGGACATCGAGGGGTTGCTCGTGCAACAGAAAAAACACCACGACATGGTCAAAAAGGCCGTCCTGAAACCCGAGTTGGGTGGAATCCTGGCGATGGAGGGTCACATTTTTGAACTCTCCAAGTTTTTTCAAAACGTTGTCCAGTTGCACCTGGGCGACATCGATGACATCCAACCGACTGTCCGGAGTCAAACGGGAAGCCACGCTGGGAGTGAAATCACCGTAGACGCAAGCGACCTGCAACATGCGCCCGGAAATGGACTCCCCCAGTTCATTCAACACATCGTCACGCAGGCGGGCAAAATTTCCCCACAGGATCAGATTGACAATCCACTGCCTTTCAAAAATCCGAACCCCTGTCGGATGCAGATAGGCCCACCAGTAGGTTTGTTGAAGATAATCCGGGACATCGGGATAGTCCCTGGCTGATTCCGACTGGAACACGGACCCGGCGTTTCCCTCCAGGACGGCACAGGGGGAAGGAACTTCCGCAGCCGAGGCTTTTTCCATGGGCCACTCCCATTGATCAGCAAGGTTGGTGTTGGACCGGATCGAAAGGGGGGACACTACTGGAACAATGGTCAAAAAACAAGGGGACACAAGTTCAAAAATTCATTTTAAACATCATTGCCTTGCCCTTGTCTTTGTTTGAATTTAAACAAAAAGTTTCATTTCCTATGGGGGTTTGGAGGCGAAGCCCCCAAGGACCACATGATGGAGCCCCAATAAAAACTGCATGGCCAAACGATGGATTCCCTTGTTTTCACTTTCCCTCGGGCCAGCAACATTAAGCACCCGGATGCGGTTGCGCTCAATCCATTCCGCCGTTTCCACAGGATCGCAACCCCGACTCAAATCCACCAACATGCACGGCATGAGATGATCCTTGGCCAACCGCAAGGTCAGGGCACTTCCACCACTTAACTGGCCATAAAACAAGATCAAGGTGCCATCGGAATCCTTGACGTTGAGGAGGGTTCGATAGGGATAGTCGGATCGGTGGGTTTCCTCCAGGGGATAATGTCTGGGAATGACCCCATCCTCAGCCCTTCTCCCTTTGGGACACCATCCCCCCGCGATAATTTCTTTTTGCAGGGCAAAGTCAAGTGCCGCACGATCAACCCCCGTTTGACCGCCCGATATAATTTTCTCTAACATTTTTCATCTTTACCTAGCGTATATGAAGAACGTACCATCATATTGAAACAAACGTTTCCGCGAATTCTATGCCATTGGGTCAAAAAAACAAGGTAAAAATCATGGAACTTTGCCCTACCCCCCCCCCCTTGTTGGCAGTCCATTGTTTTTTGACATCGACGCGCAATGCGTAACCGAAACGAAAGATCCAACCCCGTGAACATCATCCATGGATTGTAGAAACAACCTGGGGTAGCATGCAAAGATACTGAACCAGTGGGCCAACATCAGGAGCGTACAATGGCCAGATTGTCCGACGAAGATCTCATCACCGAACTGAAAAAAAGATTTGATGCCACCAAACAGGCACTCTACGATGTCAAAATGGTGACCAGCAAGCTCGAAGAAGTTAATAAAAAACTTCAAACATCCGAGCAAATCAAAAGCAATTTCATATCTCACATGAAAAATGAAATAAACAATCCTTTAACGTCAATTCTCGGACTGTCTGAGCAACTCAAATCTGGAAGCATGCCACCTGACTTAATCCTTGCCATCGCCACCTCCATCCATTCCGAAGCCTTCAGTCTGGACTTCCAACTCCGAAATATTTTTGCAGCGGCCGAAATGGAATCGGGCGAAACCCAGTTGCAAGTATCCCTGACCGATGTCCTCACCCTGGTCAAGGATGCCATCGATTCCTTCAGACATCTCATCGACGACAAACATCTGACTGTCACCTTTACCGAAAAGAAAAATGACGACGATCAGCTCCTGTTCAAAACCGACACCGAAAAACTCAGCCTGATTCTGACCAACCTGATTTCCAATGCGGTAGAATTCAACCATGAAAATGGCGCAATCAAAATAACGACCAAGGTTGTAAACGGAAAGCTGAACATTAAGGTCAAGGATACCGGGCCAGGAATTGATCCAGAACAGATACATGTCATTTTTGATCGTTTTGTCCAATTGGAGTCTGGAGTACGTAAAAGCCATAAGGGACACGGCCTTGGGTTGAGCATTGTCCAGGCCTTGGTGGAGATGATGGAAGGCAACATTACGGTGGATTCGGTCGCCAAAGGGAAGGGAGCCATTTTTTCCGTCTCGATTCCGGAAGTGGAAACCAACACGGAAGCTGCTGCCTTCTCCGTGGATGGCAATGAATTTTTCTTTGACGATGAAGAGGTCAAGGCTTTTTAATCATGACGAACGGAGATAAAGATAACAAACCGTTCTTGTTGCCCGGGGCACTCTTTGCGAAAGACGGTGAATACATCATAACCACCGTTCTTGGGTCTTGTATCTCCGTGTGTTTGTGGGATCGGAATGTTAAAAAAGGTGGGATGAACCATTTCAAACTGCCTTTATGGAACGGTGACGGGCTTCCGTCACCCAAGTTTGGTAATATTGCCATCGAAAAACTGATTGAAAACCTGCTGGATATTGGCTGCCAGCAGCGTAATTTGATCGCCAAAGTTTTTGGTGGTGCGGCGGTCATTCAGAGTGCGAGTGGTTTACTCAACGTGGGAGAGCGCAACATTGAGGTGGCACGGGATTATCTGGCCCAGGCCAGGATTCCCATCGCCGCGTCCGATGTGGGGGGAACCCAAAGTCGAAAGGTGATCTTCAAAACTGCCGATGGCAGCATTCTGATGAAAAAAGCCGCCCCACAATAACCGCCCCCCTGCCAGGACTCCATTACGTTCAATCATGAAACCCAATCCTACCGAAACTATTTTGTGTCTTGGCGACAGCCTCACGGAAGGTTTTGGTGTGGACGATGCGGATTGCTATCCGACGCTACTGCAAAAACGGCTGCTGAAACATGGAAGCCAACGTCGGGTCATCAACGCCGGGCTATCGGGAGATACCACGCAAGGGGTCTACAGACGCATGGATCGTTTCCTGACCCCATCGCCGGGTCTGGCCGTAGTGGCCATAGGGTTGAACGATGGCTTCATGGGAGTTCCCGCCCCGGCCATTTATGACAACCTGGATGCCATCATCCAAAAGTTGCAGCGACACCCCATCCAGATCATCCTTGGAGGTATGCGCTTGCCCAGCGATTTTCCTGCACCCGTCCAAGCGGAGTTCGCGTCCATTTATCCCAAATTGTCCCAAAAACACAATCTGCACCTGATCCCTTTTTTTCTCGAAGGCATCTTCGCCGACCACCGCTATAACCAATGGGACAACATCCACCCCAACGCTGCGGGTTACCGGGTTGTTCTGGAAAATGTATGGAAAATCGTCCAGCCACTACTGCCGGACCTGATCGAATAGACTGTGCGCGGTCATCATTCCGTTCGTCGCTCGGAAACCCACCAACGTCACATCATCCTGCCATTCCCGATCACCACGATATTCATTCACAGTCCGTAAAATCGCCGCACCATGCCCAGAAATCGGATCATCGATCAATTTGGCAATGAGGGAGAGAATCCGTTTTTTGCCAAAAGGCCGGCGATACGGTCCACCCAACTGATCCAGAATTCCATCGGAAAACATGTAGCAATTCGTCTGGGGGTGCAACGCAAGGTGCTTATTATCAAAGAGATATGTTTCTTCCGAACGGCGATACCCAATGCTGCAACGATTGCCGGAAATTGTACGAGGACCATCCTTGTCCACAAGAAACAGATTGGTGTACGCCCCGGCAAAAATCAACTCACAGGCCGCGTTGGGGAGAAAACATACCCCACAATCCAGACCGACATCGGTAAAAAAGTCGTCATCATCATCATCCTTCTCCGGATGGATCTGGTTTTTGATTTGAATATTCAAACGACGCAAGATTTCCGCCGGGTCATCCCCACACCCTTCACTGACAATGATACGATGCAAAGTGCTATGGGCAATCATAGTCATCAAGGCACCAGGCACCCCGTGACCCGTACAATCCATCAAGACGATAACCTGTCCCAAGTCGGTCTGATGCAAAAACACCAAATCCCCACTGACGACATCCCGTGGTTGCCAACTGAAAAAACTGTCAGGCAGCCGCTCCTGCATACTGCCCGCCTTGGGCAACAGGGAACGTTGAATCCGTTCCGCATAACGAATGCTCTCCATGATGCGATGATTGGCTTCCCGGACATTCCGCAAGGTTTGATTGAGTTGATAATTCAATTCAGTTTTTTGCTGATCCAATCGTTGCAACTCATGGAAGGAACGTTCCGCCAGTTCCTTGGCCTCCCGCAACTGTTCCTCCACCTCCTTGCGGGCAGAAATATCCCGAATGGCGGTGACCACCATGGCATGACCGAACTCCTCAAGCAAACGGGAACGGATTTCCGCGATAAAAGTGCTCCCATCAATACGTTGGCAACTCAATTCACTGGCAACAAGACGGCTCGATGAGATGGCCTGTTCCATCAATATTTTGTGGTGCGTAATGACCAACTGCTGCAAACTTTTGCCAATCAACTCCCGCGCCGTGCAGGCAAACATTTCCGTCAGTGCCTGGTTGACATCCACAATCACGCCATGTTCGCTAAAGGCAATTCCCTCCAAAGCCGCATCCGCCAAACGACGAAACCGGGTTTCCCGTTCCTGTAGGCCACGGGCATGCTCCTGCAAATGGATTTGTCGCAAATTGAACAGAATGATAATCAACAACAACACCAGCACCGTGACAAAAACCCCCAGCAAAACCCATTGGATCACCGCATGGAGCGCAGACAGAACCGGACTGTCGGAACTCAATATCAGAAAAAATGGAGTTTTATTAATGGCTACGGGAACATGTCGGAAAGTGCGTTTGTCGATGGTACTGTCAAACGGTGCCGGAAATTGTGCGGGAAACGCCAGAGAGATCCCCTGAGCCAAAGTGGAATTGATCACCTTTTGCCGAGAAGCCAAAGAGATGTGAAACGTCGAGGAACCGGCCAAATGGCTCCCGAACATCTCATTGACAAGGACCAACAACGTCGCGTCATCCAAGGCATGAACCAGCATGATCACCCCGACGATATCCTCCACATCCAGCAACGGGGCGATGGTCAATAAATAAAAACGATCATTGGCAAGAAGCAACCGGGAATGAACCACCTCATCCAACTCGGTTTGTGGGTCTTTGATGGGCGGATGCACAAGGATGGTATCCCGCAAATCAATCACCTTGCCAGGGAGATTAAAATCCAGGGAACCCTGCTGAAACAGCACTTGGCCTTTGCTGTCCAAGGCTGAAATATGCACCGCCAAAGCCGACACCATTTCCTGCCGCAACAGTTTTCCCAAAGGCTCACTGTTGCCTTCCGCCTTGATGACAAATTGCCCCTCGCCAAGTTCTGGTCGAATCGCCAGCACCTTGAGACGATTGCGATGGGTCTGAGCCATTTTATCAAAATCTCCATGCAACCCATGGGCACTCAGGGAGAGATACGCATCCTGATAAGACTGTATGGCCTCGTCCACCCGCAGTGAAATCAGGGAACCACTGATAATAAAAATCAGGCCAAGAACCATTAAAGGAACCAACACTTGGCGATTTCCAAGCTGTTTGATTTGGGCGATGCTCATATAAAAAGGTTCTCGCTTATCAGTCCAAGGCACCACAACATTCCAACAACTCCGCCTTATTCATCCATAAGGAAAATTAAGGTTTGAAATGTATTCCAAACTATTGTACAATGTTAACGTCTTCAGACTCGAGAAAACACACCAATAAAAAGAATACTCTCTACAAGTGAGAGAATACTGCTTTCGGTCCCGGGTTTCAAAGGTTTCACCAAACGGTGCAGATCGAGTCCCCCCGGCGGGGTTTGGGGGCGAGAGCACCCAAGGTTTTGGTTTTGCCCGAAGGGCATCCTGTTCACAAAGAGACAAGCAAAAAATAATGTTTAATATTCTCAAGCAGCCGAGCATATATGCCCACACCCTTATCAGCCTGGCACTGTTGACATGGGGGTGGGGGTCACTCCAGGCCGGTGTCCCGTACGACCTCCCACCGCCTGCGCCTGGGGTCACCCCCACGGCAACGCAAATCATTGAGCAGGTCTATTTCGTCAATCATTTCTACGCCTTGAAAAATGTCGCCATAGAAATGAATGGGCGTGTCGTCACCGTCATCGTCACCCGTGGCGCAGGGGAACAGGCCACCACCAACACCGTCAAACGCTACCTCAACAACGAATACAGCGATGGCATCATCAAGGCCAAGGATCTGGCCATATTCACCTCCGGCAACCTGCGCGCAACCGGCATGCTGGTCACGGACTTTGTGGATGACATGCAAAGCCAATCCTACAGCATCTGGCTCCCCGCCTTGCGAAAAGTGCGGCGTTTCGCCCAACCCGCCCACGAAGATGCCTGGGGCGGCACAGATTTTACCTTCGACGATGTCACCCTGCGCAAACCGCACCACGAAGAGCATCAATTGACAGACACCAAAACCTTTGGCACATGCCTCAATTTCATCGACATCCCAGAGGCAAACAAAAATTGGTACATGAAATCCCTGCCCACTGCGGAAATCTGTGATCACAAAGAGAAAAAAGTGTATGTGGTCCAAAGCACCCACAAAGATCCAAAATGGTGGTACACCTACCGCGTAAGCTACATCGACACCGTAACCTTTGCCGACTATCGCACCGAATATTTCAAAGAAGGCAAGATGATTAAAATTATAGATCGGGATTGGGGCGATTTGCAAACCGGCGACCCCCGTGGTCTCTACTGGAAATTTTGGTATGGCAAAAACCTAGTCACCGACCACGAAACCATCGCCGTCGTTCCACGAGAGGTATTCACCTTCAACACCGGCAAAAAAGAATCCCTGTGGAGTGAAGATACCTTGAGCAAAATAAAACAATAATTATTACACACCGGTGCATGTGCAACCAGCCATTTTGCCGTCGGTTTTTTTCAAGAGGAACACCGTATCATGTGCAATAAAAAAATCCCCCTCATGACCCTGTGTGCCCTACTGTGGGTGATGCGTGCGTCCATGCTCCAGGCGGCTGACCCGACCCAACCCACACCGGATGAACAAGGGAATCCATGGGAAATCCATGGGATAGCCAAAAACGAATCCGCCTTTTTCAACAACAAGGGACAGCGCATCAATCAAGCCAAATCCACCACCGACACCGCGCATCACCATAGAGGCGATTGGCTGAAATTTGAAAACTCCCTGAATTTATTCATCAATAATCAATTCACCGAAACCACTTCGTTCCACACTCAATTAAACCTCATTTATGAAGCTGAAGGGATAGAGGGAGACCGGGGGCATCGTTCCAATTCCCAGAATGACTATTTGCGGGAATTGTACTTGGATACCACCCTTGGCCGCATGGATATCCGCCTGGGAAAACAACAGGAGGTTTGGGGCACGGCGGATGGGATTAAACTGTTGGACATCCTCAACCCAACCGACTATCGGGAGTTCACGCAAAACACCATGGCCGACTCTCGCATCCCGGTGTGGATGTTGAAAGCCTCCACCTCGGTGGCAGGCACGGGCAACATTCAATTTTTGGTGGCCCAACATCAAGAAAACAAAATTCCGGGATTGAACGCCTCTGGCGATGCGGACGATGCGTTCATCATGAAAGGGGTGGATGCGATGACCGGGCAAGTGAATGGTTTTAGAAACATCACCCCTGCATTGGGACAGGTCGCGGGAACCTTCGATGGAATGGCCAAACAATTTGGTCTGCCCGGTTTGGTGGTGGTACCGAACGCTTTTGGACCAGGGATTGATTTTGACCCACGCACCATGACCGTCCAGAATTTTGTGAATGGCACAACCCCCATGAATGCCGCTTGTCCTGCTGGAGCAACGGGTGCGGTCTGTCTCAACGCCTTTGCCCAAACCACCAACCAAGACAGGACCATGCTCATTGACGGCGACAACTGGAATACCAACACCCCCAATTCCGCCTTTGAGTACATGAACAATGCCACCTTTGCCACTTTCAATACCTTCGTCAACGCCAACTCGGCCTATCGCCGGGATTATCCAGATGATTGGGCACTCAATGCCGGTCTGCGCTACAAAGATTCCATTGGTGGCAATTTTAACTATTCTCTCAACTATCTCAACCACTATGACCCCAATCCCTACGTCGAACTTTCTTGGGAAAACGCCCTGGGAAAGCCGTTGAGTGTTGAAAAAGAAATTGCCGGGGGCAACACCACCATCAAATTGCGGGATGCAAACGGCACTTACTCGAATGCCAGCACCCAACCTGCGACCCTGGTGTTTACCGAAAAAATGAATCGTATCAACAGTCTTGGTGGTTCTTTCGATACCTCTGTGGAGACAGGACTTCTCGGCCCCCTGGTTTTGCGCGGGGAGACACTCTACCAGTTTAATACCAAAACCCCGGTGGTGGATCGGGATCCATTGTCACAAGGTAATCTAGTAGAAGGGTTGCAGAGCAAAGATGCGGACATGTTCAAGTATGTCTTTGGGGCTGAATTCATCGCCTTCACCAATCTGACCATCGGTGGGCAATTCATCCAGTTCATCAATGTGGATTATATGGACCAGACTGGCAACGATACGGCCAATTCAGGACGCTACACTGCGGACTTGGCGACAATGCACCTGTCCAACGGCTTGCGCAAAGCCGCGCAATACGAAGAATTCGCCTCCCTGTTTTTCTCCAAACCTTTTGGCGCGGAACAACAGGGACGGGTCAACAACATCACCATGAACGAAGAGCAAGGGGGGTGGTGGAACCGACTGGACGGAGAGTGGAAGTTAAACGACAGTTGGGTGACCACGGCAGAATGGAACCAGTACTGGGGAAATGAAAACACCCTGTTTGGCCAGTTTCACACCATGTCCAATATTCAGTTTGGCTTTAAATACATTTTTTAACCCCCCTGGACAATTGACGTATCATAAAAAAAATTATTGAAAGAAAAAAGGGGTCTGGGGGATTGCCCCCAGGGTTTTGACTTTGCTTTTGAATTTAAACAAAAAGCTTCATTGCCTATGGGGGTTTGGGGGCGAAGCCCCCAAGGTTTTGGTTCTTGCCCGAAGGGCATCATAAACGGGATGCCCTTCGGGCAAGAAAACAAAATCAAAACCCTGGGGCTGCGCCCCTAGACCCCCCTTGGGGGGCAGTAAAGTCAAAATCAAAAGAAAAACCTTGGGGGCTGCTGCCTCCAAACCTCCGCCGGGGGGGATGATCCCCCCCGGACCCCCACAATAATTTTTGCCAAACTTTGTTTTTCCGATACGTCGAGGCACTATCGAATGCTATCGCTTCAAATTCCGGTAGAAGTTCTCATGACTACCCAAGGCCAACAGTCTGAGCGACCCTTCCGCGTCTTCGTATTCATAGGCAAGCAGAGTCGACTGATGGGTCATTTTGAATTTGAAAACCCGAACTCCAGCCAAATCGCCCACTTTGGCTTCACCAATGACTGGATCGGCAGCAATGGCACGCACAGCCTCATCCAAATCGCATTTCTGGTTTGCATGCAACCGTTTGACCGCATTCTTGAAAAGACAGCTTTGAAGAATACGCATCAGTCGAATTTATATTCCTCAAACTCCGACTCTTCCCGGGCAAGAAGGATATCCTTAATCATGGAATAGGGGAGTTCGGGATTATCTTCGACTATTTTGCCAATCCGGGACCAGTATTCGATCTGCTTGGGCAGTGATCGGTGAAAGACCTGTCCGTAGCGTTTGGCCTCGGCAACCAACTCATCGGATATTTTGACATTTATTGGCATGTTAGGCTCCTTATTATTCTATGCGCAGCAGTATAATGAACGCTTACAATGTCAAAACGCCCTACGGAAAAACATCAACTCAAAGGATAAATGTTCGCTATAATTTGCGCAAAATCTTCGCCCGTCATTGGTCTGGAAAACAAATAACCCTGAGCCATGGGACAACCACGCCGGATTAAAAAATCAACCTGACGCAAACTTTCAACGCCCTCGCCAATCACCTTGCGTTTAAGACTTTTGGCAAGAGACATGATGGCCTCGACCAAAACAATCGTTTCAGGGTCTGAATTGCTATCGGCCACAAAGGCCCGGTCTATCTTGATGCCGTTCACCGGAAGACGCTTGAGCACACTGAGCGAGGAAGACCCGGTACCAAAATCATCCAGCCACAGGTTAACCCCAAGCTCCACCAGCCTTTTGAGCATGGCCATGGCCCGAACTTCGTCTTCGGACAAAATATTTTCGGTAATTTCCAAAACCAAGGCGGTGGGGGGAAGACCGGTTTCTTTGAGAATCTCGGGAATTTTATCGTCGGTGGATAGTTCACGACAGCGGGTACAAGAAAGATTGACCGAAATAAAAAAATGCTCCAGAGCAAATTGCTCCCGCCACTTTTGGGCTTGAGTACAAGCCCCCCGAATAGCCCATTCGGTAAACTCGGCAATCATGCCAATTTCTTCCGCCAAGGGGACGAAAATGGCGGGAGAAATATTACCGCGCCGGGGATGTATCCAACGCAAAAAACTCTCCGCCCCAACAATTTTTCCCGTTTTCAGATCGACAATGGGCTGATAGTGAATCTGGAGTTCCCCCCGAAGCAAAGCTCGGTGCAAATCTTTTTCCAGTTCCATCCTTTCCAAGGCTTCCGCGTGCATATCCTGGGTGAAAAACCGATACGCATTGCGACCGTCCGTCTTGGCACGATACATGGCCGTGTCGGCGTTTTTCAACAAAGCCCCCAACTCTGCGGCATCGTCAGGATAAACGCTGATCCCAAGAGACCCGGAAATAAACGCCTCCTGACCTTCCAGGATGAAAGGTTGGGCCAGTTGCCGTAATATTTCGGCGGCCACTCTTTCGGCATGCGGCCCACGGGCCATGTCGGGAAGAATGGCGGTAAATTCATCTCCCCCCATCCTGGCCACCGTATCGGATTGACGCAAAGAGTGTTTTAAACGCGTGGACACCTCCCGCAACAACGCATCCCCGGCAGCATGCCCAAGGGTATCATTAACCCATTTGAACCGGTCCAGATCGATAAACATCAAGGCGACCCGACTTTTGGTGCGTTTGGCCCGGATCAGTTCCCGATTGAGGCGATCCATGAACAGCGTCCGGTTGGGCAACTTGGTCAAATTGTCATAGTTGGCCTGATGCCGCATCCGTTCCTCGGTTTCCTTTCTCCTGGATATGTCACGAAAAAGGGTACACAAAACCGTGTCATCATTCCGCCTTACACAGGTCGTCAACGTTTCAATCGTCACTTTGCGGTCGTCAACGCGCACCAGTTCCATTTCCGCTGGCCAACCATCTCCATTCGGCCCCGAAGCCGACGCCACCGATTCTTGAATCCGTTTCCAAGAATCGGGAGGAAAATAAGAAATCAGCGGTTTGTCGATCAATTCCTGACGCCCTTGGGCACCAATGATCCTGGCGGCAATATCGTTGGCGTACAAAATTGTCCCATCCGCATGGACAAACACCCCCTCAGGAAGATTGTCAAGCAAAGCTTGGCAAAAATCCTTGTGTTTTGTTAAATCCCCGGATAGGTTCGACCCCAATTGACACGCCATCCCTTGTCATCCTCCCGACCGACAACTCACAAGGCCAATCAGCACGGTGCATCCATGCGTTGCCTACCCGAATTTTTCGTTATTTTTTTACCATTTCGACAATCGATGGCCATGAGAATAACAAATTCCACCCCCGGCCACAAACCCCATCAGACCAAACCATCCCGACAAGGATTCAGACCATGTTCGCATTTTCCATTCTGATCGTTATCCTGACGACTGCGATGATCTTCATCCCCATACTGGGAGGTTACCTCACCCTCATCCCGGGAGGACTCACCCTATTTCTCCCCGGTCGTTTGCGCACCATGGCCCTGATCGCCTGTGGAATCAACATTATCAACGTCCTGTTCATGTCCCCCATCCTGCGCACCAACGCCACCATCGGCCTGCAACACCAAGATTATAAATGGGCGGCCATTTTCCTCGGGATTGCACTGTTCCACGGGATGGTTGCCATTGTCGTTCATTTTAAACATGTTCGCGGAAAAAACAAAAGCACACAGACCGTTACCCCAACGGCAACCCAACCACAGCCTGTCCCTTCCGCAGTCGTTACCAAACCCGCTCCCCAGTCCACGCCCGCAACACCCGTCGCGCCAAAATCCAAGCCCGAGGCGTCAACCACATCCCTGTCTCATGCGAAAAAAATCACCGAAACCAAACCTGCTGCACCATCCTCCGGCAAATCTGCCACCAAAACCCCCGCCAAACCCCAATCCGCAACCACCAAAACCACCGCTCCCGCCAATACCAAACCCAGGGTTGCCAAGCAAGTTAAAACCAAGCCCTCATAAACCGTAGCAAACTCTACCCGGCATCCCGGCTTTCATCGTAGCTCGTCAGATCCCTCTGTCCCCTGGGATAACCTGGAAATTTTGCGTAACAAGGCGGTATTTCTTTCGGACAGTTGCTCCAATTGTTCCACAATCTTGCGATTTAATGCCGAATTTCGCTCCGAAAGTTGGATCAACTTTTCATGCCCCGTACGGTTGGAAGCCTCCCCGCGATCCGATAATTGCTCCAGACCCTCGTTCGTCTTTCGCAGCAGGACATCGTTACGCTGAGAGAGTTGCTCCAGACCCAGATCGACTTTTCTGAGCAATGCATCACTACGATGGGAAACCTGCTCCAACTGCAAATCCAAACGCCGCAAAATAGCCGACGTTCTTTCGGAGAGTTGTTCCACATCCGCTTGAGTCATGCGCAGCAGCGCGGCGTGCCTTTCGGACAATTGCAGCAGCCGTTCCTCCACCGACGATTCAAACGCCGCCTGGCGTTTCTCGACAGACTCCAGCCGTCGCTCAAACACAGACATGTCTGTATTGGCATCGTTTGATTTACTTTCGTTTTTTGATGTTACCGCCATAATTTTCACCTTTATTCACACAAGTCTGTCCATTACTAAGGCACTGAATATCATGCCCCCAGGGCAAAAACCAAAACCTTGGGGGCAATCCCCCTGCCCCCTTTTTTCTTTGCAATCATTTGATTCACGATGAGTCGGCTTTCCGGGGGAGGCAAACAAAGGATTGAATGTCAACACACCCTACAGCGGTCGCATTCCCATCAACGGGGGCGGCATACTTCCCAAACCCGTTGGCCTGCCGGAAGGTGGCCCAAAATGGGTGGACAGATAATCAAGTAAACGCTCCATGATCTCCGGTGAAGGCTCAACCATCCCTTTTTCCTTCACCATCCAGGCGAGAACCTCCTGCCACCGTCCCCGACTCAAACGTTGTTGCTTGACCAGCATCAACGAATGACAGGCCTGGCAAGTATAAAACACCTCTTCCCGACCTATCCCGTCAACCAACCCCTGCCAATCGACGGAATTCGTCCCCACCGCAGCGGAGAGGACCAGCATTTCCCGAGGAAAGGTCAATTCCGAGCCCGCAGACTCCCCCCATGCCATTCGCCAAACCACCCCCGTCAAAGCAATACCCAGTAAAAGCGTGCCGTAGAACTTTTTTTTATTCACTTTTCCCTTCCATAAGGTGTTTGTTTGGTGAGCTAAGAAAGGGGTTCTGGAGGGTACTTCAAGAGTTGTCCCAATTTCAAGAGGTTGAGTTGATCGAGGAATATTAAATCTGCAAATCTTGTAGAGTAGAGAACATGATGCCCTTCGGGCAAAAAAACAAAATCAAACCCTGGGGCTGCGCCCCTAGACCCCCCTTGGGGGGAAGTAAAATCAAAATCAAAGTCAAAATCAAAAGAAAAACCTTGTGGGCTGCTGCCTCCAAACCTCCGCCGGGGGGGATGATCCCCCCCGGACCCCCACAATAATTTTTGCCAAACTTTGTTTTTCTGCGCCCTTGTATTCTATTCTTTTTTTTCCCACGTATTTTTTATTTGTTCGATTTCCGGCAAAATTCTTTCAAAATGTTCAACCAAACGCGGTTCAAAATGGCTCCCTGCATTTTTGCGAATCTCAATCATGGAATCCTCAATACTCCAAGGTTCCTTGTAAGGTCGTTTCATGGTCAAGGCATCAAAGACATCCGCGATGGCCACAATCCTGGCGGATTCCGGAATGGCCTCGCCAACGAGTCCCCCCGGATAGCCACTGCCATCCCATTTTTCGTGATGATAGCGGGCGATTTCCGCTGCCATGACAAATAACGCGGTTCGCCCCTTGGCAAGGATCTCGGCACCAATAACGGCATGTTGTTTCATAATTTCCCACTCATCGGCCGTCAGCTTGCGAGGAGCTTTCAAAACAGCATCCGGGATACCAATTTTGCCGGTATCGTGCATAGGAGCGGCCAGTTCAATGCGTTCGACCATGTTTTCAGACCAGCCTACGGCTTTGGCCAACGCTCGACAATAGGCGGCCATCCGCCAAATGTGAACCCCGGTGTCGGTATCGTTGAAATGCCCGGCTTCCCCAAGCATGTAAATTGCATCCCTTTGATTTTCTTCCAATTCTCTGGCCCGAACCAGCGAAAGATGCGTTTTCACCCGACGCAGCACGATAGGAGCGGAAATCGGCTTCTGAATATAATCCACAGCCCCGACATCAAATCCCATGGCCTCGTCTCCAACGTCACCCATGGCAGTGACAAAAATAACCGGGATATTCTGTGTGATTGAATTGGCTCGCAGCTTTGCACATACCTGGTAACCGTTGATCCCCGGCATCATGATATCCAACAACACCAGATCGGGCAGATGTTTGATGGCAACCTCAAAAGCCTTTTCCCCATCCGCAGCAAAAATTAATTGGTAATGATTTTTAAAAACCTGCCTGAGCACCTGAAGATTATTCGGTTCATCATCGACAATGAGGATTTTTTTCGGCACGGTCAACGACTCCAGAATAACGCTAGGTTTGGCTGCCAGGGTCAAGGTATTGGCTACCTAGTCTGCGGCTCGCCATGGATCACGGTGGGGATCACG
>JACSDG010000084.1 GCA_015660855.1 Magnetococcales bacterium
AGACACCGCGCCTGTGCTCTACTCTACGGATCATCCCCCCCGGCGGAGGTTTGGAGGCGGAGCCTCCAAGGTTTTGGTTTTGAATTTGATTTTGACTTTGATTTTACTGCCCCCCAAGGGGGGTCTAGGGGCGCAGCCCCAGGGTTTTGATTTTGTTTTTTGTTTTTTTGCCCGCAGGGCATCATGTTCCAGAATGGAGGAACCCTGTGACGACGAATCAACTCTTGGACAATGTGCCTTTTTTTAAAATATTTTCCCAACAGGAAAAACAACGTATTCTTGACTCCGAAAGTTATTTCGAGAGTTTTGAAGAGGGGGAAAGTATCATCAAGGAGGGATCGTCGGACAGCAATCTTTACATTATCATCAAGGGCAAGGCCATTGTCACTAAGACCAGCCATCCCGAGCATGTTTTGGCCACTCTTGGTGGTGGTACTGTGATGGGAGAGCTTTCATTTTTAACGCGAAGGCTGCGATCCAGCAATGTTGTGGCGGCAGAGAAGGTGGTGTGTTTTTCCTTGAACAGCGAAACCATGTCGCAGCTTGATTCCGGCATGCAACATAAAATCAAGGATCAACTTATTGAAATATTGATAGGTCGCCTGGATGAAATGAACAATGTTTACCTGAATTTGTTACGTTAATGTCTTTCTGCGGCCAGATGGAATTGTTTTTCTTGCGTTATTAGGGCGTGTTGACATTGCATGACGCAATCCCGTGGAGAAAAAAACATTCTCCCTCTTGAAAATCAGCGAAACAATGACCATATAGGGGAATGTCGAGTTAGGATTGACCTTAAGCTTGTGAAACAGGGGTGTTTTTTTCAAGGAGTTTTTAAAATGACAACGTTGCCCGTATCTGTATCCGGTTTAACCGAATGGGCTGTCGCGGAAGACAGTTCTGGTTTGCGGAAGTTTTGGCAACAAGCCATGCAAGCCCCCATTTTATCCGGCGAGGAAGAATATCAACTGGCAAGACGCTTTCGTGAGCACAATGATTTGGACGCAGCCCACAAGCTTGTCCATGCCTATCTGCGCTTGGTGCTCAAAACAGCGCGTGAATATGCGAACTATCGTCTTAATCTTGCCGATCTTGTCCAAGAGGGAACGGTGGGGTTAATGCATGCGGTTAAAAAGTTTGATCCCGAACGTGGCAACCGTTTGTCCACATATGCCATCTGGTGGATCCGGGCGGCCATTCATGATTTTATCCTGAGTTCCTGGCGCATGGTGCGGATTGCCACCACCCAACTCAAACGGCAGCTGTTTTTCAAACTGCGCCAGGCCAAATCCTCGTCGGCCCCGCTGAATCGTGAGGAAGCCTTAGAACTGGCCAAAAAGTTTGGTACCGACGCCGACACCATTCTGGATGTTGATCATCGCATGGGAGGTGCCGACGCCTCGTTAAATCAGCCGGTGCTGGAAGATTCGGGGGAAATGCTCGACCTGATCGTCGATGAACGCCCCAATCAGGAATATCTGCTATCAAACCGGCAACAACAAAAATTGCAGACAGCCATGGTCAGGCAAGGGTTGGAACGGCTGTCGGAAAGGGAACGCCGTGTTGTATCCTGCCGGTTTCTCGCCGACAAACAGATGACGCTGGAAAGTCTGGCGCAGGAGTTTGCCATCAGCCGGGAGCGCGTCCGTCAGATTGAAAACCGGGCCATGGAAAAATTACGCGTTTTTTTCCAAAGCTTGCCTGAATCGCGGGATCTGGTTTTTGAAAATTGAGGATGCGGACTGGATGGCCACTCTGGCGGTCCGAACAGATTGACCTGTCTTGAAGTAACCGTTCAGTTCCCCCGCCTTTTTTTTTCTTTAAAAGTATTGCGGGGGTCCGGGGGGAGGTTCCTCCCCCCGTGCTGCGGTTTGGAGGCGGAGCCTCCAAGGTTTTGATTTTCTTACACCTGATTTTTTATTTTGTCTCAGCATCTTGATAATAAGGACATTATACCCGTCAGACAAAAGAATCAAAACCAAAACCCTGGGTCAAAGTCAAAAACAAAACCTTGGGGAACTGCCCCAAACCCCGCCGGGGGGGATGATCCCCCCCGGACCCCCGCAATAATTTCAACCTTTAGAAAAAAGGGAGGGGGGAACTGAAAGGTTACTCGGTTTTTTTGTTGGATTGATGATCGATTTTGTCTGCCGGAATCCGCAGTTTGTTGTCTTTCCGCGATCCGGGCCAAAAAAAATCGGGTTGCGAATATCTTTTTGACGCTGGTTCTGTTACATTCCCACTCGTAAAGAGGGCTGGATGAAACCTTTGGCCCTCGGCTTGATACCCACTGTGCCATGCTGCAACAAATCGGAAAGGTTGGCGAATCCACAAAGGGCATGGATCAAAGTTTGCAGGCCTGTCATCCGAACCATAGGCAGCACCAATGGATGGTGGGGTGCAATCCAACCTTTGGATCCCAGACATGAATAAAACGACCGTTGATGGGATGCAGGTGGGTCGGATACCGGAAAAAATGTCTTGTATTGGCCGGGTGTGCATGGAAAAGCTTGAACTTTTGCCCATGCAAACCTATTTTTGACGGGTTGAGGATGATGCCCGTGCATGTTTATGCCACCCATGCCAGAACGCGCACTGAAGCGTTCGGGAGACCTTTTGTTGAACGGATTCTATAAAAACCTATCGCTATGGCTGGTTATCGGTCTGTTGCTGGTGATGTTGTTCAATTTATTCAACCAACCCCAGGCCCGGGATCAACACATACCGTTTTCCGAATTTTTAAGCCATTTGGACCAGGGGCGGGTAACGGACGTTGTCGTGCAAGGACGTACCCTGACCGGAATGTTCACCGACGGAGGTGGATTTTCAACCTATACCCCGGAAGATCCGGACCTTATGCGCCTGATCAGGGAAAAGAAGGTCAATATAACGGCGCGTCCCCCTGATGAAACCCCCATCCTTTTGACCATTTTGATTTCATGGTTTCCCATGCTGCTTTTGATCGGGGTATGGGTTTTTTTCATGCGACAGATGCAGGGTGGCGGTGGTCGTGGGCCTATGTCTTTTGGAAAATCCAGGGCAAGAATGCTTTCGGAAAAACAAGGCAAGGTGACCTTCGCCGATGTGGCGGGTATCGAAGAAGCCAAGGAAGAGTTGCAGGAGGTCATTGAGTTTTTAAAAAATCCTCAACGTTTTCAGCGTCTGGGTGGAAAGATTCCCAAGGGGGTACTACTGATTGGCCCCCCCGGGACCGGCAAAACTTTGTTGGCCCGGGCCATAGCGGGCGAAGCCAATGTACCGTTTTTCAATCTGTCGGGGTCGGATTTTGTCGAAATGTTTGTTGGCGTGGGTGCGGCGCGTGTCCGCGACATGTTTGAACAGGGCAAGAAAAACGCCCCGTGTATCATATTCATTGATGAAATCGACGCCGTCGGTCGTCACCGAGGTGCCGGTTTGGGCGGTGGTCACGACGAGCGTGAACAAACGCTCAACCAATTGTTGGTAGAAATGGACGGTTTTGAATCGGCCGAGGGAGTTATTTTGGTGGCGGCCACCAATCGGCCCGATGTGTTGGATCCCGCATTGCTCAGGCCGGGGCGATTTGACCGTCAGGTGGCGGTGCCCAATCCCGACATCCTGGGCCGGACGCGTATTTTGGAAGTTCACATGGGCAAGGTTCCATTGGATGAAAATGTCGATCCCGAGGTCATCGCCCGAGGTACCCCTGGTTTTTCGGGGGCAGACTTGGCCAATCTGGTCAACGAGGCGGCCTTGGGGGCAGCCAGGTTGGATAAAAAACTGGTGGAAATGGAAGACTTTGAAACCGCCAAGGACAAGGTGATGATGGGCAAGCCGCGCAAATCGGCGATCATTTCCGAGAAAGAACGGCGGACCACCGCCTATCATGAGGGTGGACACGCCATCGTCGCTGCGGTAATACCCGGTACCGATCCGGTGCACAAAGTAACCATCATCCCTCGTGGGCGAGCCTTGGGGCTGACCATGCAGTTGCCCACCGAAGATCGCCACACCTATTCCAAGCAACAGTTGGAAGACAACATTGCCATCATGATGGGGGGGCGCATCGCCGAAGAGGTGGTGCTCAACCAGTTGACGACCGGTGCCAACAATGACATCAAGCGGGCTACCGATATTGCGCGTGGCATGGTGTGTGAATTCGGCATGAGCGACGTTTTAGGCCCCATGGTTTACGGCGACAAGGAAGAGGAAATATTTTTGGGACGGGAAATCACGCAACACAAGAGCGTGTCCGAGGCAACTTCACGGATCATTGACCAAGAGATCCGGACGATTATTGATCGCAATTACAACCGTGCGCGCGTCATCCTGATGGAAAAGCGTCAGATTTTGGACAACATGGCTCAAGCCTTGTTGGAACGGGAAACCCTGGATTCGGACGAGGTCGCCAAGCTGGTGCAAGGCATGTCCCAGGAGGAGGCCCTCAAGCCGCTGCCCCGGGATACTTCGGGAAAAAAACGCAAGGTTTCCAAACCACGGCGCGGACATGAAACCCCTGTCAAAGTCGACGACGATTCCGAACCTGACGACACTGAGACCGAGTTCGATGAAAATGAAAATGGTGACTCTCCCACCCCCACTGAGAAAAAGCCGCGTCGTTCCCGTGCTCGGGTGAAAGATCATGTGGATATTTCCGGGTCAAAAGGTGGAAACACGATTTCCGGGACAAAAGATGAAAGCGATTCATGACCGTCCAGGCGATTCTCGAACCTGTGGTCTGTTTTCCTGGGCCTTTTCCTGTCGAGACCCGATACACGAGTGCCCATTCCTCACCCGGTTTGTTGGGGGGTGAGGCCTGCCCGAAGTGGCATGTCGGACTTGAACCTTGGCAAGGTGGTGAAGAGGAGTTGCCATCGGGTCTGTATGCTGTGGAAGGAAGTCATGGCCAGCGGCGCGTTCAGGGACAGGTGACCCAAGCCGATCTGGGGCACTGGATACAGTCTCTTGAGCATCAGGGATTCAGAGCGCAAGCCCAAGCCCTCGGTATTGCCCTTCAGGGTCATAGGGTGTCGCCCCCGGTCATGTGTTGGGGTTCTGGAAGGCGTTTCAGGCTCGATTTCAGTCGTCCCCGCATCATGGGTATCCTCAATCTGACCCCCGATTCGTTTTCTGGCGATGGTATGCGGGGTCGTGTGGCGGACGCCGTTGCCAGGGGAGTAGAAATGGAACGACAAGGAGCCGATGTCGTTGACGTTGGCGGGGAATCGACCCGGCCTGGTGCGACAGAAGTTTCGGTGGAAGAGGAACTTGACCGGGTGGTTGCGGTGGTTGCAGCCTTGGCCCAAAGGCTTGAAATTCCTGTCTCGGTAGATACTTGCAAACCGCAGGTCATGGAAGCATCCCTTGAAGCGGGAGCCGGGATGATCAATGATGTCTCCGCCCTGGGTGCGGCGGATGGTGATGAAAATGGGCCGGTGGATCGGCGCAAGGTGGCTTTATTGGCGGATGGTACCTGTCCCATCGTCCTGATGCACCGTCAGGGAAAACCGCAGGAGATGCAAAAAAATCCCCACTATCGGGATTGCGTTTGGGATATTTATCGTTTTTTGGATCGGCGAATCCAGGAATTGCAGGGATTTGGTATCGACAAAAAGCGTTTGATTGCCGATGTGGGTTTTGGGTTTGGCAAATCGGTGGGACATAATTTGGAATTGATGCGGCGACAAGGGGCGTTTCGCGGATTGGGGGTACCACTGCTGTTTGGGATTTCCAGGAAAAGGGTCGTTGGTGCCCTTTGCGGTGAGGAAAATCCCGGGTTACGCGATGTGGGAAGCCATATGTTGGCCGTTTTTGGCATGCTGACGGGGGCGCAAATGTTTCGCGTACATGACGTGGCAGGGGCGCGTCAGGCCCTGGCTGCGGCGTGGGGATGGATGAACGATGGAGAGCATCTTGGGACCGGTTATGAGTGAAACCAAAAATGCAGGAGATGGGGTGCGGGTGCAGCAACGCCGTATTTTCGGTACCGACGGGATACGCAGCCGCGCAAATGTCTATCCTATGACTGCCGAGATGGTGTTAAAGCTCGGACGAGCCGCCGGATTGGTGTTGCGCAGCAAAGGTGATTTTCGATCAACGGTGGTCATTGGCAAGGATCCACGTTTGTCGGGCTACATGTTTGAATCGGCGTTGCGGGCAGGTTTCACCTCCATGGGGATTCATTGTTTGCAGGTGGGAACGTTGCCCACGCCGGCGGTGGCGTTCATGACCCGCGCCCTCAGAGCCGATGCTGGTGTCGTCATCTCGGCATCCCACAATCCCTATCACGATAATGGCATTAAATTTTTTGACCCCAATGGGATGAAATTGCCGGACAGCATGGAGTTGGAGATTGAACGGATCCTGTTTGCCGACGAAATGAGCCAGCAGCAACCCACGCCCATGGATATTGGGCGGGCAACCAATATTGAAGACGCCCCTGGGCGGTATATTGAGTTTTGCAAGAACAGTTTTCCCAAAACCTTGCGGCTCAATGGATTAAGGGTCGTTGTCGATTGCGCCCATGGTGCGGCATATCAGGTTGCGCCACGGGTGTTTTGGGAATTGGGTGCCGAGGTCATATCCATCGGCAACGAACCGGATGGTTTGAACATCAACAGTGGCTATGGTTCCCTGCACCCGGAAAAAATGCGCGACAAGGTACGTGAGACCCGTGCGGATATCGGTGTGGCTTTCGATGGCGATGCGGACCGGCTGTTGGTTTGTGATGAAAAAGGCAGGCTTTTGGATGGTGACCATGTCTTGGCGATGTGCGCCCTGGCCATGAAGCGCAATGATACGTTGCGTGGCGGCGGGGTGGTGGCCACGGTTATGTCCAATCTGGGTTTGGAACGTTTTCTGGCACGTCACGACCTCAAGTTGATACGAACCAAGGTGGGGGACCGTTATGTATTGGAACACATGTTTAATAACGGTTTTAACCTGGGTGGAGAACAATCGGGACACATGATATTTCTGGACCATAATACCACGGGAGATGGCATCGTTTCTGCCTTGAAGGTATTGGAGCTGATGGCAGCCAGTCAAAGACCGTTATCGGAATTGACGGCGGGCATGGAAACGGCACCGCAAATTCTTAAAAATGTCATGGTCCCGGTAGGTTCCGATCCCCTATCCAGCCCCAAGGTGGCAGCTGTCATCGCCAGGGTGGAGGCGGCTGTGGCGGGTACAGGACGTATTTTAATACGAAAGTCGGGAACCGAACCAAAAATTCGTGTCATGATGGAGGGGGATTCTTTAAGCCGGATCCAGGAGTTGGTGGATGAGGTTTGTCAATCCATCCAGGATTCGGTAAGTGGAGACGTTCATGTTTGAGGTTACCTTGCCCGATGGTACCGGCAGACGTTTTGATCAACCCGTCACGGTAGGAGAGGTCGCCGCTGCCATTGGTCCGGGCTTGGCCAAGGCCGCCATTGCCGGTCGGGTGGATGGTCGGATGGTTGATCTTGGTACCCGCATCGATCGCGACTGCCAGGTTGCCATCATCACGATGCAATCTCCGGAAGGATTGGAGATCATTCGTCATTCCACCAGCCATTTGATGGCCCAGGCGGTCAAGGAATTGTTTCCCGGGGCGCAGGTGACCATTGGGCCGGCGGTCGAAAACGGGTTTTATTACGATTTTGATTATGAACGCCCCTTTACCACCGATGACCTGGGTGCCATCGAAGAGAAGATGCGACAAATCAGCGACAGAAATGAGACCATCGGTCGCAGGGAGATGGCACGGGATGAAGCACTGGCTTTGTTCAAAGGGATGGGCGAGCACTACAAAGGAGAGATTATCGGGGCCATCGATGCCGGGCAAACCCTTTCGCTGTATTCCCAGGGAGACTTTGTCGATTTGTGCCGCGGCCCCCATGTCCCATCCACCGGTTATTTGAAAGCGTTCAAGCTGCTGTCCGTGGCTGGGGCCTACTGGCGCGGCAATGCCGCCAACAAGCAATTGCAAAGAATTTATGGTACCGCCTGGGCCGACGCCAAATCCTTGAAATCCTACCTGCACATGCTGGAGGAGTCGGAAAAGCGCGATCATCGACGCCTGGGCCGGGAATTGGATTTGTTTTCCATCCAGGAAGCGGCGGGGGGTGGTCTGGTTTTTTGGCATCCCATGGGAAGCCGGGTGCGCCAAGCCATCGAAGGCTATTGGAAAGAAACCCACATCGCGGCGGGGTATGAATTTTTGTATACACCGCATATGGCCAACCTTGAACTGTGGCGTACTTCGGGGCATCTGGATTTTTATCACGATTCCATGTTCAATCCCATGCATGTGGATGAGCAGGAATATCAAATACGCCCCATGAATTGTCCGTTTCATATCCTGGTGTATCAATCCAAAATGCACTCGCACCGGGATTTTCCCATTCGTTGGGCCGAGTTGGGTACTGTTTACCGTTATGAACTGTCGGGGGCGTTGCACGGACTGTTTCGAGTGCGTGGGTTTACCCAGGATGACGCCCACATTTTTTGCCGTGAAGAGCAGATTGAGGATGAAATCACAGCCATCCTTGATCTGACTTTGGCGATGCTTGGAACTTTTGGCTTTAAAGAATTTGATATTTTTCTTTCCACTCGTCCAGAAAAATCGGTGGGAAGCACGGAGATATGGGATCAGGCAACCGGTGCCTTGGTCAACGCCATCAAAAAGCATCATCTTGATTTTGTTGAAGATAAAGGTGGTGGTGCCTTTTACGGCCCCAAGATTGATGTTAAAATTACCGACTGTCTGGGACGCAAATGGCAATGTTCCACCATCCAATTGGACTTCAATCTTCCCGAACGGTTTGATATAACGTACATTGGCGAGGATGGTGGAAAACACCGCCCCATCATGATTCATCGTGCCCTGATGGGGTCGCTGGAGCGATTTTTCGGTATTCTCGTTGAGCATTATGCCGGGCGGTTTCCCCTGTGGCTGGCCCCGGTACAGGCGGTGGTCCTGACCATAACCGATGCCTCCCGGCCATGGGCGGTCGAGGTCAGAGACAGGTTGCGTGCCGCTGGTCTGCGTGCAGAAGCGGATTTGCGCAATGAAAAAATCGGCTACAAAATTCGCGAACACACATTGAAAAAAGTGCCCTGGTTGCTCATTGTAGGGGATCGGGAGCAAGAGCAAAGAGCTGTCAGCCCGAGGGATGCCTCAGGAAAAGATCTGGGTTTGCAATCCCTGGACAGCTTGGTTGAAAAACTGGTACTCCATGCGCGTGAGAGACGGACATGAGGAGTTTGAACGGCATGGGGAAATTATTTTCTTTAACAAGGAGTTACTCTCATCGCCAAACCACCCATCAAGGATAAGTTGCCGCCGGTAAACCCGGATACCACCCGTATTAACGAACAGATTCGCATCCCAGAAGTGCGCCTGATAGACGAAAACGGTGAACAGGTTGGTGTCGTTGATCGACACACCGCTTTGAAAAGGGCGGTGGAAGCAGGGCTTGATCTTGTGGAGGTGGCCCCCCAGGCCAAACCTCCGGTGTGCAAGATTATGGACTACACCAAGTTTAAATATCAAAAGGCGGTTCGGGAACGGCAGGCTCGCAAAAAACAGACGCGCACGGAAATCAAGGAAATCAAGTTTCGTCCCGGGACCGAAATCCATGATTTTGACGTCAAATTGCGGAATATTCGCAAGTTTTTGGAGTCGGGCAACAAGGTTAAATGCACCTTGCGCTTTCGTGGGCGCGAAATGGCCCATCAGGAATTGGGTCTTGCACTTTTGCGCCGGGTCGAGAGCGAGGTGTTGGATATGGGTAAGTTGGAACAGACCCCCAAGCTTATGGGGCGTCAGATGACGATGGTAATTGCTCCCAGTCAATCGGCCAAAGTTAAAAAATCCAGCGACACCGAATGATTGTCGAACGGCTTTTGCATGGTCAAGATGGTTGGCGGGTGTTGTTAAAAAAAACCGGGGCAGCAGGCAGATGAGGCAGACAAGGGTGGGAGAATGTGGTAAACATTCCTCCCGTCGAAAGTTCCCGGGTAGGCATGGGGGTCGATTGCCCGGATGATCGGGGCCGGGAACCGTTGCGTGTTGATACCAGAAACCGTACTGAAAGAATGGAAAAAAGAATGCCAAAGATAAAAACCCACCGGGGTGCCGCCAAGAGGCTGTCGGCAACCGGAACCGGGAAAATCAAACGAAACAAGGCCTTCAAGCAGCACATACTGACCAAGAAAAGCCAGAAGCGCAAACGTAATATGCGGCATTCGGGTCTGGTGGCCGCTGTGGATGTGGCCGCCGTCAGGAAAATGTTGCCGTATATGTAGGTTTGTCATTGGGACGACCTGACACCGAGGGCAGTCCCTTTGCATCATGGTTTCAAACGCTAAAACTTAGGGAGAAACGGCCATGCCGCGAGTTAAACGGGGTGTACCGGCGCATGCGCGTCACAAAAAAGTGCTCAAGATGGCCAAGGGATACCGTGGCCGCAACAATAATTGTTTCCGTATTGCCCTGCAAAAAGTTGAAAAAGGGCTGAAATATGCCTATCGGGACCGGAAAAACCGCAAGCGTGATTTTCGCAGGCTGTGGATCGCCCGTATCAATGCGGCGGCGCGTCTGGCCGGTCTGTCCTACAGTCGGTTCATGCATGGTCTGGCCGAAGCCGGCATTGAGCTTGACCGCAAAGTTTTGGCAGACTTGGCGGTAAGCCAACCCGAAGATTTTGCCCGCCTGGCAGAAAAAGTCAAAGCGGCCCTCCCGACTGCCGTTGCCGCCTGAGCAGATTGGCGTGAGTCTGTCCGCTTTCACTTCGAGTGCGCGAGCGGGCAGGCTTTCCCTTTTGTTTAGAGTCAAAACCCTGGGGAAAGAATTCCCCAGACCCCTTCTTTATTTTTAATAGTTTTCCGGTCTCCACGCGTCCCCCCTCCCCCAACGATTCACGACAAACTGACAAATGATCCATGACTATGCGTAATCAATTGGAAGATTTAAAAGCCCGAGCTTTGGAAGAGGTCCAGAAGGCACCCTCAGCGGCGAATCTGGAAGAAATCCGTGTGCAATTTTTAGGTAAAAAAGGGTTGTTGACGCAACTGTTGCGCGGTTTGAAAGATGTGCCCGAAGCACAACGACCCGAGTTGGGGAACATGGCCAATGCGCTGAAAGAAGCATTTAACGCGGCCTGGGTCGAAAGGGTACATGATCTTGAACATCAGGAATTGCAACAGCGACTGGCTTTGGAGTGGATTGATGTCACCTTGCCGGGAAGACGCCCCCACGAAGGCGGACTGCACCCGTTGAGCCGCGCTTTGGCGGAAATCATCGAAATTTTTTTACAAATGGGTTTTCCCTCCATGTCGGGTCCCGAAGTGGAAACCGACTGGCACAATTTTGGAGCATTGAATATTCCAGCGGATCATCCCGCCAGGGAAATGCATGATACATTTTATTTATCTCCGGGATCCGATGGCGGTCAGAGGGTATTGCGAACCCACACCTCTCCGGTGCAGATTCGGGCGATGGAGTCGCACAAACCGCCCCTGCGCATCATTGCGCCAGGCAAAGTTTATCGTTGTGATTCCGACCTGACGCACACCCCCATGTTTCACCAGGTGGAAGGATTCATGGTGGATCGTGATTGCCATTTTGGCCAACTGCTGGGATTGTTGGAAACCTTTCTCAGACGTTTTTTTGAACGACGACTTCCGGTTCGGTTTCGTCCTTCGTTTTTTCCTTTTACAGAACCATCGACAGAAGTAGACATGGGTTGTCTGTTTTGCGAAGGCTCGGGTTGCCGCGTTTGCAAAGGGACGGGTTGGATCGAAGTTTTGGGAGCGGGGCTTATTCACCCGAATGTCCTTGGTAATGTTGGCATCGATAAGGAAATATTTTCGGGGTTTGCTTTTGGAATCGGTGTTGAGCGTCTGGCCATGTTGAAATATGGCATAGGTGACCTTAGAACCCTTTACGAAAACGATGTTCGCTTTCTCTCCCAGCACACCAAGGGAAAGGAGGTTTAGGGCCATGAAATTTACCCGTAAATGGTTATTGGAACATTGGGAAGGGGATATGGATGCCGAAGCCATCGGGCGACGCCTCACCCAGGCTGGTTTGGAGGTGGGATCCATCACGCGATTGGACAAGGGTTTGGAGAAAGTCCAGGCGGGTCGTTTGCTTGAAGTTGGCCGTCATCCGGACGCAGACAGGCTGACGGTATGCAAAGTCAACGTCGGGCAAGAGGAATTGACCATCGTGTGCGGTGCCAAAAACCATAAAGCTTTCGATATGGTGGCGGTGGCACGCGAGGGTGCGACCCTTCCCAACGGCATGAAAATTGGGAAAAGTCGGATTCGTGGCCAAATGTCCCAGGGCATGCTTGCCTCGGAGGCGGAACTTGGGTTAGCAGCGTCTGCGGAGGGCATTTTAATTTTGCCGGAGGGGACGATTTCCGGAACCCCGCTGGCGGTCCTCCTTGGACGTGACGATGATTTGTTCGAGTTGGAATTGACACCCAATCGAGGCGATTGCCTGGGAGTGCGAGGTATTGCCCGGGAATTGTCAGCATTGACGGGTCAAAGAATGCGCCCCCTGACTGCGCATGTTGAAGTGACCGATACAACACCGGCTCAGGTTGTGATCGAACACCGTACCGGTTGCCCGCGTTATGCCGGAAGGATCATTCGTGGCGTGCGCGTGGCCCCCAGCCCTTTTTGGTTGAAAAACAGATTGGAATCGGTGGGATTGCGCAGCATCAACAATGTGGTGGACATCACCAATCTGATCCTGCTGGATCTTAACCAGCCGATGCACGCCTTCGATCTGGGGCAACTGGCTTTACCTCTAATTGTCCGCAGTGCTTTTCCGGGTGAAAAATTGACCACGTTGGATGGTACCACCCACGAATTGGGTCCAGACAACCTATTGATCGCCGATAGTCGTCGCCCCCTGGCTTTGGCAGGCATCATGGGGGGAATGGATACCGGTGTTACCGAATCCACCACCAGCCTTTTCCTGGAAGCGGCCTTTTTCAATCCGCTCATGGTCACTCGAACCGGTCGCCGCCTGGGCATCAACAGTGATTCACGCTTTCGTTTTGAACGGGGCATCGATCCCCTGGGTCTGACTTTAGCCATGGAACGGGCTACGGAACTTATTTTGGAACTGTGTGGTGGTCGGGCAGGCCCTGTAACGATGGCCGAAACAGGGGCATGGAACCCAGGAGAACCCATACGGTTGCGCCATGAACGCATCAACCGACTGGCTGGCATCCATCTTTCCAACCCGGAGATGGAAGAAAAACTTGTCGGTTTGGGTTGTGAAAAAATCATGGTTGGCGAGCAAACTTTTTTCAAACCACCGAGCCATCGACACGACCTGGTGCTGGAAGAAGACTTGCTGGAAGAAATCGTCCGTCTGCACGGCTATGATAATGTAACTCCCGTATTGCCACGGATGGAAAGCAAGCCGGCTGAATTTGACGCACGGGAAACCCTCTCCTGGACCCTCAGGCGGCGAATGGCCAGCCTGGGTTATCTGGAAACGATCAATTATTCCTTTGTAAGCAAGGTATTGCAGCATCGTTTCGATCCTGAAGTGGCAGCGGAGGAACTGGTCAATCCCATTTCTGAGGACATGGCAGTCCTCCGAACTTCCTTGTGCCCCGGTTTGTTGGATTCGGCGCGGCGAAATTTGAGCCGTGGCAACCTGAACCTGCGTTTGTTTGAGGCAGGGCATGTATTCCTCCCTGGCCAAGGTCAAAATCAGGGTCATCTGGTGGAAAGAGAACGGCTGGCGGGTCTCGTCACCGGTGAACGACATTCTCGCGCCTGGCATAACCGTATAGAAAATATTGATTTTTTTGATTTGAAAGGCGATCTGGAACATCTGGTTGCATCCTTGGGTTGTGGTGGCATGGTTTTCGAGCCAGGGGGGCCGGAATTTCTTCATCCCGGCCAAAAAGCGGTTTTTCATCCCCATGATCTGGGTCGGCCCATCGGTTGGATTGGCATGTTGCATCCCGAGCATCAGCGTCTCCTGGATCCGGCTCAAGTGGTTTTCATGTTTGAATTTGCACTGGATGATCTGCATCCGCACTTGTTGACAGGAAACAAGGGGGATTGTTCATTGAGTCGTTTTCCGGCTCTGGAACGTGATTTTGCTTTTTTAGTCGATCAAACGGTTGGCGCGGGACCGTTCATGGAGGCCATGGCCAAAATTGCACCAGGTTTGATTCAGAATGTCCGTCTGTTTGATGTCTACAAAGGTGAAAATTTACCGCAAGGTAAGAAAAGTTTTGCCATCAACGTGGTTTTCAGGGCATCTGATCGAACCTTGACCGACCAGGAAGCACAAGAGTTGTGCGCTCGCATCGTTGAAACCGCACAAAGCCTTTTTGGTGCACAGCAAAGATAATGGAATGGAATGGCCGTTATTGAATGTTGACATGAGGATCAAATCCGTTTATATCTCGTGATTCTCGTATTGATCGTGCCGTGCACGTATCGGAGAATGGTTGTGTTTTTGTTAGGGCGGTCATCTTTTCGGCAAAGATTTTTATGAAAAAAACACTCGGTATACCGTGGATCCATCTGCTCGTCGCGCCCGTACTCCTGCTGATGGGGTGTATGGATTCCGACCGGGCGGCCAAGGTGCGTATTGAATCTGGTCCACCGCTGGCATGGGGGTTGGAACCGACGGAAAAGATAAAACCGACGAAAAGCGGCGTTTATGTTGTCCAGCCTGGAGATACTCTGTGGGCGATCGCTGCGGTTCATGGTGTGGAAGTCGAGGATCTGGCAAAAACAAATCATCTGCAGAATCCGGATCGTCTGTGGGTCGGGCAGCGGATCGTCATCAAGCCCACCGAGGGCGACGATCCAGCCACCTCGGCGCGTTTGGAACCGCCGGAAACTTCTTCGAGCGATATTGAGACCGGAGAAATCAAAGCCTTGAGTCCACAACCGGAACCGGCTCCCAGGACGGTTGCTGTGAATCGTGTAGAAAACATAAAAGAGGCAGGTAAAAAGGTTGAACTTCCGGCAAAAGAGGTCGAGCGTCCAACCAAGGATGCGGAACCACCAGCAAAGAGGGGGGAACGTCCGACCAAGGGTATTGAGCCACCGGCAAAGGGTGTAGAGCTGCCAACAAAGGGCGTCGAACATTCAGCCAAGAGTGCAGAGCCACCGGTGAAAAGCGTAGAGCGTTCGACCAAGAGTGTAGAGCTTCCACCCGAACCGCCGGCCTCGAAATCAAAAGCTGTCGCCAATGATGTGAATGAAGAAGAACCGGTCGCCAATCCTGCCTGGAGGCTGCCGGTCGAAGCCCCCAAAGTTTGGGTTTGGCCACACTCGGGCAAGGTCATCGGTCGGTTTGGCAAACAGGGGGCGCGCCAGAATAACGGCATTGATATTGGTGTCAATGAGGGTGATCCGGTTGTCGCATCGGCCGATGGCATTGTCGCATACGCCGACGACAGCCTCCCAGGCTATGGCAATCTTATCCTGTTGCGTCATGGTGGTTTTTTTACAACGGCCTACGCACATAACGAAAAAATATTGGTTAAACGAGGTCAGGCGGTGCGTTCCGGAGAAAAGATTGCTTTGGCAGGAAAGTCGGGAGGAACAAAACAACCCCAGGTTCACTTTGAATTACGGCACCACATCAAGCCACTCAATCCGCTGCAATATTTGTCCAAGCGCAATTGAGCCTCGTTATCGCGAATAAAATTATTGAATGTCAACACGCCCTTAGATGGTTACGGTTTAAGAAACCGCCCCTCGTGCCTGTACTAGGTTTTCGATGGATGTGCCGGTGAGTATGGAGGTGTCAAACAGGCTTTGGCGGGCAAAATGGTCGTAAATCACCGTTTCCTCAGTAAAAATATGCGTTTTTGTCATAGGCTCCCCGGCGGCGAATACCATGGCCGCCCCTTGCGTCGATACCTGCGTCGTCGCTCGATAGACATGGGTGGCGTTGCCGGTTAACTGCGCTGTGATCGCATCCCGCGTCACCTGAGGGTGAACCCAAACCAATCCCCCGGCGGTATGAACCTCTATGTCGCTGTCGTTAGCCACATACCCATTCAATACTTGAGCTACCACCGATGCCGTCATTCCTGTACCACATGAAAGGGTTAAACCGACGCCACGCTCATGGGTCTGCACCAAAATCCTTTTTTCGTCCAATACCTCCACAAAGCTGATGTTGGCCCGGTTGGCAAACATCGGATGGTGTTCCAAGGCGGGACCAAGGCGATTAAAATCTATCGTGTGTAAACGGTCCACGGTGATAATCATGTGCGGATTGCCAATGGACAAAATGGTCCCTACCAGAGACTCTCCCATAACCTGAAACGGCTGCGCTATGAAAGGACTCGTAGATCGGCTGGCTAAGACTTTCTCCGGATTGGTCTCAACCCGACCCACCTGGATGCGAATAAACGGTAGTCGGTGCTCCTCAGAATAAAAATGAAACGTCGCAAAACGCCCCCCACGCGTCACAAAAATCAACGGTGAACGACCAGCATAATAACCTTCGTGGGCAACCCGCGAGGCACAACGCAATCCGTTGCCACTCATCTCCGCTTCGCTGCCGTCGGGATTAAAAAACTGCATGCGCGGATGGTCTTCGTCATGTTTTGACACAAAAATAATTCCATCACTGCCAATACCACCACCCCGAACTCCCGTCAGACGGGCAAAGGCCGGCTTGAACGCATCGGGCACCTGAATCGACCTAGTTTCATCAACAACCATGAAATCGTTGCCGGCACCATGACATTTGAAAAAATCAACACTGAAAAACTCAGACATGAAAACTCCACTGGTTAAACATGATACCCTCCGGGAAAAAACCAATACATGGAAAGTTTTATATTTCCACTATATGGATCCCAGAACATGATGCCCTTCAGGCAAAAGAACAAAATCAAAACCCTGGGGCTGCGCCTCTAGACCCCCTTTGGGGGGCAGTAAAATCAAAGTCAAAAGAAGAACCTTGGAGGCTCCGCCTCCAAACCGTAGCACGTGGGGAGAACCTCCAATGCCGTTAACTTAGCATACCCCAAGAAACTGTGCCAGAATAACGAAACTTTACTTCGTTCAAAGGGAGATTTTCAAATGATACTAGGGCGTGTTGACATTCGATAATTTGCTGATACCCCCTGGAAAATTATTGAAAGAAAAAAGGGGTTTGGGGGATTGCCCCCAGGGTTTTGACTTTGTTTT
>JACSDG010000085.1 GCA_015660855.1 Magnetococcales bacterium
CACCCGATCCCATTCCGAACTCGGCAGTTAAGCCCTTCAGCGCTGATGATACTGCAACTCAAGTTGTGGGAAAGTAGGACACTGCCAGGAAGCTTTATTATTCATACCTCCCTTTGGAAGAAAAAAGCAGCGGTTTCCGATGTCCGCCTTTGGATGGTGCGGGCGTTTTTTGTTTGGTCGCTGTTGTGTTTTTTGGGGGGAGGGGCCATGGAACCTGACAGTGTGTATTCGCTGCTGATGGGCGGGTAGGCACCACCGGGGGGCATAGGAACAGCTAAGTGGAGCCAGGGTTCGTGAAAACCTTTTACGCGACTTCCAAGGACATTCAAGCAACGGTCAAATGGTTTGTCATTGACGCGGAGAACATGATTCTCGGTCGTCTGGCTACGGAAGCGGCTAGGCGTTTGCGCGGCAAGCATAAGGCTATTTACACGCCGAGCATGGATACGGGCGACTATGTGGTCATCGTCAATGCAGAAAAGATCAAGTTGACGGGAAAAAAACGCGAAGACAAGGTGTACTACTGGCATACTCGGTATCCTGGTGGCCTTAAGTCGAAAACGGTGCGTGAGGAGTTGGAGGGGCGGTATCCTGAGCGTGTTGTGGCGCGTGCGATTAAGGGGATGATGCCCAAGAACAAGATGGGCCGCCAAATGTACAAAAAGTTGAAGGTTTATACAGGCCCTGATCATCCGCATGCCGGGCAGGTGCCCGAGCCTTTGTTGGTGAAAGCCCAAGCCAAGGGTTGAGGCTGGGGATTGGGTTGGGTGTAGTTGCGGCAGGTGGGTTGGTTTTTGCGGAAACGATTTTAAGGAGCTGTCCGGATATGTCATTGAGTAAAGCGACTTATGCAACCGGGAAACGGAAAGAGGCGGTCGCCAGGGTGTGGATCATGCCGGGAAGCGGCAGGATTACCATAAACAAGCTGCCCATTGAGCAATATTTTGGGCGTCCGGTGTTGCAGATGGTGTCCAGGCAGCCTTTCCAGGTGACCCAGACGGTGGATCGGTTTGATGTGGTGGTGACTGCGGTGGGGGGTGGTAACTCGGGGCAGGCTGGGGCCATCAAGCATGGGATATCCAAGGCGTTGTGTTTGTATGACATCAACTATCGACCCGCGCTGAAGAAAGCTGGTTTTATCACCCGGGATTCGCGGGTGGTTGAGCGCAAAAAATACGGCAAGCACAAAGCCCGCAAGAGCACGCAGTACTCCAAGCGTTAAGGGTGTTGGTTTGGGGGCCTGGGTGGTGGATGTGGTGGTTTTTGTTTTTGCCTGAAAGATGGGGTGAGGGATCTGGTGCAAATAAAAAAGGGAGGCTTGGCCTCTCTTTTTTTTGTGTTGGATGGATGGAATTGTGGAACAGGGTGAGTTGACGCTATGACGATTGCGGTTGGCATACAAGGAGCGAGTGGCTATACAGGGGCGGAACTGGTCCGTATTTTGTCGGCGCATCCACAGGTGAATATTGTTTTTGTCACTTCAGAGCGGTATGCTGGACAGCCCATGGACAAAATATTTCCTCATTTGTCGTTGCGTGGGGATTTGGTTTGTCGTCCGTTGGAAGATTTATCGGGTCTTGCATCCTGTCAGTTGGTTTTTTGTGCCCTTCCGCATGTAACCTCCATGAAGGTTGTGCCGAAATTATTGCGTCATGATCTGAAAGTTATTGATTTGTCCGCCGATTTTCGTATAAAAAGTCCGGAGGTTTACCAGGAGTGGTACAAAACGGTTCACGAGGCTCAGGAATGGTTGGGTGAGGCGGTTTATGGTTTGCCGGAGATTTATCGTGACCGGATAAAAAGTGCCAGGTTGGTGGCCAACCCGGGTTGCTATCCGACCTCGGTGATTTTGGCGTTGGCACCGCTTTTGACGGAGGGGGGATGGATTGATTCCACGGCGATTGTTATTGACAGCAAGTCGGGGGTCAGTGGTGCGGGGCGTGCTCCGGCTGAAGGAAAGCTGTTTGCGGAACTGGCAGAAGGGTTCAGACCTTACAGTACGGGATCTCATCGACACACCCCGGAGATGGAACAGGTGGTCAGCGATCTTTTGGGGACATCGGTACGGATTCGGTTTGCCCCCCATCTTTTACCGCAGACTCGTGGTATATTATCGACCTGTCATGTTCGTCCGCTGAAGGGAAAGGGGGAGATCTCCTGGCAGGAGCGGTATGAGAGCCATTACCGGAATGAACATTTTGTGCGGGTCATGCGGGCAGGGGAGTACCCGGCGACCAATCATGTTCGAGCGTCTAATTATGTTCATTTGGGGGTTGTGGAAGACCAACGCACCGGATGGTTGACAGTTTTGAGTGCGATTGACAATTTGGTCAAGGGGGCGGCGGGTCAGGCGGTGCAAAACATGAATATCATGTTTGGGTTGGATGAAAGGATGGGGTTGACCCAATTACCAGTATTTCCGTGATGGCGTAGCGGTTTGGAGGCGGCAGTCTACCAAGGTTCTTTTTTTGATAATTTGATGTATTGGAAAAATAAAGTTTGGCAAAAATTATTGTGGGGGTCCGGGGGGGATCATCCCCCCCGGCGGGGTTTGGGGCAGCGCCCCAAGGTTTTGGTTTTGATTTTGTGCCCGCAGGGCATCATGTTTAGGATTGCTGGGAAGATCAAGATCGCGTACCAATTTTGCTAAAATTGTACGTAAGACGGGGCGGGGTATTTGACGGATTTGGTTTTTGGAAGGGGATAAAAAACATTTTTGTAGGATTTTTTCGCGGATTAGCTTGCCAAGGGGGATCAAGTTTGGTAACTAGCAACCTTGGAGTTTGGAGTTTTTTACCCGTCCATCAGGGAGTTTAGACATGGCATTAATGATCAATGAGGATTGCACGAATTGTGATGTTTGTTTGCCGGAGTGTCCTAATGAGGCCATTACGGACGGTTCTGATGTGGACAGAGACATCTACTACATTCACGCCGATCTTTGCACCGAGTGCATCGGGGCATTTGACGAACCGCAGTGTGTTGAGGTTTGTCCGGTAGAGTGTATTGTTCCGGATCCTGAACACGAAGAATCCAAGGAGGAGCTGGAAGCGAAATATGAGGCTATCCATAGCTGAGGATTGCCTGGGTTACGCCTGGGGGTGTAGTTCAGCTTTGGCTATAGGGGAGCCGGAAGGTGCGGCCGGAAGGATGTGAAGGGGCGTATGATACCTGTACGCCCCTTTTCCTTGTGGGAGTCGCTTTTCCGAGTGTCTTGAGAAAAAAAATGTTGGATGCAGACTGAAAGGTCGGGAGGTTTCTGTGCCCCAAAGCATGACGGGATATGGACAGGCGGAAGTTGTCATGGATGATTTAAGGATAAGTTGGCGATTGAAATCGGTGAATCATCGATATTTGGATCTTTCTCTAAGGTTGCCTGAGGGGTTGGAGGCGTTGGAAACTGCGGCGGGGACGATGTTGAAGGGTGTCTTTAGCCGGGGGCATATTGATGGTTATTTATCTTTGGGCATGGGTACGGGGGAAACCAGTTCGTTGGATGTGAATGAATCTTTCTTTTGGGGCTTGCTGGATCTGGAGAAACGTCTTTTGGGTCATATGGGGGCCAGACCAGGGTTGGATATGAACACGATCATGACCTGGCCTGGTTTGATTCGGGAACGACGGGTGGATGTGGTGAGCAAATCACGGGAGGAATGGTTCAATCGGGCGGTTTTGGATGTCCTTGGGCGTGCGGCGCAAGCCCTCAAGGAAGTCCGGGAGCAGGAGGGGATACGGACGGGGGCGGTTTTGTTGCAGCTTTTGCAGGAACTCCAGGGGTATGTGTCGGAGGCCAGTCGGCGCGTTCCGGAGTTGCGTGTGTTGGCGAAAGAGCGGTTGCGGACCAAACTTGAGGATTGGTTGACGACCCAGGTGGACGAAAGCAGGTTTATGCAGGAATTGGCGGTTCAATACAATCGCATGGATTTGTCCGAGGAACTGGACCGATTGGTCATGCATTGTCGGGAGGTGGTAAAGGTTATTGAACTTGATGAACCTATGGGGCGCAGACTGGATTTTCTGTGTCAGGAGCTGGGTCGGGAGGCCAACACCCTTTGTTCCAAGTCGCAGGATGGGCAACTGTCCAGGTTGGGTGTGGAAATGAAGGTTACTGTTGAAAAATTACGGGAACAGGTACAAAACCTGGAATAAAATTTGTGTATCGAAAGAAATAAAAATTCATGTATCGAAAAAACAAAGTTTGGCAAAAATAAGGGATTGTTGTGCTGTGCCGAGTCCAATCGTGAGGATAGGTCGCCATGGATGAAATGAAGCGAGGGTTCATTTTAATTTTGACGGCACCATCAGGGGGAGGAAAGGGGGTTTTGTCTCGGCATCTGGTAGAAAAGATGGATGGTATTCGTTTTTCAGTTTCAACGACGACACGGATGATGCGTCCGGGAGAGGTGGACGGGGTTCATTATTTTTTTGTTGGCAAGGACGAGTTTGAAAAAAAGATACGCGAGGAGGCGTTTGTTGAATGGGCCGCTGTTTTTGGCCATTTTTATGGTACATCGCGGCAAATGCTGACGGAAAATTTGCAGGCTGGACAGGATGTGATTTTGGATATTGATTGGCAGGGTGCGCGGCAGATCAGAGGGCAAATGCCTGGAGATGTGGTCCATGTGGCTATCGTTCCTCCAAGCAGAGATGAATTGCGGCGGCGTTTGGTCTTGCGTGGTCAGGATGCCCAGGAGGTTATTGAAAGGCGGATGGCTTTGGCTGAGAAGGAACTTTCTCATTGGCACGAGGCCGATTATGTTTTGGTTAATGATCGTTTGGAACAAGCGTATGGGGACATTGAGGCCATTGTTCGGGCCGAGCGGTTGCGACGGGGGCGAATGGCTGGCCGCGTTGAAAAGATCGTTGCTGGTTTTGGTGGAAACGATGGTTTGTATCAGGATGGAAGTGGGTAGAGGATGGAGCCTGCTTGATGGAAGGGTTGGAGGCTTTTTGGGTGGTGAATCAGGAAGCTTTCGTTCAAATGAGTTTGATGCAGCAAAACACTTTAAAAATGGAGCACAAAAATGGCCCGGGTGACTGTAGAGGATTGTTTGAAGATTGTACCCAATCGTTTTGAGCTGGTATTGCTGGCGGCCAAAAGGGCTCGGCAGTTGACTCATGGCCATACGACCCTGTTGCCCATGGACAATGATAAATTTACGGTCATTGCCTTGCGGGAAATTGAAAGTGGGATGATCAACATCGATGAATTGAGGGCAGAATTCACCAAGCCGGTTCATGAAGAAGTGGAGGAAGTGGAACCGGCCATTATTGATGTTGAAGCGCGTGCGTTGTTGGTGGAGGAAACATTGATGCCGCTGGGGGATGTGGCGGAAGATGGGGACGATGCTGACGATGCCGAGTCGGAGGACACGGATACGGATGTCGGGGAAGATGTTTCGGAGGATATGGAGGTTGATGAAGAGGAAACTTTTTTACCGACCGATGATTTTCCAGGGGATATGGGTCTTGAGGAGGATGAACTTTAGGTTGGGTTGGTTTTTAGTGCAGAGTGGATTGGAAGGATATCGATTAAACCAGAAAGTGTGCTTGAAGCCGGTTTATTGCTGCATCTAAAGGGGGGCAAGTCGGTTTTGTTTGTGCGCAAGAGGGCGGTATGTGGTTGGATCTGGTCAAAAAGATCCTGGCTTATCACCCCAAGGCCGACAAGGATCTTTTGGATCGCTTGGGGCGGTTTCTGGATGGTTTTACCTGTGGAGGGTGTTCCCCGGACTGTCAGGATTTGATTTCCTATCAGCCGATTGAGGTGGCGAAGGTGCTGGTGGAATTGCGGATGGATCCTGCGTCCATTGCGGCTGGGGTTCTTGTCGCAGGGTTGGAAGGTGGGGTTTTGACCCTGGATCAGGTGCGGACCGACTACGGTGGAGATGTGGCGTTTCTTGCCGAGGGATTGTCCAAGATCTCTCATGTTTCAGCGCGGGTAAAGATTGAGGTCAATTCGGAGGATCTGCGCCGGATGATTCTGGCCATGGCCCAGGATATCCGGGTGATTATGGTTCGATTGGCGATATGTTTGCGACGGATGCACCGTATTGTAGCCAACAGATTGCCGGTTGATCCGAAGATGACCTCGGAGATTTTGGATATTTATGCCCCCATTGCGCATCGTCTGGGCATTTACTGGATAAAAAATGAACTGGAAGATCTGGCCTTTCAGCTAAAGGATCCCGAATCTTTTCATGTGCTTAAGGAGAGGGTGGCCAAACGGCGCAAGGGGGGTGCAGATGTTGTGCGCAAGGTGATTTCTCATTTGCGCAAAATGTTAAAAAAACACGGAATTGCAGGCCAGGTTTTTGGACGGGAGAAACATTTATATTCCATCCACACCAAGCTTGAAAGCAAGGGCGTGGTGTTGGAAGAGTTGTACGATGTTATTGGTTACCGGATTTTGGTGGATAATCAGGCCGATTGTTACCGGGTTTTGGGAATGGTGCATAGTGAATTGCGTCCCATTCCCGGACGTTTCAAGGATTATATCGCCTTGCCCAAAAGCAACGGCTATCAATCGTTGCACACGGTGGTGTTTGGACCGTATGGCAACCGTATTGAGGTGCAAATTCGCACTGAGGCCATGCACGAGATTGCGGAAAGTGGCGTTGCGGCGCATTGGAGCTATAAGGGTGGTGGGCTGAGTACTCGGGAGGATTCGCAGGCCACGGGCTATGCCTGGTTGAAACGCGTGCTGGAAGTCCATCAAGGCGCCGATGATTCAGGACAATTTTTGGACAACGTCAAGGTGGATCTTTTTCCGGAAGAGATTTATTTGTTTACTCCGGAGGGGGACATCATCACTCTGCCCAGGGGAGCGACGCCGGTAGATTTTGCCTATGCAGTTCATTCGGAGGTGGGAGATCATTGTCAGGGAGCCAAGGTCAATGGACGGTTGGTTCCTTTGAAAACGCCGCTGGCCACGGGTGATTCGGTGGTCATCCTCACAGGTAAAAATCATGAGCCTAATCCGGCCTGGTTGCGTTTTGTAGTGACGGGTCAGGCCAAATATCGGATCAATCGTTGGATCAAACAGCAAAATCGTGAACAGGCCATGGTTTTGGGCAAGGAGATTTTGCTGCGGGAAGCGCGCAAGGGGGGGGTATTACAGCAAGGCATCAACGATAAGAAGATACGGCAATGGGCGACCGATTTTGGATTGAAAAACAGTGAGGAGCTTTTGTTAAAGCTGGGGACTTCGGTGATTACCCCGTCGATGTTGATCCGCCGTCTTTTTCCCCAGGCAGAATCGGGGCGTGAGGAAAGGCTGCCCGGTTCTGGAAAGGGTGGGGGAGGAAAAGTCAAAGGCGGGGAGGGTCGGGGGCCTCCATTGAAGCTGGCGGGGTTATTGCCGCAAATGGCGGTGATGGTGGCCCGTTGTTGCAGTCCGGTTCCCGGGGATTATATCGTGGGTATCGTGCATACCGGCAAAGGGATTTCCATACATGCGGTGGGTTGTCCCAATCTGGAGGCGGTTGCCGATCAGCCGGAACGTTGGATTGAGGATATCGATTGGCCGGAGGTGGCGCAGAAGTCACATGTGGCAAGGTTGCGGATCATGGCTCGCAATCGCAAGGATGTTTTAAGTTTGGTATCCCATGCGGTCATGGGGGCGAAGAGCACCGTGGTTGAAATGAAGATGCAGGATCGTGACCGGGATCCCTTTGTGTTGATCTGTGATGTGGAGGTGACGGGTTTGGAGCATTTGCAAGCATTGTCACAGGCCATTTCGGTATTAAGTGTGGTATTGAATGTGGAACGCATCAAAGGGTAAGGATAGGGCCAAGACCAGGACAAATTGAAGGAGGGTTTATGCAACCTGTTCAAACCAAGGAAGCTCCAGCGGCGGTTGGTCCCTACAGTCAGGGGGTGCGGGTTGGCGATTGGTTGTATCTTTCGGGTCAAATTGCCCTGGATCCCGCAACGGGGGCCATTGTGGGGGGCGGTGTAGGTCATCAGGCGCATCAGGTCATGAAAAACATAGGCGCGGTATTACGGGTCTCTGGAGGCGATTACAGGCATTTGGTCAAAACGACCCTTTATTTGGTTGATTTGGGTCATTTTGCGGAGGTTAACGAAATTTATGCCCACTATTTACGCCCCCCTTTTCCGGCACGGGCAACAGTAGGGGTTGCTGCCTTGCCCAGGGGGGGATTGATTGCCATTGAGGGTGTGGCTTGGTTGGGAGGCGAATGAGTTTTCGGTGCAACAGACCAGCGGACCGTAGGTTGGTGGGGTCGAGGGGATGGCGTGGCCAGGGAGGTGGATGATGCAAAAGACAATTTATGGGTTGGGCATGGGCTTATGTATGTTGTTGTGGTCGGGGGAGGTTGGGGCCTCTCTTTATTGTGCCGTCGATTTTAATGGTCGGCGATGTCAGTTTGTCGATTTGGAATCCTGTCAAAAGGCGGTTGGGGGGCAGGGGAGTTGTGTTTTAAATCGGGATGGTTTGGTAGCTCCCCAGGGGGGGGCACCTTTTTGTCTGACGGAGCAGTGGCAGACGGAGTGTATTTATCGTGATCGGGAAGCTTGTGAAAAGGTGGCTGCGCCGCGAAAGGCCACTTGTATCGCTAATCCCAACTTGAACCGCTCCAGAGAAGGGGCACCGGTATCTGGAGGGACTCCAACCGGGACGCCGCAGGGGGAAGACGCAAGTAAAAATCGTAACTATTTGCCCAGCCCCGACTATTTTCCTTCTCCCGGCCATCGTTGAAAGAAGGCCATCGTTGAAAGAAAGATATTGCAAAGTTGATTGTAAAAATCAAAACTCATAACCCGCCAGATTGGCGAGTTGGGTATCGTCAAGTTTATTCAGATTGTAAAGGTGCCATACCAGAGACTTTTTGCTGACTTTCAATGCGTTGGACAGGTATGTGATCCCCTCAGGGGTGTCTGGTGGGGATGGTGATATGCGGATTTTTTCGTTGATCAGTTCCACAGGCATGAGGAGCATGGCGGAAAAAGCATTGGCACGTTTTTCAATGCTGGCCGGTGCCCATGGTCCGCTGGCGATGGAGATTTCTCCGCCGAAAAAGCGATCATGCAGGATGTGGCAAAGTTCGTGACCGATACTGAAGCGTTGACCTTCTTCTTGTTGATTGTTGGGATGGGCGGTATTGATGAATATCGTTGGTGTTACATGACTTCCGGCAAAAGCGGCTCCCCGGATATTGCTGTCGCCCAACGCCCCTGAATAAATTTGAATCCCCAACCTTTGGCAGATGGAATGGACATCAACCCATTCAGATAGGGAATTGTTTTGATTTTGAGCCTCAAGAAAATCCAAAGCGGCTTCATATCCAGCGTCAAAGGGATCGTTTTCAGGCAATTCAGGATTTTGCGTGAGCAAAGGTAAAAGTTGACTGGATTCTTTGCCATTTTTGTGTGCCGCGATGTAGAAGCCAATCAGATTTTCCAAATCCGCATCTGAAATTTTTGGTGCCAGGGAGCCGAACATGGCAACTCCAGGGGAGAGACGTTGGATAAATCCCATTCCCTCTTCAGGAGTTATCATGTTTTGGACCAATGATTGGACAGACGTTGCGATATGGGATAACCGCGCTGCATACCAGGAAAGGCGATCATTCAATCGTCCTGGGGCGGTGATGCGATCGGCTTTTTCTGCCAGGGTGTTGAACTCCTTGTCGGAAGCTATACGCCCTCTGAGGTCGGCTATGGCGGTTTGTAATCCTTTCAACAAGGGTTCGGCGACTTGTTTGACAGGCAGACAGACAGTGCCTTGGGGCACGGTAAAATAAAAGTCTTCCCCGACACCCTCCATGTGGGAGTTACCCCAGGAAATTTCGGCAAAATCTACCATCCGGCGCAAAAAAAGGTCGGGGAACAACCCCCCCTGGCGACAGGAACGCAAGGCATGTCTTTGCCACCAACCAAACCAGGCTTCTCCTTTAGCCTCCATGACGGGATCTGTGTCTCCCAGGAAGCGTTTCAGCGAGTCCAGGTAGCCTGCACGGGCGTTGGGCACATTGCACTCTGTCGGAAAACGCTCTTCGTGAAAAAGGGGATCCCAATTTTCTGCAAGCCAGAACAATATCGGGGAAAGGTACCACGCCGCTTCCTGATGAAACTTTCCATGGTGATGACATTGGCACAGGTTACGCCCTCGCACCCAAAATCGGAATTCACCCCAGGAAGCTGATTCCAGCGGTGTCGCGGCTTGTCCGTTGTCTGGATCATTTAGAAAACGATATTCAAAAGCAAAACGATCTTTACTACCGAATGTTGACCAGTTGGTCTTCATTATTTTTTCTCCACAACGTTTCCTTTGGCATCCATCTTTAAAAGCTTAAATTTTTTAATGTCTTTTAATTGAATCAATCCTTCTCTCAACCATTTGTTGCTAATTTTAACAGGCACTTCATCCCATCCAACCGGGTACCCATGCCACCCCCCCCGATGGTCGGGATAGGCCTTAAAAGCCAAGCCATTGTGTGTAGCGTATCTGGACTTTTTGGTTTCTCCAGGGTGAGATTCACTTCCGAGCAGCAACTCTTGAGCCAAAGAATGGCTCCACTTGGGGCACAACGCCCCCTTCCTGCCCTTTTGCCATGGTTCCTTGTGTTTGGGGTTGGGCACATATTTAAGATCTTGGTTGTTCATGAGCACACTTCCCGTGACTCGTAAACCATGCAAAAACCAGCTACAGTGTATCAGATTGAGATTTTCAGGATAAAGATATTTTGAAAATTTGTAAAATAAGAAAATTTTAAAAAGTTTCAAATAAATGTGCAAATGTTGACCGCAATGGTTTCGAGAAAGGATTGTCATGATGCAGGGATCAGGGTGGGAACTATTGATTTTGGGGGTGGTGTGGGTTGTCAGCGTTGGTTTGATCCTCCGTCGAATCTGGCGTCTTTTTTTTGTGAAGAAAGGATCAGGCTGTATCTGTCCAAACAAATCTTGCAGTAACAGATTTCCCGTGGCACCAAAGATGGGAGACCGTTGTGGTGGCGAGGCCCGGGTTATTCCCATCGTGTTGACAGATGGAAAAAACATGTAAATCTAACGCCTTAAACTTGGTTTCCTTTCTAGTCCCTCGATCGTTGTTTTTCCAGGGAGGCTCAATACTTTTTGATGATATAGCTTTGCTGAATGATGGAAAGGATGTTGTTAACCAGCCAGTAGAGCACCAATCCTGAAGGAAAAGAGAGGAAAAGAAAGGTAAAAATTAACGGTAAAAACATCATGATTTTGGCCTGAATGGGATCGGCCGGGGCAGGATTGAGTTTGGATTGCACGAACATCGACAGGCCCATCAGCACGGGCAATACATAGTACGGATCTTTGTCGGACAGATCCTGAATCCAGAGAAACAAAGGGGCGTGCCGCATTTCCACCGATAATAATAATACTTTGTACAAAGCGAAAAAGACCGGAATCTGAACCACGATGGGTAAACAGCCCCCCAGGGGATTGACCTTGTTATCCTGGTAAAGCTTCATCATCTCCTGGTTCATGCGTTGTTTGTCGTCTAAAAACTGTTTGCGCAATTCCTCAACTTTGGGTTGCAACTTTTTCATATCGTTCATAGAACGATAGCTTTTATTGGCCAGGGGAAAGAAAAGGGCCTTGATGACCACGGTCAAAAAGATGATGGCCAAGCCAAAGTTGTGCAGAAAGGCGTAGAAAATCAGCAACAATTCAACCAAAGGAACCGCCAGGAAGTGAAACCATCCATAGTCGATGGAACGCTCCAGGTCGTGCCCTACATGCTCCAAAGTCTTGATTTCCTTGGGGCCAATGTAAAGCAGAAGAGTATGGGAAAATTGACTTTTGGGAGCTATGGATTGTTTTTCCGAAACCGTGCCGACACGGTGCGACGGGCTGTCAAAATCGAAATAGAAACGTTTTTTCTGGGTGTCGGTCGTCACCAAAGCGGCGAGAAAATATTTGTCGGAAAACCCCGCCCATCCCGTGCTGGCCGAATCGTGGACATCGCCTTTGCGTAAATCTTCATAGGGATGCTGAATGCGTTGTCCATCCAAAAAGCCCATGGGTCCCTGAAAATCGGCGACGGCCATGGCCTGCTGGCCTTCGGCAGCGGGTTCGATGCGGATAAAATGGGAATAATGGTTGACGCCGATGGGGTTATCGGTGTTATTGACCACGCGGTCTTCCACGGAGAACAGATAGGTTTTATCTTCGATGGAGATCTGTTTTTCAAAGAGCAACCCCTGACCGTTATCCCAGAACAAATGGATGGAATTGGGGGGGGAATTGGGGCCGGGTTTGGCCAGATTCCAGACCGTGTTACGGTTGGGGGTTTGAATTTGAGTGCTTAAAAACCCAGATTCATTGAAGAAAAAATCGCGACCATGCCGGTTAAAGTACCGGATGGGTTGGTTGTCGGGAGGCAAATGGGTCAGGTGTTTTAAAAATCTCAGGTCGGAGAAGGAAGCCCCTTTGAGAGATATTTTGCCATCGACCAACCCGGTTTTGAATGGGACAAAAGGTTCGTTGGCATCATCCTGCTGTCCAGGCATCGCTTCCGGTAGCACGGTTGGGGATGCCGCGACGGGAACCGGGGCCATTTGATCGGGGACCGCGATTTTCTCTTGGCTGTTGCCTTGGCTGGAAACGGATTGGTTTTCCGTTTGAATTGTCGAGTCAATCGCCATTTCAGGAGGCGGAAAATAAACCTCCATGACCGATTGATAAGCAACCACCAACAACAGAGAAAGTACGATGGCCAGGACAGTCTTCTGGTCCATGAGGCAACCTGCGCAAGATAAGGGGTTAGGGTACGGGATCCAGTCCGCCTGGATGGAACGGATGGCATCGAAAAATTCGTTTCAAGGATAGCCAACCACCGCGAAAAACACCATACCTGGAGATGGACACAATGGCATATTCCGAACAGGTTGGCAAAAAACGGCACGACCGAGGCAGAACCGGTGACAGAAACATTTGATAACATCTGATGAGACCAACAAAAAGTATTCTCAAAGAAGTTCCCGTCATTACGTGGCGATCAATCTTGCAACGTCGGCCTATTTTCGTGTCAGCAGAGCGTTCAAAGCATCGCCCAGGACACGGTCAAATTCCCCGTGAGAAACCTGGTTGGCTTTGGCACGGGCAATGACCACAATGTCCCAATGGCTGGCTACCTTGCCTTGCCAATGGCGGAAATACTCCCGCAACCATCGCTTGACCCGGTTTCTTGTGACGGCTTGGCCCACTTTTTTGCTTACGGTCACTCCGAGCCTGGAATTGTCCAGACTGTTTTTTTGGAGGAAAACCAGAAACAAAGGGGTATGGACCTTCTTTCCACGGTCCGTGACCAGTTTGAACTCACGCGATTTGAGTAACCTTGCCGTTCTTGGAAAAGCAAGGCGGCTGGCTTTCGCGGTGTGTTCATCGACTGGACGTTCCATCGCGGAATCCATGTTTAGACCGGGATCAAGAATACGTCAATCGCGATCCAGACGTACCGCCACGTCAGGAATTCACAAGAGTCTTGCGCCCCTTGAAACGTCTGCGGCTTAAAACCTGACGCCCCGAACGGGTAGACATTTTCTTGCGAAAACCATGAGTTCTCTTGCGGCGAATGATACTGGGTTGAAAAGTTCGCTTCATTTTTTTGCCTGATAAATAGAGAAATCCAAAGGAAAAGATCCTATGGCGCGAAGGGTACAGGATTATAAATAGCCCGCCAAGGTAAAAAAAAATAGCCTTCAGGTCAAGAGCTACAGGTACTTTTCAACGAGAAAAATGCATTTTTTTCGAGGATTCGCGTGAAAAATTGTGAAAATGGCTTTCAGAATTCACTTTTCACGGTGACGATTATGCTGGGGGAGGGGGCAAAAAGGTTGAAAATGGTGTACAAGGGTTAGGGCAATCGTCGCTGACTTGAGGGTTGGTGGCGATCAAAGACTGTTGGCGGATGGGAGATTGGGCATGGAAAATTATCAATGGGAAGCCAAAACCAAAGCGGGCGAAAAACGGACCGGGGAAATGGAGTCGCAAGATCCTGGTGAGGTTGCTGCGGTTCTGCGCAAACGGGGGCTTACCGCCATCCAGGTTAAAAAAGTGGTCAAAAAGAAACCCCTCTTTGGCAGCCCAAAAATTACTGATATGGAAATCGTGGTATTTACCAGGCAATTGGCAACCATGGTCGGTGCTGGCTTGCCTTTGGTCACCTGTTTTGATCTTTCTTCCAGAGGTGCGGATAACGTTCAGGTCAGGGAAATTACATCCCGGGTCAAAAAAGATATTGAATCGGGGACATCATTGACTGAGGCTCTCTTGAAAGAGCCAAAAATGTTTGATGAACTATTTGTCAATCTTGTATCCGCAGGGGAACAGTCGGGTATTTTGGAAGCGGTGTTGGACAGACTTTCTATTTACAAGGAAAAAGCGGCTGCCCTGAAGGCCAAGGTAAAATCTGCTATGACCTACCCCATTGCCGTGATTTCTATTGCTTTCATTATCACTGGGGTTCTGATGATTTTCGTGGTTCCAACCTTTGCTGATTTGTTCAAGGATTTTGGTGCCGAACTGCCGGCACCGACCCGGATTGTGATTGCTCTTTCCGAATGGACTCAGGCCAACTGGTGGATCGTCGTGTTTGTTCTCGGTGGTGCGATTAAAGCTTTTGGTCATTTTTACAAAACCAATAAAAGATTTCATTATCTGATGGATAAACTTTCTCTTAACTTGCCTGTGTTTGGAATGATATTGCGCAAATCGGCGATTGCCCGGTTTGCCAGGACTTTTGGCACCATGATTGCGGCTGGTACACCCATATTGGACAGTTTGGACAATGTGGCGAAAACCGCCGGCAATATGGCGGTGGAAGAGGTGATTTCCAACTCAAAGTCTTCCATTTCCGAGGGGCGTTCTTTGACGGAACCTTTGAGTGCAAGTGATATTTTTCCTGCCATGGTGGTTCAGATGATCAACATTGGCGAATCGACGGGCAATCTTGAGATTATGCTCAGCAAGATAGCCGACTTCTATGAGGCTGAGGTGGATCGGGCGGTGGATAATCTGACGGCATTGTTGGAGCCGATCATTCTTGTCATTTTGGGGGTATTGATTGGCGGTTTGGTGGTAGCCATGTATATGCCTATATTCCAGATGGGGGCCGTGGTGGGTTGAAACCATTGTGGGGGTCCGGGGGGTGTGTCCGAGAGGTTCCAATATTCAAATTGACTGAAAGGTGTCAATCCGGGGAATTGTCCGTTCGTCCGGTAGCCTGATC
>JACSDG010000086.1 GCA_015660855.1 Magnetococcales bacterium
CATGGTGTCCTCCAGGGGGTATAAAGAAGAACATCATGATGAAATATAAGCGGAACAAAATTCAAGCCTTTTGCAAGTTTTGAACTTTAGTTCGTTAAAAAATCGAGAGCAGCAAAAGACTGAGAACAGCATGAAAAACTTGCCCAAAATGTTTTCTATCGCAGCCCAAGGGAAATGCGTATGGTGTCCCTCTATTTCCCCAAACAGAGAATGGAGTCACAAACAGAGAATGGGGTCAAAACAGAGAATGGGGTCATAATGCAAGACCTGACCCCAGTGATTTGCAGTGATTTGCGTGACCCCAGTGATTTGCGTGCGGATTTGGTTCCAGGCATGTGAATGTCGCATTGCAAGACCTGACCCCAGGCATTTGCACAGGCATGTGAATGTCGTATTGCAAGACCTGACCCCAGGCATTTGTGACCCCAGGCATTTGCAACTCAGTCCATGATCCGGTCGTTTCCTCAACCTCTCACCCAGGAGTGCCGCCATGGACGATCCCAGTTCCCTGACCCTGCAACAGATAGACACCATCAACCTGAGCCTCTCCAAGGCTTTGGCCGTGGCGCGGATGGTCGCCGAATGCGGCACCGCCGCCCGCCCAGATCCCGATGACAAACCTCCCGCAGCCTCCCTGTTCATGGTCATGCAGGTGATCGTCGAGGAACTGGAAAAGATCGAAGAAGTAATGGACTCCCTCCGCCGCGGGGCAAGATCACGGTCCGGAAATGTCGCCCTCGACGGCTGACCGTTTCAACGCCTCCAACAACGCTGTCTTCCCGGCGTCGCCCATTCGTCCCAGATACAGCAGGATCTCAGCGAGGGTGTCGTCCTCGGCGTAGAAGTAGGGAACGGGGCACCCCAGAACGGCGGCAATCCGCCTCAGGGTCTGGTAGTCAGGGACATGCTTGTCCCGCTCATACTGGTTCATCCTGGCGCTTGCCCCGGACGGGTCCATCCCAGCGGCGATTCCCAGGTCGGTTTGGGAAAGGTCCGCCCGGTCTCTGGCCTCCTTGAGTCGTTTCGGTATCGGTGTTTTGGTCATCCCAGCCCATGTCCATGAAATTGACGTGAACTAAGATTTTCTTAGCTTTCCTGTTGCGAATATACTAAGGAGTCCTTAGTGTCAGGGCCGTGCCTCGTCGTTTTTCCAAGCCGAAACGCATGGTCCATAATGCGCACCACCATCATGATCACCCTGGGAATGCTGCTGTTTCTCCCATCTCTGGAAGCACTCTCCGGGGAGGGACGGCGGACCTATGGCGATCTGGAAGGTGCGATCTATCTCGGAAACTACGACGGCGACACCCTGCGTTTTGATCTTCCCTGCGTCCATCCCCTGTTCGGGGAAAACATCCCGGTGCGGGTCCGAGGGGTGGATACGCCGGAAGTCCGAGCCAAGTGCCCGGAGGAAAAGCTGATGGCCCTGGAGGCCAGGGAGCGGGTCCGGCAGCTTTTGGAGAAAGCGGAACGCATCACTCTGAAAGAGACGGGGCGAGACAAATACTTTCGCATCGTAGCCAGGGTGGTGGCGGACGAGATGGACGTGGGGAAGATACTTATCGGAGCGGGACTGGCCGTGCCCTACGACGGCGGGAGGAAGACCAGGGAGTGGTGCAACCCTAACGCTAACCTGCCAGCCCATTGATATAAAATCGAGTACAGCAAAAGACTGAGAACAGCATGAAAAACTTGCCCAAAACGTTTTCTATCGCAGCACAAGGGAAATGCGTATGGTGTTCCTCTATTTCCGAGGGTGCGTTTCCGACCGCTAACCAATGGTCCCATGCACACCAAACCTACTGGAAAGCTGGGCCGTGGTTTCGTCTCCACGAATCGCGGCAAACGCCACCTTGGCCTTGAATTCTTGTTTGTACTGTTTTCGTTTCACGCTCATAATTCTCTCCATGTTTAGTGTGAATTAGAGCTTACACCATCGTCCAAAATTTGGGGAGTACCCTATCTTCATCGTCGGGGATGACGCACCTGTCACCACGACCGTTAGCAGAGGTCTCACCAACTGGCACGGGCAATCCACCACCGCCATTCAAAACGGCCTCCCGCCTTGGCCACCCACATGCCTGAAAGCCGTGTCGAAATCACGGAAATAACGCCGATACCGATCATCTTCGGGTATGACATGGTCGGTTTCCTTGAAGCATATCACCTCGGGAACAATGCGTGGTGTGTATTTACACCGCGCATGCAGTGGCGGATTGTGGAGGGGCGGATTCGCCGTCACATGCCACTCATTGGCAGCGAATGGAGTGGCGTAATACGGTACGGACGGTCCCATGACCAAGGCAACCTGGTACGCCGTACGCAACTCATCCCGCGCCGACCAGCAATTCTCAACGATACGGTGGTTTCCATCGCAGACCAGAAACTCGCCATTGAACCCATTTTTATCGATTTCCTCTTGCGTCTGCGTGCTTTCTATGATGGGGGGCAGAATTGAGAGTTGTGCGCTGGCATTGACTAGGCGCGCCACCAAGTAACCGTTCAGGTTTACCATATCATGCCCGAGTTTCTCCAAGTCGGAAGCCAATTTTCGGACCCTGGCCAATCCATCGGCAAGGGCATATCTCTGCACAGGCCGCAGCACACCGAGCTTCCTCGTTCCCTCTTTATCTTCGTATACCTCGATGAAATCCCCTTCTCGCAGAAGGAATGCCGGGATAATGGTTGCCTTTTCGTAGGGGGCCACTTGCCACAAATCCATCTTGCCATTCAATTTGACCCTTCTCAATCCCTCTTCCAGGGTCGAAGGAAGTCCATTATCGGACGAATTGACCGACGCCCGTTCCCCCCCATCCGACGCCGAGTCAAAGGGGTAATGGGCGATGGGCTGGTCAATCATTCTGCTGTCATTGCCAAGCTTCAGTTCACCGAGGCATGCGCTTTCATGGTAAAATCCGCGTTCCCCGGCTTGGAGGTTATTCCCCCCCCGCATTTTGTTCAGGCACGCCTCCACCCAGCACATGACATCCGCATTCCTGGCCACGATGGCAGGACACTTGCGCCACTCGTTCAAAGGAAACCACACGACTCCCCGATGCAAAGGTGGCTTGCTATTGTTGATTATTCCTTCCCAACGCAAGGCACCCTGGTTGAGCGATGCAGAAGTCACCGTGTGGATTCGATTCAGCACCTTGAAAAAGCTCCGATCCTCGCTACTCCGGTCGTCCGCTGCAAAACGATCCAGCGTGGTCAACGTATATTCGTATCGCCGTGGTATGCCATCGGTCGGACTGAAGCGGACGAATGTTTCCGATGCCACGAAACGCCTCTGCTCTGCGATTTCACGAATGGCATCCGAGTTGAGCTGCCTGAGCTTGGTGTCCAACTCGGCCAGCAAGGCGGTTTCATCTTCGTAAGAATAGGGATCGACATTGCTGCGGGGATCATTCGCCGCGATCATGTCCATCTTGATGCGATAGAGGAACTCCCTGATTTCATGCGGCTTGAATGCCGGCATCAGCAGAGTGTCCCAGGCACTGAAATCGGATGTTCGCAAGGGGAAATGGTTATTGAGAAGAATCTCGTACCTGTCCCTGTCACGCACATACCTGATCAGCAGCAATAGCGCATAGTCACTGGTCGGTCCAGGATGGGTCTCTGGAGTAAGCGGAAAGTTGATCGGAGCCTGGTTCCTGGGAAACTGTTTCATGAACCAGTTGTCAGCCGCTTCGTCATCCCAAAACGTCTCCGGCAACGAGCAGCACAGAACATATCCAAACTTTTTCCAAACACTCTCCGACAGCTCCCGGAATTTTTGAGCTGCGGTACTGTCTCGGCTGGTTTCCAGCTTGGCCAACAAATCCACCGGTCGGCCGCTGGGCAAGTCGCCGCCATTCAGCCATGCATGGATTTCGCGGTACAAGCGCATTTCTCCCGGTGCGATCCGCGAGGCAGAGACCATGGGTATGCTTTTCGCCCTTGGGGGAGCCTTCTGGGTGAGAAACTCGACCCTGGCCGCGCCGGCAAGCAAATCGACCCTGAGAAGAGCGCCGTTTTTATCATTCGTCTCGGCCGGGGGGCAGGACAGAATCTGGAGGACGTTGCGGCGACTATACCCGACATCCAGCGGGTGGTATGAAACATTCTGCAGCTTGTTCAGGTGGCGGTGGCCATGCATGACCAGGGAAACCTGGTGATCCTGAAGCTTTTCAATAACCCACTGTGCGTCCACAAGAAACGTCAACTCTTTTCTATCATGCGTTCTTAGAAACTTTGTGCTCAACTCGACGGGAAGAAGGTGGTAATGAAATACAACAATGACGTACAAGGGGCGGTCGGTTACCAGACCCGTCAACCAACGGATCAAGTTAAGGGCACCATTAAGTTGCTCCCTGTTGACCCATCCGACGCTGGGTGATTCGGGGGGTTCCGGCTGATTGTACTCGTAGTGGTTTGAATCCAGGCCGATGACGGCCACAACCCCGTTTTTGCGACTGGTTAGCAGTAACGTCGGGTTGTTCACCAGCTTGTAAAATTCCCCAGAGAGCGGAATTTCAAGGAATTGATTTGCAAAATGCTGGATATATTTTTCTATGCGTGGCGGTGTGGCCGTTGTGCTCTTGCCGAAACTAGACTCGGAAGTCCGCACCAAGTCATGGTTGCCGGGCACGACGAGCAAGTGTTCTTTGGGGTTGTCTACGGTTTCCGGCGCAACCTCTTGGATCAATTTATTGATGAATCTCACGCAACCCGTGAACGCCTGGTCATACTGTTCTTCAATTTTCCTACAGAGAAGATTCTTCTTCTCCTCCTCCTTTGCCTTGTTCATCGTAACGCCATTATATAGCCGATTCACGTCGGTCGTGGCACTGTCGCTTATGTTTCTGCCATGCAAAAAATCTCCACTAAACACAACCTGATCAAGCTTTTTCCATCCCAACACCTCTGTTTTTCCATTGATGTTTTTTGACAACTCACCAAGCACATACCCCTGTTCAATTACGGTCGGGTCAAGGTGAAGGTCGGTCAACTGGAGTATGGTGACATAATCATTCTCTTCTCCACGTCCCGACTCAATCCTGCTTTCTATGGATTTCTTGACAGTTGTCGAATTATCATAAAGAAACATTATCAACTTCTCCTTGCAGAGATCGTAGAGAATATACTCATTGCAAGGCCCAATCCTCAGCGCACTCCATGACATCGCTCATGACCGTATGCGACGCCGCCCATGGATCCAGCCAACCCTCGGAACGAGACCTCTGCAAACCCCCAATTTTGAGAAGCAGAGCATATTCAAAGCATTTGTGAGCATCATAAAAAAACGCACAACACAGTATCACGGCCAGCAGCGGGATTTTGCAGAGTCCTCATTCCGTCAGGCCCGCAACGACGCCTGATTGGTCCGCTTGCGCTGCTTCTGGATCCCCTCGAACACCGCGTTGAAATCCCGGAACAGTGCCTTGTACTGGTCCAGATCCCGGTAGGTTTTCTTCACGAAGCCGTCGGGCAGTTCGTCCAGCTCCGCCACCTCCGCCCACCCTCTCTCCAGGGCATAGGCATAATAGGGGAAGTCGGTTGGTACGTTGTGGGCCAGGACAATATTGATCCGTCGCCCCAGCCGCTTGGCCACGTAGACCCGGTGCATGCCGTCGTTGATCAATGGAATGACCCGCCCGTCCGGTTCCCGGGACATTTCCACCACCGGCGGCATCAGGGGAATCGGCCCATCCTCCCCCCCCGGCGTCTCCGGATTGTCCATCCAGAAAAACAGCCCCCCCGGCATGTCGAAAATGTCCACCCCCCGCGCCTGGAAGGCGTCGTACAGGGCTTGCAGCTGCTCGTAATCCTCCCGCAGCACATAGCGCTGGGCTGGAAACAGAGTCTCTGGGTCCACCCCCCGGACCAGCTCCAGCCGCGCCTGGCCATAAATCAGCGGCTGCCCGTGACCGCGCAGCCGGGTTTTGGCAAAGCGGGCGAGCACCTCGCCCTCGTCGATGATCTCGTACCGTGTGATCATTTTCATCCCTCCCTTGTCGCCAGTGCCATCCACACGCCGCCGTCAACCCACTGCCGGGAACGCCCCGCAAGCCCCTCCATCAGCCAGTTTACCCCCGGTGCCCGGATGTTAAATCCGAATCCGGTAGAGTAGAGAACTGGCGTGCCAACTGTAGGGGGACGGTAGCATGTTTTCCATATGGCTTTCGCCATGGGCCTAAGGCCGCTTCCCATGATCGCATTTCCAGTTCCCCCTCATCGAACCGGACGTGCGGATCTCCCGCATCCGAATTCCAGGGATAGTAAATCCATTTCACGGAAGTCCAGGGACAGTAAATCCATTTCACTGAACTCCGGGGACACCATCAATTCGGTCCTTCATCGTTTCCCCGGACCCAGGTTTGACCGTTTACTCGCCCAATGGCAACCAGGTTCACCATCGAACGAGTCCAATATCAGCGAATCATGTTAATCTTTGATATTGCGCTTGAAAAGTGAGTCCGGTTTTGTCGGACTCACCAGGGGGTGAGTCCAGAGCTTTTGGAGAATATTAGCAAAGTGAGAAGGGAATTGCAACTTCCGACTCCGGCGGGTCCGGCGGGTGACCAAGTTCTTTCTCAAACCACCCGTGCTAACCCTTGGAAACATTGGGGTTTTTGAACGCAAAAAGACCTCCGGGGTTGGCGGTCTTTCGGTGGAGAAAACCTATCGAAAAAAGAATGGTGGGCCCACCAGGATTCGAACCTGGGACCGACCGGTTATGAGCCGGCGGCTCTGACCGCTGAGCTATAGGCCCTCAAACAACTATGCAACCTTCCTTATCAAGACTCCAAAAAACTCCTCAGTTTGCGCGAGCGGGTCGGGTGGCGCAGTTTGCGTAAGGCTTTGGCCTCTATCTGACGGATCCTCTCCCGCGTTACGTGAAACTGCTTGCCAACCTCCTCCAAGGTGTGATCCGTATGCATCCCTATCCCAAAACGCATCCGCAACACATTCTCCTCTCGATCCGTCAGCGTCTTTAATACCCTACCCGTGGTATCGCGCAAATTCGACATGATTGCAAGTTCCGATGGCGACATCATCGATTTGTCCTCGATAAAATCACCTAAATGCGAATCCTCCTCATCCCCCACCGGCGTCTCTAACGATATCGGCTCCTTGGCAATCTTTAATACCTTGCGCACCTTCTCCAACGACATGTCCATCCGCTTGGCAATCTCTTCCGGTGTCGGCTCCCGCCCCATCTCCTGAACCATCTGCCGACTCGTCCGAACCAGCTTGTTGATGGTCTCAATCATGTGCACCGGAATCCGTATCGTCCTCGCTTGGTCCGCAATCGAACGCGTTATGGCCTGCCGGATCCACCACGTCGCATAGGTGGAAAATTTGTAGCCACGTCGCCACTCAAATTTGTCCACCGCCTTCATTAACCCAATGTTCCCCTCCTGAATCAAATCAAGAAATTGTAATCCTCTATTGGTGTACTTCTTCGCAATCGATATCACCAACCGCAAATTCGCTTCAACCATCTCCTTCTTCGCCCTCGAAGCCTTCCTCTCTCCATCCAATATCCTTCTGTTGGTGTTCTTTAACTCCGTAACCGTCTGCCCTGTATCCTTCTCTATCTCATGGATCCCATCTTGCAACACATACAACTTGTCGGCAAAAAGATAAAGATTGCGCAAAGATTTGTCCTCGTGGTCCTGCAACTGGTCCACCCACTCTTTGCTGCCCTCCTGGTTGCAAAACGATTTCAAAAAAAGTTCCTTCGCTACGTTCGACTTGTCCGCAAGGACCAATATCTCTACCTCAAACGAACGTATCTTCTCCACACGCATCTTGATCTTCTTCACCAGTCGATCAATCTGCTTCTGCGAAAAATTGACCTCACTCACATACCCAACCAGACGCCTTTTCCTCTCCTGATACCTTTTGCGTACCTTCTTGATCTTCCCAGGATTGCCCTCCTCCTGCGCCTGACTCAGCTCTTTCTGCACCTCATCGAGTTTCTCATTCAAACTGGTAATCTTTTCAAACGCATCCAGGGTCTGCTCCATTAATTCCTGGAGCCGCGTGTCATCCTCTGGATTGACTCCCGCAACCAACAGCGGATCAACCAACAATCCTTCCGCTACCAACTCCTTGTCAACCGGTCCATCCAAAGGATCCCTGACATCCAATAAATCAATGTCGTCCGCTATAAGCTCAACCTCATCCAGATCCTTGTCCGGATCATCAACACCCTCTTCACTATGCGGCGTTGGTATGTCCAAAATGTCTCGTAACGAAATCTCATTGTTGCGCAACTTTTGCGAAAGGGCAGAAATCTCCCGAAACGTTATGGGCGAATTGCATATCGATGATATAACTTCATTGCGTCCGGCCTCAATTCGCTTCGCTATGACAATCTCACCTTCTCGGGTCAATAAATCAACCGATCCCATCTCCCGCAAATACATCCGCACCGGATCATCGGTCTTGCCAAGATCAATGTCCTCAATGGCTCCCTCATGTCCGGGTCGCTCAACCGACAGAACCGAGCCATCATCAATGATTAACTCATCTTCGTCATCCTCCTCCTCCACCCCAACCGCTGACGGATCCAGTCCAGATGACTTGACATCATCATCTTCCTGTTGCTCATCTATCAGTTGTATCCCCATGTCATCCAATACCGAATAAACACCCTCTATCTGATCGACAGAATTGACATCTTCCGGCAACACATCATTCACTTCATCGTAAGTCAGGAAGCCGCGCTCCTTGCCTCGTGCGATGAGTTTCTTCATGTTATCCTGCTTGGATTCATTAACCATTGTGCAGTTTTCCAATTTGGCAATTGGTCATCATAAAGGCTTCGGTAGTTCCATTACGGTCAATGACCACGGGAACCTCGACTGGCCATCAGCCTTCTGCGTTCCAACTGAAGTGCCGTCACTCGCCGGCAACTGTCCGCAAAAGTTTCAGTATTGAATCGTTTTTCCTCATGAGTCTGTTTTTTGAGCGTGTCAAGTCGCTTGATTTGTAACAACTCCAGGCAATTGGCCAACTCCTCTTTCGGATACTCCGGAACAACCTCTTCCTGTGTTAGTATCACTATGGCCAAACGGCTCCAGGCATCTCCCGGTAAATTCTCCAGGTCCAATACATTGCCGCCCGACAAAATCGCCGGTCCCATGGCCACCAAAACCTCAAGCAATCCGGAGTACTCCGGATTGTTCAACCTTAGACTCGCCAACGTTTCTTCGTGTTCCGAAATTAATTCGGGAAACCGCAACAACAAACCCAACAAGGTCCGCTCCAGGTCTCTTCCACCCAGGGGGGGAAGATCCAGACTCCCTTTTTTATTTTTTTTGTTGCCCCCCAGTCCCAGCATAGGCCCAGGGCGGGGAGTCCGAAAAATAGTCCAGGCGGGGATATTGATCTTTTTTGCCAGAGAGTCAACAAAAAGCTCTTTGAGCAACGGGTCCGATACCCGCAAAAGATAGGGGCGCATGCGGGCAACGAGTGCTGCCTTGCCTTCCGGGTGGGATAAGGTTAAATCCATGCCCAATCTTTCGGTTAAAAACTCGATAAGCCCAATGGCTTTTTCTGCCAGGGCCAAAAATTCTTCACGGCCATGCCGTCGGATAAACTGGTCCGGATCGATCCCCTGCGGCAGAAAAAGAAAGCGTACATGCCGATCCGCCTCAAGGCCATCCATGGACTTTTCCAGGGCCTTCCATGCCGCCTGTCGTCCTGCGTTGTCCCCATCAAAACAGTAGATGACCTTGCGACTGCGCTGCCATATCAAGCGCAGTTGTTCATCGGTCAGTGCCGTTCCCAGAGTGGCTACGCAATGATCCACTCCGTGACTGGCCAAAGAAATTAAATCCATGTACCCTTCGACCAGTATCACTTCTCCACGCTTTTGTATGGCCTCCTGCGATTGATGCAGACCGTAAAGAATTTGTCCCTTCTGGTACAATACCGTCTCTGGGGAGTTGATGTACTTAGGCTTCCCTTGCGGATCGAGCGTGCGACCACCAAAGCCAACACAACGTCCCTTGAGGTCGTGAATGGGAAAAATGACCCGGTCGCGAAAGCGATCATACGCATGGCTTGCGTCGCCCTTGTTGATCCTCAATCCAACTTCTTCCAGCAATCCTGGGGCGTTGGTCATTCCCTTGAAATGCTCGGCCAACGTTTGCCATCCCGGCGGGGCGTAACCCAAACGGAATCGGCGAATCGTCGATTCCGTCAATCCCCTCTCTTGAAAATATTCAAGGGCTTTCCTGCCTTTGTCGCTCATCAGGAGTGAGTGAAAAAAATCGCTGGCCTGGGACAATACATTAAACAGTTGCGCACGGTGTTTTCCCTTCTCGTGCGAAATCTCGCCACCCCTTTCCGCTACAGGAAGCGGCAACCCAACGGTCGCCGCCAACTCTTCTACGGTCTCATTGAAAGTCATCCCCCTTAGTTTCATTACAAACTCAAAGGCGTCTCCCCCCTGGCCACAACCAAAACATTTAAAAAAACCCCGGTCTGGACGCACACTGAACGACGGAGTTTTTTCATTGTGGAATGGGCAAAGTCCGAGCCAGTTGGTCCCGCTTTTTTTAAGTTGGACATGACGACCGACAAGGCCCAACAAATCTACGCGCTCGCGGACTTCTTCGATAAATCTGTCTGGGTAACGGGGCATGAACGCTTCGATTGAAGTAGGATTCTCTAACCGCACCCCCCTTCTGTCAGGGACTGTGGTACCGTTCTTTGGCAGCAAAATATTCTGTACATGATGCCCTCCGGGAAAGTACCAAAACCTTGGGGTTTCCTCCTCCCCCCAGGCAAGGAAGCTTTTTAGTTTCAATTCTCGAAAGAAAAACCATGGAGGTACCACCCCCAAACCCCTGCCGAGGGGGATGATCCCCCCTGGACCCCCGCGACAGTTGTTCCAAAACACAGCCCGGCAGGTTCTCATTTCGGGATCGTTTTGTCAAGATGCGCCCTTTTTTTCCCCAGGGAAATCTTTTCCAAGGTAAAAAAAACTCATGACCGAAACTCTGCGGAAAAAATTCCCCAAGCCCTTTCTTTCTTTAACATCACTTTCTGGTCTTCAGGCAGGGTCGCCCAGGGATAAAACGATGAGCATGACCTTGAAAGTAACCCAATTTAGCTTTGACTTTCTATAACATGAAGGGCATGATGCGCCGGTGGTTTCTCTATTCAAGTTCGGATCCCACCCCTTGCCGGGTAAAATATTCGGTGTCGTCGGTGGTTGCTGTTTCTAGACCTGCGAGGAGATTTCTCATGGGTTCTCCTGGTGCTGTGTGTTGCAAATTTTTTCTGGCTGTCTTCGGTCATTTCAAGAAAAATCCTTTTGTTGGGTCGGCGCAGTTCCTGTACATGTCCGGAAATGCCATTTTCGCCATGTTTGCCTTTTCCTCTGGCAAACGCCACTACCTGATTACCCATACGATTCAACAAATCTTTTTCACCTCTTTACAGGGGTTCCGACTGGTATTATCCATCGGCATGGCCCTCGGTTTGCTCGTGGTATTGCCTTTTCCTTCCCTGGGCTTTACCGATTTGCAAATGCTTTCCACGCTCATGCAAAAAATATTGTTCCATCAATTGGTGCCTTTTATTACCGCAATCGTCGTCATCGGTCGTTCCGGGACGGCCATCACTGCGGAAATAGCCAGTATGCAGAGCCAGCAGGCGGTGGAAGGGCTGCTCTTAATGGGTATTGATCCGCACCACCTGTTGGTGTTGCCCCGGGTGATCGGCGTGACCTTCTCCATGCTGTTGTTGTCGATCTGGATGGTGGCCGGTGCCATTTTCGGTTCTGGGTGTCTGGCCTTTCTGGTTGAGGATGTTTCGATCCTCCAGGTTTGGAGTGCTAGTGCCAAAGTCGTCTCCCTCGAAGAAATTGCCTTGACGGCTCTGATGATGGCATGGTTTGGCACAAGCATTGTCACCATCCATTGCTACTATGGCTTCCTTTCAAAAAATGTGGTGGAAACCTCGCGAAATCTACCAAAAGCTTTTGTCAGTTCCTTTTTGTCGTGTCTCATGGTGATCATTATTTTCTCCCTGGTTCGCTATGGATAGCTCCCTGTTGCGCATGCGTCAGATTGTTTTACCTTTGGCGGAGGGGGATTTTCCTTTTGATTGGACTGTCATGCCTGGTGAGTTGTGGGTAGTGCTCGGGGCCGATGGTTCCGGAAAATCCACTCTGGTCAAGGCCATGACCGGTCTGATCCGGCTGAATGCGGGACGGGTTCACCTTTTGGGACATGACCTTCATCAAATCAATTCCAGCCGGTTGTTGCAATTGCGCAACCATCGGCTCGGTGTCATGTTGGAAAAGGATGGTTTGGTTCCCAGTTGGACAGTGTTTGAATGTTTCGAATTGCCATGGCGCTATCACGAGCGTTTGGAGACAGACAAAATTGAACACCGTATTCGTGAAATCATGGTCAACCATGGGGAGGATCCTGCGCTGCTTTCTCGTGTTGTGGCCACTCTGACCGAAGAACAGCGTCAGCGCATGGGATTGCTCAGGGCTTTGCAAATGGAACCGGACCTGCTCATCATCGACAACCAGCGGGCCGTTTCTTTTTTGCCCCGTTATTTTCAGGTTTCCTTGGCCAAACGACTGTCTGAAAAAAAATGCAGTCTGGTATTACGTGCCACACCGGGAATTCTTTCTTCTCTTCCACGCGAGCAGATGCTTTTTGCGGTAATGATGAAGGGTACCATGGTGGCTTCAGGAAATTTTGACGCCATCAACAGTCATCCCGGCACAGATGTCGTGAACTTTTTCGAGGAATGCAACCTATGGCTGAGTTGACGTCATCTCGCAGAGATCGTGACAAAAAATTTAAACAATCGGTCGGCGTATTCATTCTGGTTACCATGCTGCTGGTATTGGCTACCCTGTGGCTGGGGAATTCTAGAATCAATCCTTTTGATCATAAATATAATCTTTTGCTCCGCTTGGATCATGCCGAGGGTATTCAGAAGGAAACTCCTGTGACTCTGGCTGGCATTCTGATTGGCAACGTTTTCGATGTCGCTTTTTCAACGGATAATAAAATTCTGGTAACCATCCGTATCGTAACCGAGTATCAGGATAAAATTCGCGGTGATTCCATCATTACGCTCGTCAGGACTATGGTTGGCAGTGCTTCTCTGGACATTTCTTTGGGTTCTCCGGAGCAACCCATCCTGAAGGAGGGGCAATTCCTGACCTTGAAAAAGGACGCTGTCCTTGGTGATCTTGTCGCCCAGTTGCCTCCCAAGCTGGCCTACCTGGAGACCATTCTGGCCAATGTGGCTTTGTTGTCGCAGCAACTGGTGAATCCCAACGAAAAGCTGCAACAAAGTTTGGCCAATGTCGCGACCGTTACTGCCAATCTGACGGAATTGACCGGGCAATTGACTTCCAAGGAACTTCATTTACAGCGTTCCCTGGCCAACCTGGAACATTTTTCGGGTGACGCGGCCGGTTTGATGGGAGAATTGCGTGTTTCCACCCCGAAAATGTTGGCACGTCTGAACCATTCGACAAACAAAAGTTTGCTTAAGGTTGAAAATTTGCTCACCGACCTGCAAAAGGGTGTTCAGTCGGTTCAGCCGTTGATTGGTCAGGTGTCGGGGTTGTTGGAGACCACCCAAACCATGGCGGATGACATTGCGCTTTTAACCGGGCAGTTGGGCAGGCTGAGTCCGAAAGTGCCGGGGCTGGTTCAGCAGGGTGGGGATGTCTTGGCGGAGTCGGAAATATTGATGAAAAATGTGAACAATTCCTTCTTGTTTGGTTTTGGGGGACGCCGCAGTCACAATCCGTTGGTTTTGCACACACCGAGGGATCTGCCGTTGCCTTCTCCTTCCGGAGGGTTGACACAGCCATGAACCGTTGCGCCAGGCTTTGTTTTTTCGTGTTACCTTTTATTTCGGTGCCCTTGTCGTTCATGGGGTGTGCATCGACGCCTGAGCGTCCACCTTTGGCGCAAAAATGGGATAATGCCCGTCATAAATCCTATCAACTGTTGAAAAATTGCCAATTGCAGCAAGCCTTGGAGCAAACGGGGGAAATGTTGCGACTGGCGCAACTGCGGGATGATCGGTTGGCCATGGCGGAAAGTTTGCGTGATCTGGCCAATGTGTCTATGGAACTGGGTGATTTCCGCGCTGCCGACGAATGGTTTCTACAGTCTGCCTTGAAATATCGCAGACTGGGGGATGCGGTGGGTCTGCTTGAGGTGGATATTGGTCGGGGGATCATTCAACTTATGCTGGGAAACCTGGAGCAGGGCATTGACAGGCTTGAAAAGGCTTTGCCCCGGACCGATCAGTTACAGGGGGGGGCTGACTCTTTGCGAGTGACCATTCACAATGGGTTGGCCATGGCCAAACGGCGGCGGGGCCAACTGGCGGAGGCTCTTGAACATCTTGTCGATGCCGAAAATTTTGCACGCCGGGCTGAGGGTACACCTCAGCTGGCCACGACGCTCATGAACCGTTCCAGGGTATTGTTTGACCGGGGGGAAATCTTTGCTGCCGAGGTTGCGGTTACCCAGGCTTTGGACTTGGATCGGGGTGCGGAAAACATTCGCGGTACGGTTTCCGATTTGGTCATGATGGCTTCCATTGCCGAAAAAAGGGGAATGTTGGTGGAGGCCAGGGACCATTGGCTTCAGGCTGTCGTCGTTTTCGAGCATTGTGGCCTGGCCAAGGAGCGGGATGCCAGTCAGGCCCAGGCAGAGATCATTTCGCAACAGCTGCGTCAGGCCCCACCATAAATTCTTTGATCACGCCTTCTTCAAACCCCACCGTGCTTACGCAGTATCCCCTTGCCCAAAAATGAAACCCTGTAAAATTTCTTTTCTCACCCAAAAATTCCCGATGGATTCTGATCGCCGATTTGCCTTTCAACATCCCAACAGTGTTTGCAACGCTTTAACGAACTAAAGTTCAAAACTTGCAAAAGGCTTGAATTTTGTTCCGCTTATATTTCATCATGATGTTCTTCTTTATACCCCCTGGAGGACACCATG
>JACSDG010000087.1 GCA_015660855.1 Magnetococcales bacterium
CTGCCCCAAACCCCGCCGGGGGGGATGATCCCCCCCGGACCCCCGCAATAATTTTTGCCAAACTTGTGTATAATGGTATGCCCTTAACCCCCGCAAAAATTTTTGCCAAACTCTATTTTTCCGATACATTAAATAAAATTGATATGATCGGGAGGATTTTGCAAATCCCATAAAAATTTATTGATGTAATCCTGGCGGCAGCCTATGGCACAATCCTTGTGAACATCCACCACCCTGGCAATGTCCGCATGCACTTCCCAATAACGATCCCCCATGACAATGTCATAAAATGATTCGTTATGAATATTGCCAATCAAAAACCGCTCTTTATTATAAAACGGACCGCATGGATACACCTTGCCATTCCCAGAAATCTGGGATAAAAACGGCGTTCCATAGCAAATGTCATATTTTCGGATGCCACTGCTGTAGATCGATGTATTCCCCGCCGCGCCAATCTTGTTCCACTTCACTTGCACAACATACTCCGGTGTGGACAGCTTTTCAACTTGCCGCAAAGGTTCCTCCGCACTCACATAGGCAGAGTAATCAATCCCCAACTCCTTGTATTCCGAATCGGCGCACTGCTTGATCACAAAATAATCAACACCCAATTCCAAACCTAATTCCGCTTCCGGGATAATCTGATCAAAACATTCCGGTATAAGAACCATCTGCAACCCAATGGTACACTTTAAGTTCAATCTTTTTTTCAAACGCACAAGTTCTCGTATTTTATCCTTGAGAAGGTGAAAATTACGCCCTGAAGATTGATGAATTTTTTGAAATCCCTCTGGCGTCCCCGCAGAAAGATTGATGCGCATGAAAGACATGCTCGACAATAAATCTTCGGCCCGATCCATATCTAAAAGCAACCCGTTCGTCCCCATCCCTGTATCCACACCCACCTTTTTGGCCAATACGGTAGCATCATAAAGCGCAGGGTTGAGCGTCGGTTCGCCATCGCCAATAAAGCCAATAGATCGAACCCCCAAACGACCACAATCTTCAATATATCTTAACAATGCCTCGCGTTGAATCATCGTCCCTTTGGTCATGTTTTGCACGACGGCATAACAATAGATGCAAGCAGTATTGCAAAATTTGGTCAATCCCATGTCAATATGTATCGGGGCAAACCTTTCCCCCCTCTGCCAGGCCAGTACCCGGTCGAGATGGTAGACCATCTTGTGCCCATCAAAGCGAAAACGTTCCCTGGGATTTCTAAAACTTGGACCGGAAAAAAGGTTGGGAATATCGGTCGCCCCCCCCCCATCGACCACGGAGTTGACCTGGGTTCCACTCGGCGCATCCCCATTTTGAAAAGATTCATTTTCTGCCGGATGGGTGGTCAATTTTGCCCGGTCAACAATCACCGTAGAGGTGCGTAATTTGTGCCCCGGACGCTCGGCCAGTGGCACATCATCGGGAACCAAATCCTGCGTATAATGACCAAATCGATTGATCGTTCCTTGATCTTTCATTCCCAGCTCCCATCCTGAGTCTTGATTCTCACGTGAATACCAGAACATGCTGCCCTTCGGGCAAAAACCAAAACCTTGGGGGCTTCGCCCCCAAACCCCCATAGGCAATAAAGCTTTTTTGTTTTAAACCACAACCAGCTTGGGATACGTAGTTTTCAAACGTCATCCCCGCGAAAGCGGGGATCCAGGGCGTTGATCGGTAGCTTCGAGTTCTGGATCCCCGATTCAAAACCAAAACCTTGGAGGCTCCGCCTCCAAACCTCCGCCGGGGGGGATGATCCCCCCCGGACCCCCGCAAAAATTTTTGCCAAACTTTTATTTGGAATCCACGAACACAGGAGATGATGCAAAAGAAATGCCGAAATCAGAAACCCCGCCGGCAACGCCTGGGGACTAAAATGGCCCTTTAAACCAAGTGCCCGGAACATCGTGAGGATGCTGGTCCAGGCCGGGAAGCGTCGCAGCACTCAAAGAAACCCCCAACATGTCACCAACGGTGCGAATAATATCCCTGGCATCGGGATAAAACCCCTCAGTCAAAGCAAAACTGGTAGGAACCGGAAAGTCAGGCATGGCAATCCGTCGCGGCGACTGCCGCAAATCATGGAAACAAGTCATCGCCACCCGTGCAATAATCTCACCCGCCACCGAACCCGTGCCGGCACCCGCATCCAAAGCCAACAAACGACCCGTTTTCCTGACCGAAGCAAAAATCAACGGCCAATCCACAGGATTGATCGAACGCAAATCAATCACATCGCAAGCAATGCCATGATCCTGCAAAAACCGGCTGGCGTGCAACGCCTCAATGATCATATGAGAATGACCTGTAATGGTGATGTCGCTCCCTTCCCGCAATCTCACCCCCTTGCCGAGGGGAATGCGATCCGGTCGTTCGGAAACCTCGCCCTCCATAGAGTGCAGCCAACGATGCTCCAGAAAAAGAACAGGATTGTCGTCAAAAATGGCCGACAACAAAAGCCCCTTGGCATCCGCCGGATTCGACGGACTGACCACCTTCAACCCTGGAATATGGGCAAACCAAGCTGTCAAATCCTGGGAATGCGTCGGTCCCTGCCCCCATCCCCGGCCAAGAATCAGACGAATGGTAATGGGAACAGATTGCGCCTCACCAAACATGTAATGCCATTTGGCCGCATTGTTGACCAGTTGATCCAAAGCCAGCAAAAAAAAATCCATCCGCTGATGCGTCATCACCGGGCGCAACCCTCGAATCGCCGCACCAATGGCTATCCCCGTCATGGCGTTCTCCGAAGTGGGCATGTCAAAAACCCTCTCCTCGCCAAACCGTTCTTTTAGGTCTATAGTTGTTCCAAAAACTCTTTTAGGATCATTCACCCGATAAAGGCCGGTGAATGCCGTTTCCCGCAGAGGAAAAGGAGAATTCTCGGCAAAAAGAAACGCCGCTTCAATCTCGCGGTGGATTTCGTCATTCATGGCGTCAACGTCACCCTCACGGAGGCCACAGTTTTCCGAAAGCCAAGTTTTAAGCCGGACAATAGGATCCTTGTTCAGCCAATAATCAAGTTCGTCACGCGGTCGATAACCAAGATCATCGTCCTTATTCGGACCACAGTGTTCCCGCAAACGATAGGTATCAAACTCTAAAAAACGCGGACCGTCGCCCTGGCGAATAGCATTCACGCTGTCCAAAACCATTTGGTAAACCCCCAGGGGATCGTTACCATCCCCATGGGCGGCGTGAACGCCAATTCCCGCAACCATGGCATGAATGGTCCGATGGGGCGGTTGCCTTTTCTGGAGTGGCGTATACACCGCATAGCGATTGTTTTCGCAAACAAACAATACCGGCAATCGACGTAAGGCGGCAAAATTAAGTGATTCATAAAACACACCCTCTTCGACGGCGCAATCGCCAAAAAAAATACCGCAAACCTGTCCCAACTTACGCTGTTGACTCGCCAAAGCCAGACCCACGCCAACAGGAATGGTCCCGGCGACAATGGCGGTACAACCCAGAAATCCAATCTTTTTGTCGATAAGGTGCATGGACCCGCCCCGACCCTTGGAACAGCCGGTCTGTTTACCATAAAGCTCCGCCAGCATGCGCGACAGATCTCCCCCTTTTCCCAGATAATGCCCATGGGAACGGTGCGAACCAACAACGGGATCATTCACTCCCAACACCATGCCGACGGCGGCAGGAACCGCCTCCTGGCCCGAACATAGATGGGTCGGACACCGCATTTTCCACTGGGAATAACGCGCCGCAACAGCCTCCTCTACCGCACGAATCCGCATCATCCGGTAAAGGAGCACCACTTCAGTCTTATCATTGACGATACGCAGATCGGGTGAATTCATCTACGGGTAAACCCAGCCTAGAGGAAAAGATTCTAAGGATAGCCCCCACCTTATCCAAATTCCAGGAAAAATCCCCTCCATTCATCGACGCAAAAGACATGCGGCCCTTCGGGCTAAAACCAAAACCCAGGGTAGTCTCGCCCCCTCAACCGCCGCAAAATGATTCTCCAGCACGCCGCAGTCGGCCATACTTCCATTATGGCTTAAATTTTGCTTCAATTCCGTTTCAAGTTTTGCCTGAATCTTGTCGAGCATCACCAAGTTACCTTAAAGGTCGGGCCGTCGGTCATTCCTCGCAACCCGGCCTTGGTTTGCAGGCTGGTCCTTGCTACAAAGACACGATAACACCAACCAACGGTCAACCTTGTGACACGGCATGCGCCAAAAAAGGGATAATGCAACCGATGCAGGAAACGATGGCCAACAACAGAATGGTGAAAATTACGGGTCAACCCGGTCAGGTTCCACGGAAAAGAGATTTAATTTTCCCAAGCAAACCTCCGGAACGCACAGGCTTAACCTGGTGAATGCTTTCGTCCATCGAGTTGACAATTTCCTTGAATCGCTCGGTAATATCCTGCATCTGCAATCGATAAAGCTGCGGATTGTCGCCATGATCGTTGGTGTGTTTGCGAAAATCAAAAAAACCGGCATTGCGCAGATTGTCCAATGCCCCTTCAACCTGATTGAGGGTCTTTGCCCGGATCTGGCAGGTCAGGGTCGACCCTTCAGCCCGACAAGCCTGTTGAATTTCCGGCCAAAGATACGTGGTGCGCTCACGTAACGCCACAAGGGAGGCTTGATGACTCGGCGGGAGATCGTTAAAAAGTGACATAGGCGGATCGCTTATGAAAGGTCCACTGCTTAAGAACTTACATGAGTCACTGTCTATCACAACAATATGTCGTTTTTCAAGGTTACCAACCCAGATGGAGAACTTTTCTTTCATACGGGAAACACCCGGCGTAAATTTTGGCCTTGTACAATTATTTCAACTTATTGCGATGGGAAAAAATCACAAGATCGTGCGTTTTAAACTTTCATTTTCCCTGAATATCAATCGAACACCTGAATGGTGTTGATTCATAGAACAGACTCATTTGATACGGATACCTATGAAACGTAGATGCCTTCTACAAGCCCTGGCTGTTTCCGCGGGCGGTGTCTTTTTCCCCTTTTCCCTGGCCATGGCGGAAGAAAAGGGCGTCGTGCAATGGCTTACCGTCGATACCGAGCCGGACGGACTGCGTTTGGTATTTTCCGTCAGCGGCGGTATGACAACCCATGGGTTCCTGCTTGACCAACCCCATCGACTGGTATTGGATTTTGGCGGTGGCCCCTTGGTCGTGAGCCAGGAATTGGCTGCATTTAACAACTCCCTGGTAAAAAAAGTTCGCTACGGTGCCCAAAATGCCCACAGCAACCGCCTCGTGTTCGATCTGCACTCTCCAGCCAGAATGGAAACCGCAGATAATACAGCCTCAAAGGAAAAACGCGAATGGATGGTTTGGTTGAAACCGTTGCCCCAAACCCAAACAGCGGCCAAAGAAACCATTCCAGAACGTACACAAATCCCGGAGACCGCCGTCAGGGAAGAGATCAGGCAACCCGTTGCCCCCCAATCCAATCATCGACAGACCCGGTTGACTGTCCAGCCCTTGCGTCAAGAAGGAGACACCCTTCAGGTTACCATTTGGGCCGACGGTAACATTCAACACCGGGGATATATCCTGCAATCACCTGATCGTGGAGTCGTGGATTTCCACAACTCCGCCATCTATAACATTGACGAACTTAAAGCATTCCGTAACGAATTCATCAAAGGGGTTCGTATCGGGCATCCCGTCGCCAATGGAACGCGCCTGGTCTTTGATCTGAAAGCCCAGGCCGGACTGGATACAAGCCTGTCGGATCTTCCCAACGCAACCGGTCAGGAACTGGTGTTGCGCTTGAACCTTGGCCCCATGGCCAAACAGATGCAAGCGACCGCAGACAAAAAAAAACAGCAACCCGAAGCCGTTGCCACCAAACCTGTTCTCCCGGACACCCCCCCTCCCCCGTCCGTTTCAGCCCAACCCTCGGGGGAAAAAGGCCCAGCCGTCGCCGAGTCCACCCCCGGTAAACTGCCAGATTCCGATTCAGGTTCGACCGAACCTGCCGTTCCCTATTGTCCGTCGGACCGTGTCACCCCAAAAAAACGCCCCCCCACCATCCGTGAACAACGACAATACGAAGCCTGTCGCAAGAATGGCGGCATGGTCATTGTCGTCGATCCCGGCCACGGAGGCATTGATCCGGGAGCTATTGGACATGAGGGAACCAAAGAAAAAAATGTCACACTGGAAGTGGCCAAACGGTTGTTCCAAAAACTCGATGGCGTGCAAAACTGCAAGGTCGTCCTGACCCGCGAAGATGATCGATTTCTAACCCTGAGAAATCGCATCGCCATCGCCCGTCAGGCCCAGGCCGACCTATTCCTCAGCCTGCACGCCGATGCTTACCGCAATCCGATCATCCATGGCGCATCGGTATTTTGCCTTGCCGATGGCGTGCAGATCGCCATCGACGAAAAAGATCAACAACTGGCCCACCGGGAAAACACCTCCGGCAATCTTCATGCTTCCGTCAACCCCGATGGAAATCAGGATTCGGTGCTGGAACTGCTGCAACTGGATGCCATTAAACGCATGGCCATCGCCGATAGCGTCCGCTTTGGCCATAAACTGATCCAGTCCCTGGGCAGTCAACCGGGAGTCAGCATCCATTATCCCCGGGTCAAACGGGTCAACTTTCTGGTGCTGAAAAATCCAGGCATTCCTTCCTCCCTGGTGGAAATGGCCTTTCTCTCCAACGTCAAAGACGAACAACGCATGATCAACAGCGAATATCAGGAAAGGATCGCTCAGGGATTGGCCTCAGGCATTTTTAAATATTTCCATCTGCCAACGACCGACAAAGCTTGATTTTTTCCCTCATGACAGCCCATGCTGGACGGTCCGTCTTCCTGATCCCGTAGATCGGGCGGATGTGGTTGTCATCCGTGTTTCCTCATTAGGAAGTTCCGCCAGCATCCGGCGACCTGCCCCCGAATGCCCGTCACCATGCCCGACAACCCAATCTCTGCCTCCGAACCGCCCCCTCCCCCTCGTCCACGACATCAACGACGCTGGATAAAAATCGCCATCGGCGTGCCCCTTGCCGTCATCATCCTTGCCGGCACTCTGTTGATCTTCCTGCGCCTTGTCACTTTCCATGAAATCACCAACAACATGGTCAACCGGTTCATGGCCCCGATGGGGCAAATCACAGGGCTGAAAGGATCATGGCCTTTCCATGTGGCCATGGATCAACTGACCTTGTACGACACCCATGGCCCCTGGCTTGGGGTGTGGGGAATCCAGCTGGAATGGTCCCCATCGGGATTACTTCTGGGGCAGTTGCAAACCCCGCGACTGTCCATCCAACGTTTAATTTTACATCGTCTCCCCAAAGAAGATCCCTCCTTGGCCTCTGCAACCACTTTTTCCCCCTGGCCATGGGTCATCCACCACCTGAATGTGGAAACGGTGATCCTCGGCCAGGCGTTGGTCGCTGAAGAGGCGCGTTTTACCTTGAACGGCCATCTGCAAGATTCCCCAACGGGTGATTTTCATTTCAAGGGTTTGTTGGATCGTCAGGACAAAAGCCACGCCACCGCCGCACTGGAAGTCGTTTTTTCCCGCCCTTCCGGCAACCTTGGCGTTCACTTCTCCCTGGAGGATCGTTCCGGCCTTCTTTCAACCTGGATGGGGACCGCCCCGGATGCCCCGTGGCTCGCCAAACTGGAAGGCACCGCACCCTGGAACAACTGGCAGGGACAATTGAGCCTTACCGGGCCAGTCTTCGGACAAGTCGCAACAACCCTAAAAATCACCAATGAACAGCGTCTGGATCTGGATGGTACCTGGAGCCTGCCAACGCCCCTGCCCGACGCAAATATTGTTCCCGACGGAAAAATTCCCTTCGGCCTGACGGCCCTTCTGGATCCGAAAATGACCACCCTGACTTTTTCCCGTCTCGCCGCATCCATCCCGGGCCTGACCCTCGACGGACAGGGAGAACTCCAGATGGATGGCAGCAACATCGCAGGGACCATCCAACTCAAAGCCCCATCCCTGACCCCCTTTTCCCCCCTGGCAAAAATACCCCTCTCCGGGCCGTTCCACCTCACCGCAACCCTTTCCGGATCCGCGAAAGCCCCGGAATGGACCTTTGATTCTGAAAGTACCAGGCTCACCCTGGGAGATACCCACCTGGATCATCTCCAGGCCCATCTGCATCACAAACCATCCCCGAACAACCTGGATCCCCAAGAATTTTCCCTGACGGGGTCCGCCAGTCGGATACAATGGACAGGTCCTGCGAATGACATCACCGTAAACCAGCCACAGTTGTCCATAGATCTGGCCTTGGAAAACGACCAAACTTGGCGTGCCCGAAAGGTTCACATCAAAGACGCCCACGGACAGGAAGTGACGGCATCGGCCGTGTGGATACCCACCACCCGCATGGCAACCATCGATTTCTGGGGTGATCGTTTCGATCTGTCCACCCTGCCGCTACCCGTCAACCACAGGCTCTCCGGCCCCGTGGCCTTTTCGGGTATCGCCGACCTGAAAACAGAAAATAAACGCCTCGATTTTCGTTTACGAACCCAAGGTAAACAATGGCAGGGCCTGCCAAAAACCATCGCCCCCCTCCTTGGAAACCGGCCCCGACTGGTTGTCGGCGGTTGGTTTGAACCGGGACAACAACTCTCCATTCACACAGCCCATCTCCAAGGGACGGCACTCAAGGGTTCGGGACGGGCAAGCTTTGATCTTGGAGAAAAAAACTTTACCTCATCCTTGCAAGCCAACATAACGAATCTTTCCTCTTTTTCCCCAACCCCAGACAAAAAAATAACCGGTCGCATGCAACTCAAAGCCAAGTCTGGCGGTTCATGGAATGATCCCTGGCTCGAATTTGAGTTGCATGGGAATCCGATCAACCTTCCTCCCCTGACCATTGAATCCGCGGACATGTCTTTCCGTGGAAAAAACATGTTGTCCGCCCCCAAAGGCCAATTTCAATCCCACCTGAATAGCAAAAAAGAACGCCTGACCCTGGAAGGACAGATGCAACTGTCCGATGGGGGCCAATCGATACAACTGGAGAACCTCATCGTCTCCGCCCCCCAATCCAAAATCACGGGACACTTAAAAACATCCTTGACCCAATTTTCACCCCAGGGACACCTCACCGCCACCATCGCATCCCTGGCGGCCCTGAAACCATGGCACGGTCAGGAATTGGCGGGAAAGGTGGACATGGATCTGGATTTGGCCAAAGGACGCGGTCGGGGATTGCTGAGCACCTCCCAACTTGAAGGGCCGTTTGGGGTACTGCGCGATGGAGAAATACACATTGATGCCCCTGTAGATGGTCATCATGGATCCATCACGGCGCAAATGGTCCTGCGTGAATTGAAATCCCCGGGCATATTATTAAAAGGTCTTGAAATCCATGGCCATGGCGATCCAAAACAATTCAATTTTTCCATTGCTGGGAAAGGCCACGCCAAACAAAACTTTTCCATCGACGCCCGGGGGGAACTGCAACGTTCGGGCAACGACATACGCCTGCAATGGACCCGCCTGGAAGGTCAGTTGCATCGCGAACGGTACCGCCTGCAAAAACCATGGATTTTTACCATGGCGAAAGATCGACTTTCGGTTGCGGATCTGGACCTGACCCTGGCCGAAACCCACTTAAGTGGCAGCCTGGAGCGCAGACAGGGACGCCTGGACGGCCAATACCGCATTCAAGGAAATCTGGCCCTGCTCCACCGGTTGGGGCTACTGCCTGTCAAGGGGGATGCCACCTTGACCGCCTCCATGACCGGTACCGATGTCAACCCCGAACTTGTCGTCACCGTTCGGGCACAAAATGTCAACTATCAGGGGAGCAAGCTGTCCCAATTACCCCCTCTCGGCGTCCTGGGACACATGCGGATCGAAAACGTTCAAAACGCCAAGGTCGATTTTTCGGTATCCGGATTGGGGCAAACCCCGGTCAACATCACCGGAGACATACCGTTGCGCTTAAAATTTTCCCCCTTTACCGCCCAGTTGCCAACCAAGGATCCCCTGAATCTTCATTTGGAGGCTGTGGTAAACTTGGCCGATTTGGCCATATGGTCGGGCCTGGGTGAAGAACAACACCTGCAAGGAGAACTTCAGGCTTCACTTCAGGCTACCGGTAACTTTGAGCAGCCACGCCTTGAGGGAACCCTGGAGATGAAAAAGGGCAGTTATGAAAATACCGATTGGGGAACGTCCCTCAAGGATATCCAATTGCAGGCTCGGGCCATGGGTGATCGGGTGACCTTCGACAGGATCTCTCTGTCGGATGGAAAATCGGGCTGGATTCAAGCCCAGGGACAATGGATCCTGGATCGTAAAGAAAGTTTTCCATTTCGGATGACGACCGAGTTAAACAAGGCGACGGTATTGCGTCGCGAAGATGCCAAAGCCACCCTGAGCGGCCAACTGATCGTGGAAGGTTCGGTGGATGCCCTTGATATTGGCGGGACGTTGACGGTCAATCAAGCCGAATACCAACTCAGGGATTTCAGTGGAGAACCAGAGTTACGCGTGGTTGGCATCAAGGAAACGGACCAAACACTCCGCCCGGGAATTTCTCCGGCAAAAGATGAAATTTCCCGTCTGAATTTACAAATCGCCTTTCCCGGACAAGCGTTCATACGTGGCCAGGGATTGGAATCCCAGTGGCAGGGAAATTTGCATGTTCAGGGAGACCTTATGGAACCCCGGATCGAAGGGCAGTTGGAAATGCAGCGCGGATATTTAAATTTTTTGAACCGTCGTTATGAATTAACAAAAGGAATCATTCATTTTCCCGGACCTTATCCCCCGAATCCCACCATGGATGTTGATGCGGTCACCCGAAACCAGAATCTGGAGGTGACAGCCCACCTGGAGGGATCCGCCAGCCATCCCCGACTTACGTTTTCCAGCTTTCCCCAGCTCCCGGAAGATGAAATCCTGGCCAAGCTTCTTTTTGGCCGCGCCACCGACACCATTACCCCCGCCCAGGCCATCAAACTTGCCACCATGGCGGAGGCCCTGCACCGTGGCGGTCCCGGGATTGTAGATGGAATCGGGCAAAAGCTGGGAATCGACCAATTGGATTTCAAGGGAGATTCGGTGGAAACCGGAGCCATCAATGCGGGTAAATATCTCTCGGACGACATTTATCTTGAGGTGCAAAAAGGAATCAAAGCCGATTCGGATCGCATCAACGTTGAATACAACCTAAGCCCGGAAATTTCGCTGCAAACCGGCGTCGACGCCAAATCCAACGCCGACGTCGGCATCCTGTGGAAACGGGATTATTAGGGGGTGTTGACATTCGATAATTTTTTTGCTCCCCCGGGGAAAAAAACAAAGGGGGCTTTGGGGCGCAGACGCGACAACGCACTACAGATTCAAAGACGATTCCGATTTAATTCAAGGTTTTCAACAATTCCGAGGTATTTTCTCTGGCGGGGTGCATTTTGAGCCAGAGAAGCAAACCCTGCGTGCGCCCCTTGGCACGGTAGAACATTTGCTTGTCGCCACTCAAGATTCCTTTCATAAGATCCGAAGCGATAAAACCCAGCGTCATCCATATAAACCATAAAAAGGACAGTTCCCGATGTCTGCCGACAAAATGAATTCCCATCACCGTTTCCACAAAACCGTAGAAGGTGTATTCGGTAGATTTATTGCTTGGCACGAAGGTGTGTTCATGGCGGACCCGACTTTGGTGACAAACGAATAGGTCATATTTTTTTCCAATAGGATAGCTAAAATAGACATCCTCCATGATGGCCCTGCGGGTATCGATTTCCTTGTGGTGAAACTCCTTGATGACATCCTGGCGCCAGAAGGTGACGCCACCAGGCAGCCAATCGGTTTGAATGTCGGAGGAAACGTTGCAAAGAGAGGTGGCCCGACCCGATTTCATGATTTTTCCAGGATTCATTCCGCCAATGCCGAAAATGATTTTAAGCAAGTTTGGCGACCAGGCGGGGGCATTGGTAATGTTGCAGGCGATGCCGGCGGTATTGGGACCGGTTTGGTTCCACGATTCCAGCATGCGTTCGACCGCATCGTGCTCCAGAACAATGTCATCATCGAAAAAACCAACCAAAGGGGTACTATCGTCCAACAGACCAATGCCCATGTTTCTTTGCCGAATCTGACCCGGCAGTGGGCAGCAGTGATAGCTGACCTTGAGCCGGTCTACATACCCCATGACGACCTCTTCAATGTTCATACCGCTGGCAACAACGATGATGCGACCGCATTGGACAGTTTGCTGGGCAAAGCTGTCCAAAAGTTTCTTCATGTTGTCCGGACGATCTTTTGTCGGCACCAGAATGGCAATATCCTTGCCTGAATAGCGATTGGGCATTTTTCGGTTTCCGACCCCCTTCGAGTCTATTCCTGTTGCAATTTTTCCCCGTTGCATCCCCATCAATGGCCTGATTCTACTTGGTCATCCGAAAAAAGAAAGGGCTGATTGTCACACAGGGGGAAATTATCATGTCCAAATCGTTTTTCCTACGATACAATGGCTTCCGCCTTAATCGGGCGTATCGAAAAAACAAAGTGGGGCAAAGCCCCCCAAGGTTTCGCTTCTTGCTCGAAGGGCATCGTGCCCAGGTCGTTTGAATGAGGTAATCCATGAGAATACTGATCGTTGACGACGATGACAGCAGCAGACGTCTGCTTGAGGGAATACTTTCCCCTTACGGTGAGTGCGTCATGGCGGAAACCAGTGGCCAAGCCATCGAGTCGTTTCGCGACGCCTATGAGCAGAACAGCCCCTTTGAGCTGGTTTGCCTGGACATCATGATGCCCGACCTGGACGGTCAGGTGGCCCTTGCCCAAATGCGCGGGATCGAAAAAGCAAAAAAAATTCCCCCCAACGATCAAAGCGTCGTTATCATGGTCACGGCCTTGAATTCCATGCAGACCGTCGTTTCATCCTTCGAGGGAGGTGGGTGCAATGCGTATCTTACCAAGCCGGTGACCAAGCGCGCCTTGCTTGAAAAAATTAAAAAATATGGATTGATCGATTAACTTCCAGACGAACGGATCAACCATCCGGTAAGACGGGGGGTTACGGGTTTATACCATGCCCAAGCAAACAAAAACCTACATTAAAATCTTGGAAGCCGCGCTGCCACTGTTCGCCGCCTTCGGTTACAAGGGGGTAGCCATGCGCGACATCGCCAATACCGTCGGGATCACAGCGGCGGCATTGTATAACCACTTTCCAAACAAGGATAATCTTTATTTTAAAGCCTTGGAATATGCCTTCGATGCCCAGGTATCGGGACTGGCCGGTATGCTTGCAAAAACACAGACCCCGCGCCAACGTCTCACCGCCTTCATCGCATTTTGGGTGGAAACCTTTGGCAGCGATGTCATCCTGCGTGCCCTGTTGCAAAGGGAAATGACCGATGCCGATGAGGTCCGCCTGCGAATGTTGATTCAACATGTGTTTCAACCCATCTACTTGGAAGTCGAAGAGTTTTTACGTTCCATTACGTCGCGACATGATCCTCTGATGTTATTTGTTTCCATAGCCGGACTGGTCATGTATCACTTTGAGACCGCCCCTTTACGCAAACTTTTGCCCAACTTCCACCCCGGCCAGGATGAGCATGATGCCATTATCGAACATGTGACCTCACTGTTGATACATGGCTTGGATGTCCCCTGACCTGCATGGGGTATGCTGTACGTTTGACTGAAAAAGTCTCCGCCATTTCATTTTTCCGCAACGTATTGTATCCACTCCTGGCGACAATAATGAAAGTTTGCACACCGTTACCTTGGCGAAAGATTTTTCTCACCCTCCTCGGAATCATTGCCGGGAGCGGTGTTGGCCGAATCGCAAGATTGTGGGTGTTTCCTTGTGTCTTTCTCTTGGGTTGGATCCTTTTCGTTCCCGGCGGTCACGCCCAGGACCGCGAAGTCAGGGTTGGTATCTACCAGAACAAACCTGGGGTATTCCGCGATGATACCGATACGGTACGAGGTTTTTATATTGATATTTTGGAATCCGTGGCTCGAAGCGAACATTGGACGCTCAAGTATGTCTTTGGATCCTGGCCGCAAAACCTGACAAACCTGGAATCGGGTCAGACAGATTTGCAAGTCGCGATAGCTTATACCGATGAAAGGATGAAAAACTATGATTTCAATAAGGAAACAGCATTAGCCAACTGGGGGCAGGTTTATGTCCGTGATGGCAAAATTCAATCGTTGATCGATTTGGAGGAAAAAAGCATCGCAGGACTCGAAAAGGACATCTACACCCTCGGCCTGCAAAAATTATTGAAAGCCTTGGGCATTTCGCACGAATTCATCGAAACCTCGCAATACAGCGATGCCATGGCGTTGGTGGCAACAGGTCGGGCCGATGCCGCCATCGTTTCGCGCACCAGTGGATCCGTTCTGGAACAGGATTATCCCCTGATTCGAAGCCCCATGATTTGTTGCCCGGTCGAAATTCGTTATGCTGTTGCCAAGGGTAAAAATCGGGAACTCATCGATGCGTTGGATCAGCACATCAAACGCTTCAAAGAAGATAAAAATTCTATCTATTATAAATCCATGGACTCCTGGTTCGGCAGCATGCGTGCCCAGGAACGCTTGCCCCCATGGCTGTTGTTGACCTTCGCAGTGGTATTTTCATTATTGCTGGTTTTCATTGGTGGAAATCTTTGGCTGCGCCGGGAAGTCGGTTTGCGCACCCGGGAATTATGGGTAGCCAAGGAAGCCGCCGAAGAGGCCAGCAAGGTAAAAAGCGAATTTTTAGCCAACATGAGTCATGAAATCCGCACACCGCTCAATGCCGTCATCGGCATGACCGATCTGGTGTTGGACATGCCGTTGGAAAAAGAGCAGAAAAGTTACCTTGAAATCGTCCTGAGTTCGGCAGACGCCCTGTTGGCGTTATTAAACAGCATTCTTGATTTTTCCAAGATTGAAGCGGGACGGATGGAGCTTGAAAGCATTCTGTTTCCATTGAAAGATCCGGTAAGCAATGCTTGTGATACCCTTGCAGTCAATGCCCATCGAAAAGAATTGGAGATTTACCTCGATGTGGATGTGGCGGCACCAGAAATGGTGCGAGGCGACCCTTTCCGGTTACGTCAGATAATTATAAATTTAATCAATAATGCGATAAAATTTACAAAACATGGGGAGATTACACTTAAAGTCACAACATCGCCCGCCACGGACGCTTCCCAGGCCCAAATCACTTTTTCGGTGAGTGACACGGGAATCGGGATAGCCAAGGACAAGCTGGAAAAAGTTTTTGACAGTTTTACCCAAGCCGACGGTTCCACTTCGCGGCACTACGGCGGCACCGGTTTGGGATTGACCATATCGCGGCAGCTTGTGGAGCTGATGGGAGGGCGTTTGGAGGTAGAGAGTGAGGAGGGAAAAGGGAGTCGATTTTTCTTCACCCTCACCTGTGAGGTGGCAGCCAACCTTCAGGAGGGTTTTGTTCGCCAACCGTTGCAGGGGCTGAAACTGTTGGTAGCCGATATTCTGGCGACCAATGGTCGTCTTGTGTCGCGAATGTTGACGCAACTGGGTGCCGAAGTAACAAGCGAAGGGAGTGGTCCTGGGGCATGGCAATGGCTGTCCGGAGCCTGTGAAAGTGCGCAACCCCTCCCGTTTGACGCTTGCATTATCGGTCATAAAATGTGGAACGGTGAGGATGGGAGCGATTTTCACGCAAGGTTGGCGCAACATCCCGATCTGTGTAAAATAACCGTGGCCATGCTTCCCGCCCACCGCAGGAAAAATGATCCCCATCTGGAGCGCGGTCCACATGTGGGGGCCATCCTGGTCAAACCGGCCCATCCGGAACGTTTGCTGGAAACATTGCAATCGTTGCCCTCGCTGGGGCTGGTCCAGAAAGTTCGCAGGAGTGGCCGACGAGAAACCGGGAAAAACATCGCGTCCAAAGGGAATTCGTTTCATATTCTTGTCGTGGAAGACATACCCGACAATCATAAACTGGTTACCGACATACTTGACCGGGCCGGGCATACCTGGAGGTTGGCCGTCAACGGTTCGGACGCTTTGGAATCCTTGGATCAGGAAAAATTTGACTTGGTTCTCATGGACATCATGCTCCCAGGAATGGATGGTCTTGCCATCACCCGTGAGATACGAAAAAAATCTCCAGAAAAGCCGGGAACGTCTTCAGGGGTTCCAATCATTGGCATTTCGGCGCATGTGTTGAAGGAAGATCAGAAAAAATGCCAGGAGGCGGGGATGGACGGTTTCCTGGCCAAGCCGTTTCGCCCTCATGATCTGCTTTCAGTGCTCTACCGAATGGATAACCTGCTGATGCAGAAGAAGGTGATACGCAAAAAAACCGGTTCGGCCAAGATTATCCGGCTGGATTTGATCGACAGCCAGGAGTACCACGCCACGCGACGGACGGTTTTTTTGCAATGGCCCCGGATCATGGCTGATTTATCCAGTGCCATCGAAGGACAAAATCTGCCTTCCGTTATCTCTTGCGCCAACGAAATGAAACTGTCGGCCCATGCTTCAGGGGCCGACCTGGTCAGAAACGAAGCTTTCAAGCTGGTAATTGCCACAAGAAACCCTCAAGCTTTGGAACAGATACGGGAATGCTTCATGGCGTTGGAACGGGAGTATCACAAGGCCGTTATGGTGATTGTTCTGGCGGAAAGTGATCGATTGTGTGGGGAAACACGGGGTGTCACGTCCTGAAACCGGCATAAAAATTGGGAGTCCGGGAAAATTATCGGCTAATAACACTTTTTTACAAGTACAACATTCATCAGAGTCGTTTCCTCACGCGTTCTCCTACGTTGCTAATTTGACAAACATTACATCGATGTCTGAAAAAAAAGCCGCCACGGAGGCATTTTTTTCATAATTGTATCGACAGTGCCTTTCCAAGCGGTGGCCTTGGTGGTAGGCTACATGTGTTTGTGTTGTCTTGAAATTTTCAATAATTAAGGAGTTACCGATGTCAACGATCCAACGCCGAAATCATACCACCCTGGTCCTCGCTGCCCTGGCCACTCTGTCCATCACCTTTCTGGCCCCAACTTCCCAGGCCCAGGCGTTTTGTTGCGCAACCACACTGGTTCCTGCCACGTCCTATGTCTACACCCCTGTAAGCTATGTTTATTCGCCCGTGGTCTATACCACTCCGGTGGCCTGGACGACCTACTCCTATGCCTATGCCTATCCCTATTACACAACGCCTGTGTATTATACTTGGCCCACCGTATCACTCGGATGTGTTGGCACAACCTGTGGGCAGAGCCATTGATTTTGTCTTGGCTTGGTGCTGGTTCGGCGTTAGTGGAACGTGATGCCCTTCGGGCAAAAAATCAGAACCTTGGAGGCTCCGCCTCCAAACCTCCGCCGGGGGGGATGATCCCCCCCGGACCCCCGCAGTAATTTCAACCTTAAAAATAAAGAGGGGGGAACCGAATCGTTGCGTTCACCATGCAACAGGTGCGAAAGATTCGTCATTGGCCAGACGCATCGAATCGCCCGCTTGTACCATGACGAACAACCCGTTGTTTATGGCGAAGCGGCCAGTGTGTTCTCCGACGACAATTCCAGCCACCGCGCCAAAAACGCGCTTATCGGCGTATTCCGGGAAAAATTCTTTGAATTCCGCCAAGCGCACCATGTGC
>JACSDG010000088.1:0-14910 GCA_015660855.1 Magnetococcales bacterium
ACTCGGGCTGCGTTTTTTGGAGCACTTAATAAATGAAGGCATGAAAGTTATAGTATTATTTTCATTTTAAGTTATCTTGAAAAGTGTACGGTAGTGGAGCCATCTTTAGCGCCTTCTTTGGTGCCTTGGCCAATTTGCTTGCAAAAACAATATTAAGGGATGTAAAGGCCAAAGATATTCTTGGCATCAATTTTTTAATAATGACTGGAGTAATGTCAATTCTTTCCCCGTCGTTTTTTTTTATTGGGGAAGATTTGTTGATCATTCTGCCGTTGATAGTGCTGATTGCCTTTGTTGATTACTTTGCTAATTATTTCTTCTTCAAGGCTTTTGAGAAATCCGATGTTTCTATCGCCACGCCCATGCTGGCTCTGGCTCCCGGCTTCACCTTTTTCTTTTCCTGGATGTTTCTGGACGATACCGCGCCATTTGCCCAGTTGTTGTTATGCATTGGCGTGTCGTTGGGCATCATCATATTTTCCACGGATTTCTCCAGGCTGAAGGAGTCGAGGGACAACACCCTGATCCCCGCCTTGACCTCCTCCCTATTGTTTGGGTTTTCCGCCATCCCCAGCAAGTACCTACTGGCCAATGGATTTTTGAATGCGCCCACACTTTATGAACTGCGCGGCGGCTTGATTGGACTGACCGCCATCATGTTCCTTGGTTCAGGAATCGGTCAGTTAACGGCTTTTCATTTTCGAATGATTTTAATAAGGGGGATTGTCGTAATCATTCAATGGTTGCTTCTTTACCAGTCGCTAACTCAGGGTAGTGCTGGCGTAAGTTATACATTAGGAAATATTACACCCATCTTTGTATTCGTTTTAAGCTTTATCTTTCTTAATGAGCGATTTACAATAAAAAAGGGAGCTGCAACATTACTGGTTCTTGTGCTTTCCCTGTTGGTTATCTAATGGATGCATGACTTATCGTCTGGGGGTATACCATCATGTCGCATACACAACCAAAGCAAGCATCGACTGAAAGTGCATTTCTTGAAAAGTTGTCAGAATCGATAGTCAATAATATTACGTCAATGCAGATTGTTTACCTGGATATTGTCGCCTATTCGCAACGGGAACCAGCGAATCAACTGGCTGTGGTTATGGCTTTCCAGGAGATCACTCGCAGAACCTTGCTAACCATGAACACAGACTACGAGACCTATCTTGTGCAGCGCGACTTTGACATGCTCAGGGATTGCATCCTTTTGCCTACCGGTGATGGTGTGGCCATCGGCATACCGTTCGTTGATTTGACCGACCTTGCCCTAAACCTGATCAAGACCATCCTGGGAAAAGTTGAAGCGCATAACAGAAAGAGTCGTGGCTGCGAAAAATTAAAAAGCGACAAATGGTGCAATTGCCATAACGGATTTTATCTCCGCTGCGGAATTGGCGAAGGACGAGTGCTGCTCTTTCGCGATTTAACTGGCCGTTTTAATGTCGCCGGAACGCCGATCAACCTTGCCGCCCGAGTCATGAATCTGGGTGGTCCTAATCAAATTTTCTTCACCGAAGGTGCCTACAGGGAATATGTGGATTTTGAGCCTGAGGAAGAGACAAACTTTCATGCCTACCATGACGTCACCATCAAGCATGGTTTGAGCATTAATGTTTACCAATATTGTTCCAGCGGTGTCGCAGGGCTGAATACAGATCGTCATGAAGAATCTCGGTCCAGTCCTTCTTACGACGTATCTCCCGCTACACCGCAAAGCGATGCCGGGAGTCCTGCTGCTCTTCAGGCAGGCATGATAACCGTCAATCAACCCAGTCACATCTTCCAATTGTTAAATCGGTTGCGCACCATTCCCAAGGGAAATTATATCATGGGCGAGGGGGGCAAAAAAATTCTTGAGGTCAACATTACTCGCCCATTCAGAATCGACCCGTACCTAGTCACCCAGCAATTTTTTGAAGAGGTGATGGGCTCAGGTCATAAAAATCATTTTTCCGGTGATAACCTGCCGGTGGACCGGGTCACTTGGATACAGGCCGTTGAATTTTGCAATCGCCTCTCAGAACAAGCCAAACTTGATCCGGTCTATCGTATAGATAGAGAGAGTGTCCATGCGGATTTGGCAAATAACGGCTTTCGTCTCCCTTCTGAAGCGGAATGGGAATACGCTTGCCGCGCTGGCGGATCACACCAACCCCCCGTTCCCTTGGAAAGGCATGCTTGGTTCAACCGCAATTCCCGCAGAATCTCCCATCCCATTGGGGGGTTAACCCCCAACAATTTTGGCTTGTACGATATGCTGGGCAACCTCTGGGAGTGGTGCCACGACTGGTATGGCGCGGATTTTCCACAGGGATCCACCGACGATTATGTCGGAGCGAATGGACCTGAGGTTGTAGAGCGCGTCCTTCGGGGCGGGTCCTGGCTAGACATCGCCCCGGTGATCACCCCCACCTACCGCAAGCGGGCTGTGCCAACTTCAAGCCATAAAACCTACGGTTTCCGGATCGTCAGCACGGCTTCATAAACATTGACTCAACATGTCTCTTTTTGAGGAAAAAAAACATGGGCAACGTGGGCAACGCATATCGCATTCACTTGATCACCACTGGCGGCACCATTGCCGGTCAGGTAGCGGCAGATAAACAAGACGAGAGCATGAAGCGTTCGGCGGATGAGTTCAAAGATTTAATTTCTGGTACACTCGGCTACTTGAACCGGAAACATAAGCTTGAAATCGACTTGACCACCTTTGAATTGGCGAATATCGACAGTTCAAACATCAAACCCAGCCATTGGATGGCCCTGGTAGATCATATCAAACAGGAATACGACAAACACGATGCCTTCATCATCACCCATGGCACCAACACTTTGGGCTACACCTGCGCCGCACTGAGTTTTGGCATTGCGAATCCCAACAAACCTATCCTGCTCACTGGATCCCAGGTTTCCGCCGGCCTGCCCGGTTCCGATGCTCTATCCAACCTGGAAAACGCCCTTCGCCTAGCCGCTTGGCCCCGGGAAGGCAACCCGATCAAGGGGGTGATGGCCGTGTTCGGCAGCTATATCATTACCGGCACACGGGTCAAGAAGGATACGGAATTCGATTACGATGCCTTTAAGTCCTTCAGCTCCAGCAGCATCGGGCGGATTGGTCGTATCATCAACATTGATGAACGCAATTTGGAGAAACACCTGAGGTATCTCAATACTGGGACCTACCCGGTGGCGCGTAATGCCAAGGACTTGGTTTGCGACAATGATTTTGACATGCGTATCGCTTCACTTACCGAGTTCCCAGGCATGTCAACAGATATTTTCAAAACCCTGGTGACCCATAACAATGTTCAGGGATTCATCCTCCGCGCCTTTGGTGCTGGCGACCCCTGTACGGATCATCGACTCGCCTTCGAGTACCTGAAAGGCATGGAAATTCCCATCGTCGTCACTACACAGGCCCCCAATGGCAACAGCAACTTCCAAGTCAACGATCCTGGAAAACTCCTGAGGGACAATGAATTGGCCATTCCTGCCTACGACATGAGCATTGAATCCATGACCACCAAGCTGGCTTGGTTGCTGGCCAAGAAGCGCAAGGGTGAGATGACGTACAAGCAGCTCTGCAAGGAAATGGTCCATGATATCCGGGGAGAAATTCATGTTCTGTGGGAAGTAGGTATTTAATATTTGCTTTAGGGGGAACGAAGTCTCCTCTTGGAGACTGTTCCTCATGCCTTTCTCACTTTTCCTGGTTCTGGACGCAAACACTCAGGGTTTGCTCATTTCTGAAAAACGGGTTAAAAAATAAATGGAAAAAATCGATATTGTCAATCCTGTTGCTGTCGCGCCCTCGCCGCCGGAACGGGTCTGGCGTACAAAGGAGCAACTTGCCGCACTGGGGATATGGCATGCTATCAGCACCAACTCGCCAGCCACCAGTTGCCGGGATGCGGCGCATCGGCGTTACAGGTTGGGCAATGTCGGCATTCCCCTGAATGATGAGTTGAAGTCCCTGCACATGATCGGACGATTCCCCGATGGACAAACTCGCCATGTACTCATCCACGCCCGGGCCAACTGCCGGTTCAACCTGGAGACCGCTCAACTTGCGGTCGGGGCTGTTGCCCCGATGGAACGTCTTGACAAGGAAACACTGGCGGAAAGTTATGGGGCACGTTATGGCACGGTCAATCCCTTCAGTGAAGCGCATCAGTTCATCCAGGTCTTCGACCGGGGACTATTGGACCGTTACCCCGCTCCACATACCATGATGACCAATGCCGGTGACCTAGAATGGGCGGTGGAGTTCTACCCAGCTGAAGTTATCGAGATCCTCCGGAATGTATCTCCCCAGGTGATTGTCGCAGATATCGTCCACCATCGAAGGGAAAGGCGCAATAATTTACCCGTATTCGGCATCCTCACCGGTAATGGACCAGAAAGCGGTCAATCCCTGTGGCGGCAGCTCAATGGACATATTCACCAAGAGCTAATGAAACAAAAATTGATGTATGGGGACCTCTCTTATCCCCGGGTGATCGTTGATTCCATCCCGGAAATGGGGCTGTCTATGGAATTGAAAGAGCGTCTGCAACCGGTGCGGGAAGTGGTCTGCGGCGGAGTGGAAAATTTATTACACGCAGGGGCCACCCATATTGCAATTGCTTGCAATACCACTCCCTACTACGAGAAAGACTTACAGGAAATCTGCGCCAAACATGGCGGACGGTTTATCTCGGTGGTGGAAGCGGTGCTTCAGTATCTCGAGAAACATAATCTCACCAACCTGACCCTGATGGCCATTCCCCGGGTGGCAAACATGGGCGAGTTCAGTGCCTTTGCCCCACTCAAGGATTTAGGGGTGGTGCCTATGGCGCAGCGGGCAGAATGTTATCTCCAGGAACTGGGTTACCTGGTGAAGCGAATGGAACCGGAAAACAAGGGCGTCAAAGAGTTGAACACTCTGACCCACGCCATCCGCTCTGGCGTGGACACCGATCATGTATTGATCGCATTGACAGAAATTTCTGTTTTACTGGAACGCTTCGATAGCAAAATCCGCCGCAATCGGGCAGGAAAGAACATCATCGATTCCTTGGAAATCTACGCCAAATATCTGGCGGATATCTATCTGGACGCACTGGCCCAGGAAGATGATCCAACTATGGATTCATGGGAGTAGAGACTATGTCTGTGAATAGCGTGAATTGGTCATCCTACCATGCCAAGTCGGGAATACTCGATGTCCATTTTGAACCTGTGGTACGTGATTTTCCAGAAGGGCTAGAATCTTTTATCAATCGCGCTCTGGAATTGACTGATTTAACCAAACATGAAAATGTGGAATTTGGTCGCAGCGTGAAGGAATTTAGGATACTCGATTCTTTTTTTAGCGATACCTTCAGTAAAGAACAAATTCGCAATATGCTTAAAAAATCAAAGCGTCTGTCTTCTCCCGTCAAATTTCTCCTTGCCAATCCATATTCTGAGTTTTCCAAATCAAGATCAAATAATATTTTTTTACCTAGAATACAAGAAAAAGCGGAGGTTGAATCGCGTAATGGGTTAGAACTCATTTTGCGGGCAATGAGCAGTGTGTTTAATATAACTATTCCAAAACAGCTTTCATTGTATAACCTGTTTGAGTTGATTAGTTTAGTTAATCTTAAAAAAGAGTTCGTGGAGCTTCGCTTTTATGATGTTGTTCCAGGTGGGCCCATGTTTTTTTTTCAGGATATCTTGGTAACCGGGCGTTATGATTTTGGCGTATCATCCATTGCCATGCCCTGGTATATGATCATCAACGATGTCTACCGGGAGAACGATGTATTCGATATGCACTGGAAGGCCTTCGATACCTTGTGGGATCTCGCCAAACCGTCGATTGTCGAGAATTATCGATTGCGCCTGTGTTACACGCAGGACCAACAGGATGCGGTGACGAGAGTAAAAGATCGTCTTAACGCATTCAACCTAAACATTGATGATGCCATGTATCCAGACGACGTCGGACAGGCGTGGGATGACGCCAAACGGGAGCGCATCAAAGATTGTCAGGAGGTTTTGTTCATGTGCAGCGCGCAAGCCCTGGCGAATCCAAGTTTTTGCGCCGAACTTAGCGCGGCCTGGTCCATGGCCAAAATCATCCACCCTATCCTTTGCGGCGGACTGGAACCCGCCAGGCTAAACGCCTTGCCCATGCTCAATCCCGACATCTGTTTCATCGAAACAAACCAGAAGCATATGGAAAATCTGGTGTCTGGCATCCATGAACGCACCCGCTGCTGATCCCCTGGAAGTCGTTTGAACGCGCCTTCCCAGAAGTTGTTCTGGGATGCGCCGTGGGGAAACTGGATGACCCAGAGAATATTTTCCTTGGCCATGAGGATGGCGGCGTCCCGCAGTTCCTGGGTCAGACGGGGGCGTCCGAATTGACGCCCTGTGTGTTCTTTAAGGAAATTTAGGGGTTAAGGGGGGGGGGGGGGGGCAAGAGCACCCAAGGTTTTTGTTCTTGCCTGAAGGGCAGCATGCTCCATCTACCAAGTGCGAGGAACAAAATTTTCGTCGTTGGCCATGCGTAATGAATTTCCCGCCTGCTCTATGACGAACAACCCCTTATTGATGGCAAAACGATCCGCGTTTTCTTCGATGACAATTCCCGCCACGGCACCAATGACGCGCTTGTCGGCGTACTCCGGGAAAAAATCCTTGAACTCTGCCAAGCGGGTGAGATGTTCTCGGACATCCTCGACTGTCAGAGTGCTTTTGACCTCTACCAGTGCCACGGCATCGGTATTGACCACGAATACGTCAATTTCCATGTGGCGACCGCCCGGCATTTTCGCCTTGATCTGGCGGCTGACCTTGTGTACTGGAATTCCCCTTTCAACAAAAAGGGTCTCACAGGACGGGGAAACCAACCCTTCCACAAATTTCCCCCATCGACCACTCAGGTTGCCGATTTGAGTGGAAACCTTTTCGATTTTAAGATCGGTCTCCTTGAATTGGCGATCGGTCTCCTTGAATTGGCGATCGGTCTCCTTGATTTGGCGATCGGTCTCCTTGATTTGGCGATCAGTATCCATAAACATGCGTTCGGTCTCCCGAAACATGCGGTCCAGTTCCCGCCTCCGTTCTCGATCCTCCTGGACCATTTCCTGGAACATTTTCCGGACATCATCGAAGGTCATCTCTTGCGTCATTGACGTTTCTCCTTGTCGGAAGTCCTTTCGTTGGTGTCCGTATATAAACGCGCTGCCATTTCATTCTAGCACAGATTTTTTCTTTGTCATGATAAAAAATTATTTCCTGTAATCAATTTTTCTTTTGTTTGGAGTGTGGAACATCGGGATTGAAATGGCCCATCACTCTGATCTTTAAAGGGTTTGAATTATTTTTTAAATGCTTGGATTTAAATTTCTTGCAGACAGTTTGTTTTTTGCTTAGTTTGGGATGGAGTGCGATGCGGGGTATTCTGAGCGTTGATCTACACTGCAAGGGGGCCAACCAAAAGTGGGAACTAAATTTTCTCTGGATTCGGATTATCTTGTTTTTACGGTGAACGGAACCCCCTATGGGGTGATCTCCCACGACATCGTTTCGGTCGTCGATATGTTGGAGTTCACGCCGATTCCCGACAGTCCCCCGGAAATGCGCGGCGTAATACCGTTCCGTGATGGCAGCCTGCCGCTGTTCGATCTGCGGGTTTTCCTGGGTGGCAAGGCGCGTACCCTGGAGATCAACGAACTGGTGGCAACCATGGAGGCGCGCAAACAGGATCATATCAACTGGCTCAACAAACTGAAAGATGAGGTTTATAACGACAAGCCCATCTCGGTACAGACCAATCCCCATCTGTGCGCTTTTGGCAAATGGTATGACGGTTTTTCTTCGGACAACAGTAATTTAAACAATTATATGGCCCGTTTTGATTCTCCCCACAAGGCGGTTCATGGCGTCGCCGTCGAAGCCAACGAGCTTATTCAGGCGGGAAAAAAAGATGCGGCGGTCCAATTGGTTCAAAATACCGAACAGGGTTTGCTGGCTTCGTTGCTGGAATTGTTTAACGGGATTGGCGGCTTGGTCAATCGCTACATGCTGGAATATGTGGTCGTGTTTGTCTCTGGGGAGAGGCAGTTTGCCATGGCGGTGGACGACATTCGCTTTTTCAGCCGTCTGGAGCATATCGAACACCCACTGCAATCCAACATCACCGGTGGTGGCAACGATGTGGTGCAGGCCATTGGTCGCTACCGCAAGGATAACAGCGATGAACTTTATGATGTCCTGCTCCTGGATATCTCCCGATTTTTGGATCATTTCAGCTGAGGTCGCAGGCTGTCCCTCGTTTTTTCTCCAGTCCCGGTTGTCGTGCTCCCTCCTTCCCCTGAGTTTTGGGGAGGGGGAGGCTCTCTGATACGCTTCGTTTTGCCATCCGTTGTAAGCATCGTTGGCTAGTGATAATGCACAAGGCATGGTTCTTGCGAAGTGTTCGTCGTCGCCGTCGTATTCCTGTCTGTGCTCGGGTCGTTCGGGTTTGTCTCGGTTGCAGGGTTTATGGGCGGTGGGGCGGCGTCGTGTTCCTTGTACGGTGCCCTATGGGAATTTTAATGCAATTAAAGGTTTATGAGCGGAGGGTCACTTGGCTTCCATTCCCCTTTCCTTGAGACGGATGAAAGGGCTTAACGACATCCTGATGGCCGCTGGCATCATCGTTGTCTTGATGGTCATGATCATCCCTTTGCCACCCATGCTGCTGGATCTGTTTCTTTCCGTCAACATTTCCATGGGGATCGTCATTCTTCTGACAACGGTGTACATCCATAAGCCTCTGGAGTTTTCCTCATTTCCAAGTATTTTGCTCATCACAACCATGTTTCGGCTTTCCCTGAACATAGCCACAACCCGCCTGATTCTATTGCACGGGTCCGAAGGGGAGGCGGCAGCGGGTGAAGTGATCCGTTCCTTTGGTCAGTTTGTCGTCGGTGGTAATACCGTGGTTGGGGTGATCATCTTTACCATTCTGGTGATCATTAACTTTGTGGTGATCACCAAAGGTGCCGGTCGTATCGCCGAGGTGGCGGCCCGTTTTACCTTGGATAAAATGCCAGGCAAGCAGATGGCGGTGGATGCCGATCTCAACTCCGGGCTGATATCCGAATCGGAGGCCAAGGCCCGGCGGCGGGAGATCGAAGCAGAATCGGAATTTTTTGGGGCCATGGATGGTGCCTCCAAGTTTGTTCGCGGGGATGCCGTGGCCGGCATTATCATTACCCTGATCAACATTGTTGGTGGATTTGTCATCGGTGTGGTCAGCAAAGGGATGACCGCCGGTGAAGCGGCCAACATCTACACCATCTTGACGGTGGGTGATGGACTGGTTAACCAGATACCGGCTCTGGTGATTTCTACCGCCGCCGGTTTTCTCGTAACCCGCGCCTCGACCGATCAAAATCTGGCCGACCATGTGGGTGGCCAGATCACGGCCAATCCCAGGGTTATTCTCTTGAGTTCCGGGGTTTTGGGATTGTTTGCCATCATTCCGGGGATGCCCACGATTCCTTTTTCGCTGTTGGCCATTCTGCTGGGAACCTGGGCCTATTTTTTGTTTCAACGCCGGGAGGCCAAGGATCGGGCCGTCATTCGCGAAGAGGCGGTCCACGCCCAGGCGGAGGCGCAACAGGAAGAACCTATCGAATCCTTTCTGGCATTGGATCTGTTACGCCTGGATGTGGGGTATGGTCTGATCTCCCTGGTGGATGAAAGCCAGCACGGGACGCTGCTGGACAAAATTCGCTCCATTCGCAAACAGTTTGCCGTCGATATGGGATTTGTGGTTCCCCCGATCCACATCAAGGACAATCTGCAGTTTCGTCCCGGTGAGTATGCCTTTTACATCAAGGGGGTTGAGGTGGGGCGCGGTGAATTGAAGGCGGGGCACTTTCTGGCCATGGAAGGGGGGGCGGTGACGGGGCAGATCGAAGGAACCCCCACCAAGGAGCCGGCTTTTGGTCTGCCGGCCATATGGATCACCTCCCATGATCGGGAACGTGCCGAAATGTTGGGGTACACGGTGGTGGATGCCGCCACCGTTCTGGCTACCCACATCACCGAGTTGATACATGGCCATGCCCACGAAATGCTGAACCGGCAGGAGGTGCAAAATCTGTTGGATATGGTGGCCAAAAATCAGCCTAAGCTGGTGGATGAGTTGATTCCCAATGTGGTGAATCTGGGTGGGGTCCAGAAAGTGCTTCAAGGGCTGTTGCGTGAACGGGTTTCCATACGGGATATGACCACCGTTCTGGAAACCATGGCCGACTTCGCCAAAGTAGTCAAACAGCCGCAGCAACTTGTGGAATTGGTGCGGCAATCGTTGTCGCGCTCCCTGGTGAACCGCTACCTGGAGGATGATGGTACCTTGAGGGCGCTGGTTTTGGGGGCCGATGCCGAAAACCTGATTAATGAGGCGATTGTTGATGGCGAGTATGGATCCTATCTTTCGCTGGCACCGCGTTCTGCCGGGCTGTTTTTAAACCAGTTGCGCGGGCAGGTGGAAAAGGTGGCGACTCAGGTGGTGCAGCCCATCATTATTACCGGGGCCAGGGCACGTCCTTTTGTCAAGCAGGCTACCGAATCAACCATCCCCCATCTGGTGGTGTTGTCCCAGAACGAAATCCCTTCCAACATACAAATTTATTCGTTGGGGACGGTGGCGTTTACCTGAAACTGGGCGAATAATCCAAGGATAACGGAATAACAATGAAAATATCGACCTTCAAAGCGCGGGATATGCGCGAAGCCCTGAACATGGTTAAGGAGGCGCTGGGGGAGGATGCGGTCATTCTTTCCACGCGTAGCGTTCGCGACAAGGTCAAGGGTGGTTCGGCCCTGGGCGATACCTTCATTGAGGTGACTGCGTGTCCGAACACCTCTATGGGAGGGGGAGGGGTGGATCCTGGGTCGCGGCCTTCGGGACGGTTTTCGGCGGTGGTGGATGATCCGGTGGACATGCCCGCCATGAAAACGCGTTTGCCTGGAGGTTATGGTCAGAGCGTTCGGGGAGGGGAGGGCGGTGGACGACAGGGGATGGATGTTCACTCCATCAAGGAGGGGTTGCGCAGCCTGGAAAAACAGGGTCCGCAACTTCCCATAAGCTCCGGTTCCGACGAGGTGGCGGGTCTGGATCACGAAAGCAAGCGCAATTACAGTTGGCTGTTGATGCATGGGGTGGAGGAGCCTATCGCCAGAAAAATTATTGTGAGTTCCAGTGAATCGGGTCACAGCATGGAGAATGCCCTCAAGGAAAGTTTGCAATTTCGGGATCCTTTGAGCGGAAAGGCACGGGTGGTGGCCTTGGTGGGGCCTACGGGGGTCGGCAAGACGACGACCCTGGCCAAGCTTGCTGCCGACCTGATGCTTAACCGGCAAAGATCGGTGGGTATGGTCACCCTGGACACCTTTCGTGTGGGTGCCGTGGCGCAACTGGAAACCTATGCCAAACTGTTGCAGGTGCGCCTGGTGGTGGCCCGGTCCTTGTCCGAGGTCAAGGCGGGGTTGCACTCCTTGAACCGCTGCGATTTTGTCCTGGTGGATACGGTGGGTTCCAGTCCCTACAATCGTCGTCAGGTCAATTCCACTGCGGGATTGCTGCCCGTTATGGGCGACGATAGGGAAGTGATTCTTTGCATGTCGGCCAATGTGCGCGAATCGGAGCAACATGCCATTCATCGGCGATTTTCCGTCTTGAACCCCACCGGATTGATTTTTACCAAGCTTGATGAAACCGTCACCTATGGTGGAATTCTCAACGTGGCGGTGAAATCGGGGTTGCCGTTGACGATGTATACCGATGGTCAAAGAGTGCCGGAAAATCTGGGCTGGATGTCTCCCAAGACATTGGCAACCTGGTTTACCCGGGAACAAAATGTAAACGATTGAAAACAACCCGTTTTTCCTACTCACCGGCTTGAAAAAAAATGAGGCCGCCCCAGGCGGATGGCGAAGGTAATACTTTATGGAAGATATGGACAATCAGGTTGCAACCTTGCAACAACTGGCCAGGGTGAAAAAAACGGGAGACCGGCAAGGTGGTCCTTCCAAACGCGCCGCTCTGGATCGTGCACCGTCCGAAAGGAAAGTGCCGCATACCTTGGCCGTTACCAGTGGCAAGGGTGGTGTGGGTAAAACTTTGGTAACGGTCAATCTGGCCATTCAGTACGCCCGGCAAGGGTTCAAGGTGTTGATCATCGACGCCGACATGGGGCTGGCCAACATTGATGTGGTGTTGCGTCTGTCGCCCAAATATACCATTCAGGATGTCCTGATCGGGGATATGACTCTGGACGAAGTTGCCGTCCCCGGTCCCTTTGGCATCACCGTTTTGCCTGCGGCCTCGGGGGTGGCGGAATTGAGTACCCTGACCGAACAGCAAAAACTGTCCCTGATGGACCATATCGATCATTGGAACGCCGAGTTTGATGTTGTATTGGTGGATACGGGGGCGGGGATTTCGGCCAATGTGCGGTTCTTTGTTCTGGCGGTGGAGCGGATCATGGTGGTTGCCACCCCGGACCCGGCGAGTATTGCCGATGCCTATGCCCTGATTAAGGTGATGTTTACCACACACCGCGTGTCGCAGTTTGACCTGGTGGTCAACCAGGTCAGAACCGCGAGTGAGGCTCGCGATGTGTATCGCCGTATTTCCTCGGTGGCTGGGACACACTTGAATGTTGGTTTGACTTTTGCAGGGTTTATCCCGCATGACCCTTTGCTCGCCCAGTCGGTGCGCAATGGGGAACAGGTTTCGGAACGCTTTCCCGAGGCTCCTGCTTCAAAATCGTTCCAGGAACTTTCCGAAAGCATCAGTCGTCTGTGGCAGCGACAGCGTCAAGATGATGGGCGGATGCTGTTTTTTTGGCGCCGGTTGCTCAATGAAGAGCGGCGGCAATAATAATCAAAATCTCAAGGAAACCACCTATGGCCATGCCCACAATGGATGCCGGCCGCATCAGGGAAAATGTGGAATCCTGGGAGGGGATGTCCCGGGATGATGTGATCATCAAATACGCGCCGATGGTCAAGTACGTCGCCAACCGGATTTCCATGAAACTGCCGCAGTCGGTGGATGTGGATGATCTCATCCAGGTTGGTGTGCTGGGATTGATCGACGCCGTTGCCAAATTCGATCCCAACCGGGGTATCAAGTTTCAAACCTATGCCGAGTTCAGGGTCAGAGGGGCGATTCTGGACGAACTGCGCGCCATGGATTGGGTTCCGCGCGCCGTCCGCCAGGTGGCGGGTCACATTCAAACGGTCTATCAGCAACTCGAAGGGGAGTTGGGTCGGCCGGCTGAAGATCGTGAAGTGGCGGATCGCCTCCAGATCACCCTGAATGAGTTTTATCAGCAACTCGATTCGGTGCGGGGAATTTCCATCCTTTCCTTCGAGGATATTCGTCCCTCGCTGGAAGACGATGAATGGGATATTCTGGAGGTGTTGGCCGATCCCGATGTCGAGGATCCCCTGGAATCCATCGGTTTGCGGGAAATGCGTTTGGCCATGAGCCAGGCCATCGAAAGCCTGCCCGAAAAAGAACGCTTGGTCCTGACTCTCTACTATTATGAAGAGTTGACCATGTGTGAAATTGGCGAAGCTTTGGGATTGACCGAATCCAGAATTTCGCAGTTGCACTCCAAGGCGGCTCTGAGAATGCGAGCCAAAATGCGTCGTGTCGTTGGCAAGAAGTGACCATGGGCTATTGGAACCTACTTGTCGTCCTGTGTTTTTTTGTTCTCTACCTGGGGATTGCCGTGGTGTTCCGGCAATTGCGCGGGTTGCGGGATGACATGTCTCGATTGGGCAAGGAAATGGCGGCCAGGGAAATCCCGGAAGTGGATGATCGGGCGATCAAGGCGTTGCATGTGCGTCTCCAGCAATTGGGTACCGAGTTGTTGGACACCATGGAAAAAATTCCAAAGACCATGCAGCACGATCTGGAGGCCATTCAAGGTGAAATACGTATGATCAACCGTTCCATGGTCCCCATGATGGGAATGGGGATGGGGTCGTCGGCGCGGGGGGGGGACAACGAGGAATCCTTCAAGGCCAATGCTTATCGCGAGGCCCGTTTGTTGTTGGCCAACAATGTGGATGAAGACCGGGTTATCGAAGAAACGGGTCTGACGGTTGAAGAAGTCAGCCTGTTGAAACGCATCGCCAACAAGTTTACCGAATAGGGTTGAAGGGGATGTCGTGCAGGGGGTGGGTCTCCTTGAACATTCGTATGAAAGATTAAGATTTCGCGTTTTTCCCGCCTTTGGGAGTGCGGCCCGGGGCGCGCCAGCCAGCCCTATGGAACAAACCCATGTTGATATCTGGTGATTTTGTCCAATCCGTTGCCAAGACGGCGGATAAATCAGCCCCCACGACGCCCCAACTGGCCCGGGGCGAGGTGATCAGCGGTCGTGTCAGCGAGGTCAACGGTCGCGGCGAAGGGGTGTTGCGACTGTCGGATGGGCGTGGATTCCATTTTTCCGGTGGCCAGGCCCTCAAGGAGGGGGAACAGGTGCGTATGGAGGTGATTCGCCTCCAGCCCCAGGTGACCTTTCGCATGCTGGCCAGTGAATCGGGGGTGGCCCAACGTATGGCGGGCGAGATGGAGCAAAGTCTCATGCGCAGCCCGGATGTTTTTGCGCGAGTGTTGAATTTTTCGGGGTTGGAAGGGACCGGTGTGGCCGGCAAGGGCGATGGATTGTTTTCCCTCCTGGCCTCCGTCCGGCAAACAGGGCAGAACCCATTGTTCGTCACCAGCAAGGGTGAGAGCATGGCCAGGGTGTTGCAAAGGATCCTGCCCAATCTGTCCCTGCAATCCCTGCAACAGGGTGATTTGTCCGAATTGCTGCGCCTGCTCCGGGGGGGGGGGGGGGGAAATCCGGGCAATTT
>JACSDG010000088.1:14918-16304 GCA_015660855.1 Magnetococcales bacterium
CTGGCCGGGGGGGGGGGTGGGGAAATCCGGGACATGTTGCAGCAGTTGCGGGATGCCGCCAACGATCTGCGTCCCGCTCCCGAGGCGGTGGCACAAGGTCGCGGGGGGGAGCAGGAACTCAGTGCTGCACGTCAGACCCTCATGCGTGTGGGTGATTTGTTGGCCATGCAGGACGTGTTGCCTCGTACGGCCCCTGGACTCGATGGTGATCCCTACCTGGGGTATCGCCTTTTTTGGTTGGATGAACGCGGGTTGGGGGAGATGATATGGCGTCGGCATCACGGTGGCAACGCCGGCGGGGAGGGGGAAGACAAGGAAGCCACTTCGGTTCTGGTGACCCTGAACCTGACACGGTTGGGGACGGTTCAGGCGCGTTTGTCCTACACGCAGAACACTTTGCAAATTGCCATGGGGGCCGAAGAAGAGGATGCCCTGTCGGCCTTAAGGGAGGATATCCGGGTGCTGCGTCAGGCATTGATCCAGGCGGAGTTGCCGTTGCGCTCCCTGGAATTGTCGCGTCTTTCGCGGGCCACAGTCCAAGAGGAACGGCATACTATCCTGGAACTTGGCGAGGGATTTTCCATCGAGGTTTAAACATGATGTCCACGTATCTTTGTTTTCCCGCTACCCAAACGTCCCATGCCGAAAAATGACCAGGACAACGGGGCAGGGATTCTTCGCCACGGGTGACGGCTTCGGGCAAGGGCCGCATTGCCGAAATCATCATGAAGAAGGCTGAAGAGGCCGGGGTTGCCCTCATGGAGGATCCTGATTTGGTCTCGGTATTGGGGAAAATCCCCGTGGGGCAAACCATTCCGCCACCCCTGTACCGCGCCGTTGCCGAGGTGTTGGCCTACGTTTATCGCATCAATAAAAAATTTGATAAAGACTGACCATCCCTGGAGTTTTTTCTTTTCCGAGGGGTTTGTCCTTTCGAGTATCCATCCACCGCACTGTTTACACAGGGTGATTTTATTCTAGCAATATTATCTTTTATTATCATTATGTTACAAAAATTCCTGAACACTTATTCTCTTATGCGATATAAAGTGGCTTTTCACGTTACAAGGAGGAGCCATTTTGAATCTCTAGATGTTATTGTTCGCCCAATAGAACCTTCAGAAGAACGATATTTCCACGAATTAATGCAGTCATATCATTATCTTGGAGCACTTCCAAAAATTGGAAATACAATCTTGTATATCGCAACAGTTGAAGGCATCTGGGTGTCCTTGTTGAGTTTTTCAGCCGCAGCTTTGAAAAATGCAGCGCGTGATCTTTGGATTGGCGTAACCATTCAGTCCCCCCCCTTTTTTTTAAAGGTTGAAATTATTGCGGGGGTCTGGGGGGAGGTTCTCCCCCCGTGCTGCGGTTTGGAGGCGGAGC
>JACSDG010000089.1 GCA_015660855.1 Magnetococcales bacterium
AGGAAAGTCAAAATCAAAGTCAAAAGAAAAACCTTGGAGGCACCGCCTCCAAACCTCCCCCCGGACCCCCGCAATACTTTTAAAGGAAAAAAGGCGGGGGGACTGAACGGTTACCTTTAAACAGAAGGTTTCCGTGCCTGAAGTGTCATGGCCGAAACGAAAATCATGGCCCAACAGTAGTATCCAAATAGGCACGCAAAGAGACTATCTTGTTGTCTTTCAACTCAATCAAATCGATGCCATCAATTACTATTTTTTTATTCGATTTGTCTACCAACACCAAATGAAACTCTACGGCGGCAGAGCCATTTTCCCCCTTGAACCACCTGTTCAGTTCAATATCAACATCAAAATTATCGAAGATTCCCTGAATGTTTCTTAGTACAGCCTCTCGCCCTCTCACAATGCCATCCCCGGGAGCCTGTAGAACCACGTCACCATGAAGCAACGATTTCAAGGAGTGAACGTCCTTGCTGGCAAAAGCCTTGAAGTATTCATTGATAATCATAACTACACCTTATAGTCTGACAATTCAGGGAAATATTTAAAAAACCGATCATAAAAATTTTTGGAATAGAGTTGCATATTCCATCGACTTCTGAAACCATACTTGCGGCGCATCCAGCGTTCCCCCTCATCGACAGCCATTTTAAGGTTTTCATGATAGGATTCGGTATTGATGATCTGAAAATGTTCCGTGAGATAGGACTCATTTTCTTCGGACCATACCCTGCGTGTCAAGGCTGTAGCCCAATCATTGGCATACCCCTTGGCAATAAGTTCCAACTCGGTGCCATATCCACGGAAATTGGTACCATCGTACAGAAAGTTCATATAATCGGGCTCATCGGGAGCCATAACCACTTCGATGAATTCTCGACGCATGAGAAAAGCAGTATTAAGAACATACCAAAAATACATGGTGCTTTTTTCACTTAATAAAGACTTCTCCCCCCAATATTTGGAACAGGGGGAAAGGATGCCCACCCGCGGATGTTTTTCCAGCTCATCCAGCAATTCTTCCAAAAACGGTCTGTTGTCAAATTCGGTATCATTGGTTAGAAGAAAAAAATAATCATAATTTTTAAATTTATTCTCTTTCCAAAGTTGACTCAGGCCATAGTTGAATCCACGGGGGGGGCGAAGCCCTTCCCTGCGGGCCTGCTCCCAGTTGGCGTGCCAAGTGCAGCTTTTCGACAGGTTGTCATCACCAGACCCGGCCTCGACAACGTAGACATCGGTGACGTTCCCGTTGGTTCGCACTAAAGAGTCATGCAGCCGATCCGTTACCTCAGGAAGATTTCGATTCAAGATGATCGTCGCCGTGTTTTTTTTCATTAGGGCCTCGTTAAATGGAACAGTTTCATGTAGCGATAAATCTTCTCCTTAACAGCTTCTTTGAGATAATCATCTACATGGACGTTGGTCAGCCTGGATTGAACAACCCTTTTAATCTCAAGAAAACGAGGGTCAGAATAGACATAGTGACCGGCAATGATTGCGCGTTCGGTATCATCCGCCTTGGTTTGAGGAAGCATCCACTTTTCCCATTTTCCAGACTTGAAAGCGAGATCAAGAAAACTTTCGCACTCTTTTTTCAGACCATTTTGGTTCATAAGTTGAACCAGTGCCCGGGTTTCGGAAACCCCGAATTCAGGGGCTACGTTGGCGGCGTGTATCCCCAGTTTCGGATGCCAGGACAGGGCCTCGTCAGAAAGATAGTCGGTGTTGTGTTCCTTGAGCCACACCCCGAAGTGGCTGCATATGTCGAGGATGCGTGGAACCTGAATTCCAGCAGGCAACTCAAAGGGAAAACGAACCGGAGAATCAAATGAACCTACATTTTTAGTTTCCATTACCCGGGTACCGGTCTGTGAAACTATAAAAGTTGGTTTTGGCAGTCTGGACTTTTTGCAAAAAATATCAACCTCATTCAGAATATAAGCCAAATCATCGATATGTTGGGTACTGCCGCTCTGTTCTTCGGTACCAATCTCAAAAAGCACCTTGCGTTGCTTGTTTTGGGAAACTGTCCAGCAATATTCATAAAGTTCAAAAATTCGGTTCAGAATTTCATTTACATCGGGTTGTCCAAAAATATCGATGCTGGGATCGATATGAATGACGTCAAAGCCAGATTCTATGTCTACCTTGAAAGATTTTTTCGCCGAATCCATAGCTTGGCGCAGGCTTAACCGAGCCTTGCGTTCCGTATCGTTCTGCCACGGTCCGCCATGGTCTCTGGCCAGAACGACGCGCCCCTTCTTGTCGTTATGAATGACATACTTTGCGAAACGCTCTGTTGACCAATTGTTGACATAACCGCCTCCGAAATCTTCAGAATCTATCTGCCTGCGACTGGCAATAAGCATAATGAGGGAGTCATGTTCATTAGCAAGTTCAATGGCCGCATTGACGCAATTCAGGCTCATAGGCCCAACGCCAAGCAAAGTGCAACGGCGGTTGGAGGTAAACATCTCCAGTTTGCGACGAATCATACCGACCATTCTCCTGAAAGTTGAATTTGCTCATTGGGCAGTTCGTCGGGATTGTAGGGCTGAAAAAATTTCTCCAGAATGTGCAGACAAGCCTCAGCGACAGCCCTGTTTCCACCTGGGCGTTGGGTAATGTAGTTGGCATGTCTGAGGGCAAGGGGATCCGAGTCCGAGGGGGCGATGGAATAGCCGACTTTTTTCATCACGTAGTGGTCGAATATACCATCTCCCATGTAAATAACTTTATCAAGGGGGTATCTTTCGCTGATCCATTCTGCGCGGCGTATGGTGCTGACCAGATGCAAGGGGAATTTCATATCCTCTTGAATTCGCCTTTGACTGATGGCAAAGCCCTTTTTATCACCTGTGACGAAACAGATCTCGATATGGGGTTTCAAGAGGGAAAGTCCGTCATTGTCATCCGGACCAAATTGTTTCATTATTTTTCCGTCTCTTGAATAATGAAACTTCCCATCGGTCATCACTCCGTCAACATCTAGTACGAAAGCTTTCACTTTTGGCCTTTATTTTCTTGAATGAGATTGCTTCCCGCATGCCGGTTTCGCCCCGGACATGCGCACTATTGCCAACTCTGGAACCCTGGCCAGGACTCTAATTCCCGTTCGAGAAAAAGTCAAAGGCTAAGTTTCGCCTTCCAAACCCACCTGCTCTAAACCGCAACCATGCTTTAGGATACGTAGTTTTTAAACGTTATTCCCGCGAAGGCTGGAATCCGGAACGTTGATCGATTGCTTCGAGTCCTGGATTTCCGCTTTCGCTTGGGATGACAGAAACTTCGTATCCCAAGTCGGTTGCGGTTTGACTTGTTATTTTGTTTTTTTGTAACTGCCCAGGTACCCATCGTCTATGCAACTATTTGAACTTATTGATTTGATGCTGCATGGAAATTTTTGACCCCAAAATGGACCTAATGCTATAATGTTGAAATATAAGTGTATTACTAAAAGATGCTAGCTAAGATTCTTTTTTTTTGTTTGGAATTTTACCATTTATTTCAATATTTTACGTTAACTTATTATACTAGGCAGGGTACCTGGGCAGTTACGTTTTTTTTAAAATATTTTGAAAATGGTGACGAAGAGAGGGAATATGTGAAAATATTCGCAGTTGACTTTATTGCTCCCTCGCAGGTACGCTGCCGGCTGGGTCTCTGGTGGCCCCTGATAGGCTTGTGGACTGTCTTTTCGGCCTCCCGTTTTCCTGTGGTGTTCGGGACGGGAATAGATCGGGTAGTGCCGGTCGGCGCAAGTGGTTGAGACTGTTGCTGATATTCAGGGTTGGTCCTCAGCCTTGGGGCTTGATCTAACGACGGGACATCACAACCAGACGGCGGAATATCACAGTCGGAACGGTGACGATGCGTAAAAGCGGGGTGACTGAAGCCTCGGAATGTCCTGCCCCGAACTCATCTTTAAAGTCGTATGAAGGCGTTGATGTTTTCAAGCCTCGTTGCCTCTACGATTCACATCCATTCTCAACACTGTGGTCGGTTTCTTCCTGCTGTCCCAAAGAGGTGGTAACGATGGATAAGATCGATAGTAATGTCATTATTACCAAAAAATATGGTTTTTTTTATTTTTGTTCTCAGGAGACCTACATTGTTGGGAAAGGAGATACTCTTGAAAAGGCGTATGATAGTTTTTTAGCTGAAAAAGATAGGCTTCTGACATTAAGAAATGAGTCTGGACTTGGGAAAGAATTGTTCGGCGAGTGGGTTGTGAAGACCTATACAGTCGTATTCATAGCATTTTTTGTAGTATCGCTTCCACTCGGCGTTGCTGCCGGTACAGTCTTTGAGAAGCTTCTTTCCAATGTTGTGTATGCTGACAAAATAAATCTGTTCTCCAAATTTTCCAAAAAATTGGACGAGCTTCCACCAGAATCTCGCGAAAAGCTGAGAGCCTTCGTCACTTCCTGGAAGAATGCGACCGAATTACCATCCCCCGAGAGGTAGGCGTGAACATAGATTGGATTTTCTCAACACTAAAGAGAAAGGCTGTTTTCCTCTTCTCTCTTTTCGTTGTTTTCCCCTGGGCATTCTACAGCGATCTGGGAGATTTCTTCCGCACTGTCATGCCTGGGTTTGCCGCCCCCGGAACGTGCTATACGGAGAGAGTTTACGAACAACACCTGGGATCTGTATCCCTCATCGGGGTGTTTGTCACCGTTCTGTTTCTTGCTCTTTCCAGTGCCGCAGGCTATTCGATCATACAGCGTATTTCTCCAGAAGGTACGCCGTTTTCTTTGAAGATTTTTGCAGCGTTCCTTCCAGGATACTTGGTGACCGTCGCTATCGTTCGTGTTATAACGCTTTTTATCCCACACTCTTTTGCTCCCGTTTGCGTATTCATTCTTCTGTCGGCTATTTCTGTTTATAACCTGTCTCCCTCTAATGGGGGCTGTCCCCCACGAATGGCTGTGCGGGGTGTGTTTAGTCAAAAGGGCAAGAATTTTATTATCTTGCTACCAATGTTAATGCTGTTCTTTGTTTTGGCTGTTCATTTGAGGTATGACGGTTCTGCTTGCTACGTTGGCGATGGCCTTTTCTTCTTTCTGACTTACATGATTACAGATCTCATTCCGCCTGTTTCGTACCAAGCTCAATACCTCCCCATAGTTACGCAGCATTATGATCAGCTTGCCTTTTCCTATCCTGTTCCCTACCTTCTTTCCGATTATCACCTAATATTTCTTCAACATTGGTTTGGAAATTCCCTGGCAAAGATTTCCGTTTCAGCGTTCTTCTTTATCATTTTTCGAAAGTACGGCGTTTCATTTTTTCTATCTACCATATTCTGCATGTTCATATTGTTTGGTAACTTTTCTGCCGATCCAAGATTCAACCTTTACATGATTGATAACGGAAACCCTTTGGGCTTGGCGATTGACATAGGCAGGGCTATCGCAGTTGGAGTTCCCTGGCTGTTTTTGTCCATGTTTCTTTCTTTCCTAAAATCAGATCAAAGGCCGAGACTGGCTGATTTGGCTGCGTTGGTCCTGCTCGGTGTCGGTTTATCATCGTTAAATCTTCACGTCTTTGCGTTTGTCACAATTATTATGCTTTTATTTTATATTCTACGTCCCATGCTATCTTTCTCCTCAGAACTGTTTCTTGAAGACATGTACATTTTGGAAGTGTCTTTTTTGTTGTGCATTGCAGCCTTGCTGTTTGGATATGCCCTGTCTACAAGCCACTGGTCAAATCTTGGTGGGGCTCTTCATGTTATGGGAATTGTATTTTCTTCCGTGCTCGTCCTAAGAGTCTTGTTGCATAATTTTAGGATAGGGAACATTTTATTTAAAGGTAGGTTCCTCTCTTTCAAGCATGGGACCTATTTCCTCCTTCCCTTCCTCGGTGCCGTGATAGGGATTGTTTTTCTTGGAAATTTGCTTTACAAGACAGATGATAATGTCCGTATAATTAATTCAAAGGACTTAAATAGTCGCCTTGATGAATTGTTTTATGAAAATGGTATTTCAATCTCAAAATATCTTAGCGAGTATGGCCCGGCTTCGGCCAGCGCGCCTCATGGAAATCTGACCGAAACCGTCTCCAGTGATGAAAAGAATTCAGACAGAATTGTGTTGGCCCGCCCTATGGACCTCCTTCTACGTTTTGTTCCTTTTAGCGAACCTCCGTCGTCTTTTATGTCGTCTTTTATGAATAGACCGGTATTCTACCATAAGGCTATCGTTCTATATTTTGGCCAAACGCTTTTTTGGGCTTTGATTGTTGTTATGTTCACAAAAAATCACTGTTCGTCATTTTCTTTGAAAAAAAGTGAACCTGCTTATTTCGCATCACTGCTTTTTGCATTATCGACAGTCATGATGCTTTTATTCTTGGTATTCAGCTTTACCAGGGATTTTGGAGGTACTTATATATGGGTCCAAACCCGGTTGATTGAGCTGCCTCTTTATTGGTTTTTAGTCGGTTTTTGTTTTACTATTGGACGTTATGCTGGGAGATTTCTTCAAAGTATGACAGTCCTGTATATGGTAACATGGTCCATAACTCCAATCTTTTACAGTGACAGGTTTCAGCAGTGGGCTGCCAATTTGACCGATATCCTTGATGCTTTTAGCAGATAACAAAGGGACTTGCCTCTTGCAAATTTGATACAGGCATTCCTAAAGGAAGTATGTTTTTTTAAATAAGCAAGGCCCAGGTGGCGTCCTCTGTCCTGGCGGCCAGCTCTGTGACGGGGAGTTAGGGTATGACGACAAAGAACACACAGATCAGATCATTGGCAGAGATGTGTCTGCTTATTGATCGGGAGCATCTGCAATCGTGTATCCAGGAAATGGCCCAAAGGATTCTTGACGATTTTTCCCCCGCCCGAAATCACAGCGACGCCCCCGTTGTTGTGATCTCCATGAAATCCGGCTTCATGTTTGCGGCCGACCTTTTGCAAGCACTCGACCAGCCCTGGCCGGTGGTCTTTGCCTGGCCAAGGCAGGATGACGTTCCCATGGTGATGGAAAGCGAGCCATTGATTCAAGGCCGACATGTCATTGTGGTGGATACTTTGATGGATACGGGGGGGAGCCAGGAGCGACTGCATTCCTGGCTGATGCAACACCAGGCCGCTTCCGTTCGCTTTGCCATCCTGCTCCATAAGACTGTCAGCCCAACCGCCCTGGTTCCGGTCTGCTATCTGGGGTTTGAAGTACCCGATGTCCGTCTGGTGGGATATGGTTTGGACGAGGACCACACGGGTCGTGGCCTAGCGGCTGTGCATACCTGGTGGCAACATACATGACCGGTGACCAGACACGCCCATGCCTTGATAGATTCTATCAACTTGGAGCATGAGGGAAAATGGACAGACTGTTCCCGGATTTAAGCCAATAAATTAGCCGGGTGTCCCCGGAATTCCCCGGAATTCTACTGGACTGTCAACGGGAACGCTCTCCAGATAGAGGGTATCCCAACTGAAATCCTGAGCATGGGGCCAAGTCACGTAGCCTGACACGGTCCGCACGCGACGAAAGTAGGCAGGGTCGCGCAGTTCCCGAAAAATGCCTTTATCCAAATAGGGCGAGACGTCGAAACGTCTGCGTTCCCCGTTGGCAAAGGCCAATACCAGGGACGGGGTCTCCTCCGGTTCCACGGCAACGACCTTCGGATTGCTCATGTTTACCTCACTTCAACGGGTCAATTGGAAAAACTTGGATTCCTTCCATCGCCAATTTCCAGTCGGCCATCACCCGATGCTTGCGCCAAGTTACCAAGTCTTAGGCACAAAGCTTTCGTCGTTGGCGATGCGGACCGTTTCTCCCGACTGAGCGATAACGAACAATCCCCTGTTCATGGCAAATTGGTCCGCATCGGCGTCAATGACGATTCCCGCCACCGCGCCGTAGACCGTACAATCGGCATAACGGGGAAAGAAACGCTTGAATTTCTTCAGACGTTCCAGATGGTCACGTACATCTTCCACCCTGAGATTACTCTTCACCTCGACCAGGACCGCTGCGACCGTGTTGGCTACCAGCAAGTCGATTTCCATGTTCTGGCCGTCAAGATTTTTCCGCGCTCGCGAAAATACCTCATCCACCTGAATGCCACGCTTCGTGAACATGTCGATGCAGGCGGGTGCGATCATTTTTTCCACAAACTCGCCCCAGCGGCTACCCAACTGGCCGATCTGCCGGGAAACTTCCTTGACGACACGCTCAGTTTCCTGGAATCTCCGGTCTGTTTCCTCACCGCTTTCTCGCAGGATGCGCCGGGTTTCCTCAAAGTCTCGGTCACTCTTTTCCCTTGATTCCTGGAAACGTCGGTCCCATTCCCGTTTGGATTGCTCCCATTCCCGCTTGGATTGCTCCCTTTTCGACTCCCACTCCCGCTTAGAGTCCTGCATTTCCTGCTCTGACTTTCGTTTCGAGTCCTGCATTTCCTGCTCTGACTTTCGTTTCAAGTCCTGCATTTCCCGCTCTGACTCCTGAAACAGGCGGTTGGTCTCCTGGAAAAGCTTCCAAATATCGTCGATGGTCACTGTTTGAGACATGGTCTTTGGTTCCCCAGAAGGTTTTGATCACTCTGCAAACCGTTGCTCCAGTTTATCAGAATTTCTTTGTTTGGAGGAGACCTGGTATGGACCGTGTCGGCAGCTCAGGGCAATCGTATTCAAATTTCATTTCCCAGGTTTAGAAACAAGCCAATTTTCCAGTAGCAAATGATCCAATCCTGAGCGTAAAAATGTTGATATGGCATCTTCCGGGGTATGCACGATGGGTTCGCCATGGAGATTGAAGGAAGTATTGAGCAAGGCTCCCACACCCGTTTCCTCGGCGAAGGCAGATAACAGGGCATGGTAGCCAGGGTTGGCCTCGCGATGGACCGCATGGGGACGGGAGGTGTGGTCGTAGGGATGCAACGCCCCCATCATGTCTCGCTGACCTGCCGCTGTGGAATCGAAGGCCAGGGTCATAAAATCACCCTGAAGGTTTTTCGGATTGATCACATAATCCGGCATCCGTTCAGCCAAAACGCTGGAGGCAAAGGGCATCCAAAAATCCCTTTGTTTAATCATTTCGTTGATGGTTCGCACCACCTCTCGCGGCCTGGGGTCGGCAAGGATGGATCGATTTCCCAAAGCACGCTGGCCAAATTCCGCCCTCCCGGCAAACCTGCCTACCACGCGCCCCATGGCCAGAAGTTGCGCCACCCGTGACAACGCTACGGTCTCGACGCGGCACCCCTCTAGCCCCTCCATCCGCTCCAATAGTCGCTTGATTGCGGCATCGTCGAAGGAAGGACCAAGATAGACCGTGGACATGGGACGACACCCCTCGATGGTTTCAGCGGGAACCTCCGCGAATTCCACCGCCACCTTGCAGGCCGCACCAATGGCAAGGGATTCATCCCCCGATCCTGGCGGGACATACAGGCTTTCGACATCCGACCTTTCCCAGACCACCTTGTTGGCCTTGATGTTCATGGCCACACCACCCGTCATGACCACATGCCCACAACCCGTTTCCCTGACCCCGTTGCCTACCCATTGCGACAATAATTCCTCGGTCCGTTTTTGTACCCCCCAGGCGATCCCGTCAAAACGCATCCCCTCCAGCTTGTCCTTGAAGTGGAAAAAATGATCCCTGGGTTTGACTCGATAGGAAAAACCCAACCCATCCACCTGGAGGGTTTCGGCAAAGACATCGTAGGCGGCAGCACCATACTTGGGATTGCCATACGGGGCCAACCCCATGGTTTTGAAAGCATGTTCAAACTGTTTCATTCCCAGCAGCAAGGTGGCATACCGATAGATGCGACCGATATTGCATTGATTGGTTCGATGCAACGCCCGCAACGGTTGTCCGCGTGGCCCAAACCAAACGCTGCCATTCACCCCATCGCCCGCCCCATCGGCAGCAAATATCACCAAATCCTGTTCCAAACGCCGGGGATGGACCATGAAGGCATACCAGGCATGGCAGGTGTGGTGGTCATAAACCGTGATCCGGTCACGCGGCAAACCAAAAAAACGTTCATGATGCCGCAACCTGGCTTCAAGCATTCCCTCGCTGTCATCTTCGTCCTTGATCAATGCCGAATCGTAGACGAATCGAGAGACGTCCACCTTGTCTTTAAATACATCCATGTACACGGGGCGACGCCCTTCAAACAGACGCGGTTTCCAATAGTCATTCTGCTCGCGCCAAAAATCCCGAATGGAAAACACTTCCCTGGGAATCCAAAAATATTTAGGCGGCAGATGCATGGTGGAAATCGCCAAACGCTGGATGTCGCCCTTGGTGACACCCCCCAGGGCAAGACACTCTTCGATGGCTTTGAAAGGAAAACCTGAGCGGGTCGTCTGTCGTGCAGGTCGATCCTCACTGATGGCGGCAACAAGTTTGCCATCCATCAACAGGGCGGCACTGGCATTATGTCCTTCATTGACACCAAGAATGATCATCGGACCGTTCCATCATGATAAAAAGTCGTTGTATCTTCGCAGCCCCCAAAAGCGAAAAAGCTTCACCGCACCGAAAACCAAAGCCTACTCCTGTTGCTTCTGCATCTCAAGTCAAGGCTGTCCCAGGCCTTCGACATCCTTGCTGCTGTCTACCGTCCTTTTTTCCGGGCCAGGATCGCCTCTCCCAAACGGGGAGCGGCATCGAAAAGATCGGCTACCAGGGAATAATCGGCCACCGCGTGCAGGGGGGCGTTTGGATCATGATTGATGGCGACAATGATTCCCGCATCCTTGATGCCGGCCAAGTGTTGAATGGCCCCCGAAATTCCCAGGCCGATATAGAGATCTGGAGCCACAATTTGTCCGGTCTGGCCAATTTGAAGATCACTGGAGGCAAGCCCCGCATCCACCGCCCCACGGGTTGCCCCCACCGCTCCCCCCAGTTGATCGGCCAAAGCCTCCACGGCAGCAAAGCTGTGCGCCGATTCCAACCCCTGCCCTCCCGCCACAATGACGGCAGCCTCGGATAAATCGGGCCTTTGGTTTGGCGATGACCGATAACCTTGATGCCGTCCCGACACAACCGCCGCGGGCAAGGACACCTCCAAAACAGGAGCCAGGGCGTGGATTGTAGCGGCTGGGGCAAAAGCGGTGGGGCGAACGGTTAACAGTGCCGGAAATTTTTTTAAAATCACCCGCGCCACAGCCTGCCCCGCATACACCGGTCGAGTGCAAACGTCGGGAGCCAAAATGGCGTTGACCTGGGTGACCGGAGAAATTTCCAACAGCCCCCCCACCCGGGGAATCAGATCGGCCCCAAAGGCATCATGAACTGCCAAAATCCAGCGATAATCCCCCGCCATCCCCTGGATGAGCCAAGCCAGATTTTCTGTCGATGGGGGAAAAGCATCGCTGTGGTTAACCAGAAGGACCGCATCAACCCCCTGAATCCGGCGACCCGCCTCCGCTTTTTCCCCACTCCTGGATCCAGCCGCCAACAGGTCTACCCGCCCCAACAAAGTTCCCGCCGCAACGGCACGGGCCGTCAACGCCGACGGACCACCCAGGCGATCACTGGCAAGCACCAAAACCTTCAAGGGAGAACCCCCGCCTGATCCAATTGTTCAGCCAATTCTTCCACCGAAGCCACCCGTCGCCCAGAGGAACGTTGAACCGGCGGGCCATAATAAAGAATTTCCCAGGATGGGTCGGCGGATTGAGGCAACACACGAATTTCCAACGGTTTGGAACGTGCCTTCATGATGTTGGGCAGACTGGCATAACGTGGGGTGTTCAATCCCAGATCGCAACTGACGACCGCCGGCAATGGCAATCGCAAAAGTTGCCCCCCCCCATCCACCTCCCGTACCACCTCCCCATACCCACGGACCAGACCAAACCGGGAAACGCAAGTCGCTTGGGGCCAGCCCAGAATTCCCGCCGTCATGGGTCCCGTCACCCCCCAATCGTGATCAACCCCCTGACGACCCAATAAAATCAAACCGACAGCCTCGCGAATGGCACAGGCAGCCAAAGCTTTTGCCACCTGCAAAGGTTCCAAGACGGAGTCGGTCCGAAGCAATATGGCCCGATCCGCCCCCATGGCCAAGGCTGTGCGTAACGATCCCTCCCATACTAAAGGACCAACGCTTACCGCCACCACTTCCGCCACCAATCCCTGTTCCTTTAGCCCGATAGCCGCCTCCAGGGCAATTTCGTCAAAAGGGTTGATGACCCCTCCTACCCCTTCCCGCTGCACACTTTCATCCCCAGCGGCGACATGAACCGCAACGGCCGGATCTCCCACCTCCTTGAGGGCTACCAAAACCTTCACCGTGAGGCCAAAGCCTCAACAATCGCAAGCAACCGCTTGGCATCTCCCTTGGCATGGCTGCCGAAGGAAACCAAATATTTGCCGTTGACCACGAGTGTCGGCGTCCCGGTGACTCCGTAGGCTTTTTGCAGACTCAACGCTTGGCTCACCTTGGTGGAAACGCCGAAAGATTGCAGCTGCGCCTTGAGTTTTTCCGGATCCAGACCGGCATCTTCGGCAATGAATCCGACTTCATTGATGTTTTCAATATTCATGTTGGTGACAAACTGGGCCTTGAAGATGGCACCCTTCATCTGCGGACCATGCCCCAAAAATTCGGCGGCAAAAAATAAACGCAGGGGCAGATCGGTCTGCCGTCCCCAAAAAACCGGCAGCGACCGGTATTGATAGCGATCCCCGTTATTTTTCAACCAGGCCTCGATGTGGGAATGGAGATCAAAGCAGTGGGGACACTTGAAGTTAAAAACTTCCACCACTTCCGGCTTGCCGGCTGGGGAAGGGACCGGCGGGACGATGGGGGCATAGTCAATCCCGGGTTGGGGATTGACTGTCTCTGCGCCCGCCTGGGCAACGCCCAGGGTCAAAGCCATGAACAACAAAGCGATGGTCCGCAACATCGACGCCATGATCAGGCCTCCATGATTTTAAAAGTGGTTTGTATTTTAGCGGTTTTGCCAAGCATGGCCGAAGCCGAACAGTAGGTTTCTTCGGAAAGCTGGATGGCCCGGGCCACCGCCTTTTCGGGAATCCCTTTGCCCGTCACGACAAAATGAACGGTGATGGCAGTAAAAACTTTAGGATCGGTCTGAGCGCGCGTCGCCTCAAGGGTGGCAACACAGTCCCGAACGTCGTGTCGTCCTTTCCGCAGGATGGAAATGACATCGACGCTGGCGCATCCCCCCAGCCCCATAAGGACCAGTTCCATGGGGCGTATCCCCATGTCCCGCCCCCCAAAAGATTCATGGGCATCCATGACCACCGTATGGCCCGATCCCGATTCCCCTAACAATTGCATGCCTTCGATCAACTTGATGCGTGCCTGAACATCCGCCATTGTTTTCCCCTTTAAGTGGTATGCCAAGGGTCGATACCATATTCTTTCATGAACCGGCCAGACCGCCAGTCCCCGCCCCCTTTTACACGCATTCTCCCCTGTCAGGAACCCCGTATTGATCAACCGGCCTTGATTTTTCCCATGCCGATGACCCGGATATGGATCAGCTCCTTTAAAGATCCATAACAATCGGCTAGACTGACACAAAGGCATGATCCAAGTCTATTTGTCAACGAGGTGGTCCCCCATGAATACCGGCTGCGAAGGCGATCGAGACAAACTGGAACAATTTGTAAAAATGCTTGAAGGCCGCAAAGGGGAGCGTCACGCCGTCGTCATGCAGGATTTCCCCGATCCCGACGCCCTGTCCTGCGCCTGGGCTTATCGGCAGATTGTCGCCGGCATGGGGATCGAGGCCGATATGATCTATGGTGGCCGCATCAGTCATCAGGAAAATCTTGCCCTCATCAATCTTCTCAAAATGGAGGTCATCGCCATCACTTCCGATCAATCCCTGGACAAAGATCGCTATCAGGGATCGGTATTCGTTGATAATCAGGGAACAACCTCCAACTTGGTGGACCGCTTGGAAAAAAACGGAGTCCCGGTGCTGGCCATCATCGACCATCATGCCCACCAGGACCGCCTGCAAGCTTTGTTTACGGACATCCGCTCCGTGGGTGCCTGCGCCTCCATCCTGACCGATTATATCTCCCTGGGGGCTATGAGCCTTGTAGCATCCAATCTGCAGCACAAATATCTGGCCACAGCCCTCATGCACGGCATCATCAGCGAAACCAGTTCCATGATCAAGGCCCAACCCATAGATTTTTTGGCAGCGGCCCGGTTGCAACCCTTTTACGACAACGACCTTTTGGTGGAAATATTACATCAGCAACGTAGCCACAGAGGCATGGAAATCATTCGCATGGCTTTGGAAAATCGTGAAATTCGCGAAGGTTTTTGTTTGTCTGGCGTCGGATATCTGCGAGCCAGCGACCGGGATTCCATCCCCCAGGCTGCCGATTTTCTTTTGACCGAGGAGACCGTCCATACCGCCATCGTTTTTGGCATCGTCACCCACTCCAATGGTGAAGAGGTCATCAGCGGTTCCCTGAGGACCACCAAATCGGCCCTCAGTCCCGATACGTTCATCAAGGAAGGGTTGGGACGCACCACCACGGGTGCCTTCTACGGCGGTGGCAAAGCCTCTGCGGGTGGTTTTGAGATTCCTCTGGGATTTTTGTCAGGCTCCGAAGACGAAGACCTGGCCAAAATCAAGTGGGAAACCTACAACGCCAAAATCAGAAAAAAATTTTTCAGCAGCATCGGGATTGAGGGACACTGATGGTCGACAAACAGGGCATTCCAGGCTCCAAACCCCGCTGGCTCAAAGTCAAAGCCCCAGGATCTGCGGAATGTCTGGAAGTGGAACGCCTGCTCAAAGGGCTGAAACTTCACACCGTTTGCCAATCGGCTTCCTGTCCCAACCGGGGTCAATGCTGGGACAACCGCGAAGCGGCTTTCATGATCCTGGGCATTGGTACTGGGATTGAAACATGTCGTCATCACCTCGGTCAATCGCGATGATCTTTTCGACGGGGGGGCCTCCCAGTTTGCCGCCTGCGTCAATGCCCTGCGCTCCACCACCGCACCGCCGTCGGTCGAAGTGTTGACCCCCGATTTTCAAGGGCGTGCCCAAAGCCTCGATCTGGTGCTGGACGCCCATCCGGAGGTGTTTAACCTTAACGTTGAAACCGTACCCCGTGCGGCTGTTGTCCCAGGCAACCGATCACGGCACAGTATCGGTCAAGTCGGGAATCATGCTGGGATTGGGGGAGGATCCCGAAGAAGTGGTGCAAACCCTGGATGATCTGCGCCGCAGTGGCGTCACCATGGTGACCATAGGGCAATATCTGCGTCCCGGTCCCACCCATCTGCCCGTGGAACGCTACGTCCCCCCCGACGAATTTGAACGCCTGGGAGAGACGGCCCGCAACATGGGGTTTTACAAGGTTGCCAGCCATCCCTTGGCCCGCTCATCCTTCCATGCCGAACGCCTGTTCCATGGTCCATCCTCCTGAGAACACGCATCCCTATGACCTTATGCGTCTGGGACAGATGGATTATGCCCAGGCCCTGGCCATTCAACAACAACGGGTGGAAACCCTGATTGCCCACGGTGGCCCCAATCTGCTCATGCTGTTGGAACACCCCCCGGTCTATACCATCGGTCGTTCCGGGAAATCTGGAGAAATCCTTGACGCCATCCCCACCCGTGAACACATAAACATCATTGCCACCGACCGGGGTGGCCGGGTCACCTATCACGGACCGGGTCAGTTGGTCGCTTACGTCATTCGGGATCTCAGACCCGACACCGGACGAATTTTGGACCATGTGCGCCGCCTGGAGGAAACCATCATCGGCACCCTGGCCTGTTTTGGCATCCTGGGGACCAGGGAACGGGCCAACCCTGGGGTCTGGGTGGGAAATGAAAAAATTGCCGCCCTTGGGGTTCGCATTCGCCGGGGAATCACGTATCATGGGATCGCCATTAACCGAGATCCCGACCTGGATCATTTTTCCGGGATCATCCCCTGCGGTATCAGGGATCGGGGCGTTACCTCCATGGCCCGGTTGGGGTTCAAAACCACGGCGGAGGAATTGGAAGAGTGTTTACTGGCGGCTTTTGCAAAAGTTTTCGCTGCACGATGGACGCAATGACCCAGGGATGATGATTCATGAAAACGATTAAAACACCGTTGCTTGCCGCAGACATCATCATTGAGTTGGTGGATCGTGAAAACAATCCCATCGTGTTGATCGAACGAAAAAATCCACCTTACGGCTGGGCCATTCCTGGAGGGTTTGTCGATCCTGGCGAACGGGTGGAACAGGCAGCCAAACGTGAAGCCCTGGAGGAAACCGGATTATCGGTCACCCTGAAAACATTATTGGGCATCTATTCCGATCCCAAACGCGATCCACGATTTCATACCGTCACCGCCCTTTATGTGGCCCAAGCTTGCGGAGAACCCCAGGCACAGGATGACGCCAGAAATGTGGCGATTCACGGGATTGACCAACTTCCGGACCGGCTCGCCTTTGATCATGATCTCCTGCTGCAAGATTATCTGTCCTGGCGTCGGGAGGGGCGTTTGGCACCCCTCAGAGAGGATTGAAGCATGGGTAACAGGATTGGATTTGCCATTGTTATGCTCCTGTGGTTTGGGTTGGTTTCCATCCGCTCCGCCGGGGCCGCCATGCCTGCCAATGTCAATGGGCAGCCGCTGCCCTCCCTGGCCGACATGCTGGAGGATGTGGTGCCCACTGTGGTCAACATCACCACCGCGACCCGCATACGCACGGTGGAACATCCCCTGTTGAGCGATCCCTTTTTCAGCCGGTTTTTCAACTTGCCGCAGATGGAACGGGATAAAATGCAGCAAAGCCTGGGGTCCGGGGTGATCGTGGACGCCGCCAAAGGGTTGGTCATCACCAATCACCACGTCATTCACAAAGCCGATTCCATTTCGGTCACTTTGCGCGATGGCCGGGTTCTCCAGGGAAAGCGGGTGGGATTGGACCGGGAAACCGACATGGCTTTGATCCAGATCCCCACCGAAGGCCTCAAGGCGGCGCGACCGGGAGATTCGGACGGCTTGCGCGTCGGTGATTTTGTCGTGGCCATCGGCAACCCCTTTGGCCTGGGACAAACAGTCACGTCCGGCATCATCAGTGCGATGGGGCGAAAAGGGTTGGGCATCGACGGCTACGAAGATTTTATCCAAACCGACGCTTCCATCAATCCCGGCAATTCGGGGGGGGCTCTGGTCAATCTGCGTGGGGAATTGGTCGGCATCAACACCGCCATTTTATCCCAAAGCGGCGGCAATGTGGGTATCGGCTTTGCCGTTCCCATCAACATGGTCCAACGCATTATCCGGCAACTGGTTCGATTTGGCGAAGTGCGACGCGGTCTGTTGGGCATCAGCAGCCAGGATTTAACCAGCGATCTGGCCACTGCCTTTGGCACCAGCCAAAAGCATGGAGCTGTCATCACCCGGATCGTCCCCGGATCGGCCGCCGACAAAGCGGGATTGAAGGTCGGAGATGTCGTTTTGTCGGCCAATGGTCGTCCCATCCAGAATTCGGGCACCTTGCGCAACCTGGTGGGACTTTCCATGGTGGGGGAACGGATACAAATTGAATTTCAACGCGACGGTAAACGCCGGCAGGTCACCGCCGATGTGACGGAACCCAAGACCAAACGCACCGATGGCGAACGGATCGATCCCCGTTTCCTTGGTGCGATCCTTGAAAAAGTGGAGGGTGGCGAACAGGATCAGCCCATTGCGGTGGTAAGCGTACAACCCGACAGCCCCGCTTGGCACGCCGGACTGCGCGAGGGTGACCGGATTTTATCTGCCAATCGTATACCTGTCGGTTCCTTTGAACATCTTGCCGGGGTCGTACAAAAAAATGATCGGGAAATGTTGCTCAACATCCAAAGGGGCCAGGAAGGGTTTTTCATTCTTGTTCGTTGATCGATACCCCATGGATCTGAAAACTCTATCCCGCAACACAAGCAAACAGGCCAATTTTAATGCACGCAATAGCTGAATCTTTGTCACGGGGGGGCCTTTTTGGTCTGCATTGGAAAAAAACAGCGTTGGTTTTGGTTTTTTTTATCTGTCTGGGTTGGTCCACAGCGGCACCTGCGCCGGTGATTGTCCCCCCTCCCCTCGATCCCGACCGGTCGTGGGATAGTTTTCTGAGTCGGAATGAAAACCTGATGGTCAAGTTCATGGAACTGGATCCTCTGGGGCTGCATGGCCAGGGACGGATGGTTCTGCATTCTTTGCATCCCCTGGTGACTCTGATCACCTTTGAGAAAGTGACGGGCGATCCCGAACTTTGGCTCAAGCGCATGGCCGGAGGTTCGGCCCCGGCCAACTGGTTGTTGGAGCGTCAAAAGCTGGGTGAAATCAAGCTGTCTAAGCTGGAAGTTTTGATGACTATCGAAGGGATTGATTTCAGGTTTGAACGTGCGGAAACTCCCGATGGCCACTTGAGCAAGGGGCGAGGCAGGTTCAGTCTCAACGGCCAATGGGCTATTCGCACCGGTCCCCTGTGGCTTGCGCGTCCCCCTTTCAAGGATATGGAAAAATCTTTGTCTCGCCCCATGGGGTATGGTTCCATGGACGCTTCGGGTTCCAGAGGGAGAGCCAAGGTGACTTTGGAGGAGGCTTTTGCCCTGGACGCCAGCACGGGGCATGCGGTGGTGGATGCCCTTTGGAACGAAGCGGCATCCAAAGGCCGGCAGGATAAGGTTCAAGCTGAAGTGGCCGTGGAGATGTCTACATTTCGTGTCAACGATGCCTTTTTTGAGCAAGGTCCACGGGAACTGGCGCATCAATTATTGACCTATTCGGGTTTGGCACCTTCCTGGGGGATGGCTTTTCCAAGGATTACCCTGTCGGGTGTCGTTACCGGTCCCCGATACCACGCCCAAACGTTGCGTTTGTCCTCCCCCAACCTTCAGGTTTGGGGCGAAGCCAAAGGGTTGTGGTCCCCTCCTCCCGGAACCTTGGTTTTGGATCTGACTGCCAAAAGTCCTGGAAAGGATGCCCGGAATTTTACCTGGTCTTTAGAACAAGGCGGGGAAAAAACGCCGGGATCTTGACAAGCCATATGGAAAACATGCTACCTTCCCCCTACAGCTGGCACGTCAGTTCTCTACCCTACCGGAATTCCCTAGTCGGGTGTCCCCGGAATTCAGTTTTGGTAAGCAGGGGGGGTAGTTTCTGTGAACGGTGGGGGGCAAGGGATTTCAGTCGCAATTGCCCTGCAAAAAATATTGACTTTTAACGCGAGATTGGTTACATTGGCCTTGACTTCTTTGCTCGTAAAGGTGATACTTCCTCCGTTTCGTCGCTGTCATTCTAGCGAATGGGCGACTGTGTTTTTCTGCGACTACTACGGGGAGCCTCCATCATGCCAGGAAAAGCCGATAAGGAATTGAATGCAAGGGATTATATGTTTATTTCCAAAGCACGAGAAAAAGGTTCTTCTGATCAGGCAAGGAAAGAGCTTCAAAGGAAAAATGACCAGGTTGAACGTGATATGGCCAGAGAGTCCGCCGTTGCTAGCCAGATTTCTACGGCACGGATCAAGTAACTGATACCGCTGCTTTATCAAGCTTGAGAGATAGTCTACGGGTGTGGTCGCCAGTTGGTGGGAAGTCTGGTGGCTTTTCTGTATCCCGTTGTAGTGACTGTCAAATAAGTTCATTGAGGTTCTTCCACCTACCGGGAGGAGGGATCATTTTTTTATATTTAAAAATAACAAAAGTTATTTAAATGCAAATCTCTACATCTCTATTCGTTAAGACAGTATTGTGACTATAACATAAGAGAGAACGTCATGAAAACAACTGACAAAAGATACCAGGTTGGTAATTTCTATCCTGAATCATTCATTAATCTTCTTTCCGAACTGGTAAATCGCCCAAAATCAGAGGTGAGGAAAAAACTCCAGGTTTCATACCTGATTCGATATATACAAGCCCTTATTAAGGAAAAGCCTCATTATTTGAACCAAGTGGTGATGGTGACCGAGAATAAACATGAGGATCGTGATAACCTCATGAACTATGCCGAATTCGATGTCTTCACCAGTTCGGATCTCTACCAACGACATTCTAAACGCATCCATTTTTTTCATGGTCGTTTCCTGGAAAGTCAGCTTGATCGTATCTTTGACGGTTTTCATGATGGAAACGTCCCAGGTACCAAAGACTTGGCTGACCGCTACATCGGTAGCGTAGTTATCAGGATAAACCAAGGAGCTTTTATCGCAAAAACATTACTACCACATCTTAAATATCTTAAAGAAGATGCAATACTGCCATATTTGCGTTCCTATAAGGTAGGCCTGTTCGGCATCCTCCTGGAAGTAAAAGAAACAATTGCTTGGCAAGAACAAGATAGGGTAGTTGCAGCATGCGCTTCTTCATCGCTTTGGTTCACATATCACGCCTTGCAGCATGATATAAATAGTCATCGGTTTCCATTTCCTGCCGGTATTACCCTAAGTGCCACCCGTGACCGAAAACGAACTTCTTCGGTATTTCCCAACCAGGGGTTAACCATTCCGGAGATGGCACAATCTATTCGCAGCCAGGGTATGGAACCCTATCACCTCAAATTTGATTTTCCCCAAGCGATGGAACCCGAAGGCTACAAACAAATGATCAGACATTTGTTTGCCTACACGCAAAAATTGATCAGTGTCCCTATTCTTGTCCTTTGCAATTACAGTTATGATGAAAAAGGCGAAAAGGTGAAGGCGAAAGATATCGTAAGCGATGAAAATATCCTAGCTGCGCTGGGCGATACCGATTTGATCGTAGTCCGAACAGAAACATCCTCGTTGCATACGGTTACTATCCTAGGACTTCAAGATTGGCGGAAGTTGGAAAGTGACAATTCCCAAAAGTTGAGCTTGGGGCGACAATGCTGGAAGTCAGAAAATCCAATTACGTCAAGAAAGATGCTCCGCTCTGTTGCGGATCGTATTCAATTTCTTGTCGTGCATGACGATCAGGTTGGCATGTTTGCCCGGATATTTCGCCCAACACATATACCCTTTGTGGTACGCTCTGGCCCTTATTATGATGATAAAGATGCAAAAAGTCATCCCCATTATCTGGGGCCTTTCGGAACTTCTCTGGAATATGTACGCGATTCCGAGAACAACCTATGCCCTACCAGTCGTCTCATAGAGGGGGGAACCAAGGTTTGTGAGACAAAGATCACAGCCACGGTGCCCGATACATCATCCGACAATTCAAAGGCGAAAGGGACCGGGAGTGCTGATGATAGGGGAGAGACAAAATACATTTGTATGCCAGAGAGCATTATCCTGGGCTTTCATCCCAAAGTAAGAGCACATTATCCGGCCATTCAAGGAGAAATATTATTTTTTGAAAACGATCTGCAACAATGGTTAACACGAAATTACTGGGAGGTTAGTGCGGATGAGACTGAATCTTACGATAGCAGGCTGTATTATGCAGAAAAAGCAATTGAACTCCAGGACAGTTTCTGGCCGGATGGTTTTGAGATTACTTCACCCGGAGAGAGGAATCTGGACTCCATTTCTGCTAAACGCCTTGGTATAGACAATCCCCCGCAATATGAATGGGAAATTCGGATCAATCGTAGCCATTATCTTCTGGAGCAGTTGCGAGAACAATACAGGATCCAGGAAAAAAATGAGGTAAAAGAGACATCAATAAAAATCGAGAACAAACCAGTTGATGACTTCTCAAAGAGTATCCTTCTCAAACCATGGCCGTTGTTTGTATGGCGGGCGACGGCCTGGTGGCGGGGAAGGCGCATGATTGATATTTTTTTTGATGCGACGGACCCACGGCCCTGTAATTTTGTTTTTCACATTGCAGTTTATCACCGCTCTATCGACAATTGCGCATCGACTTATCTTTTTCATACACTGGCAGATCCTGATAATCGCAGCCGCAGTGATGAATTGCACTCATCGGTTCTTAACCATTGGGTCATTCAAATTTATGGCAATCGGGAAGACCGATCACAGAAAGAGGAAAGGAAGCTGGTTGCCGATTTTGGCAATGCCGTTCTCCCAGAAAAAATCCACGATCATGAAAAAGGAGATCAATACGGTGTCGTCCTTCTTGAGAAGCGGATGCGATGTCTCCATAATTTTTGGTTGGAACGGCATGAAACAAAGGACAGTACGTTACGTTATATGATAGATATTAAAGTTGTTGATTTCTTTAAGGATGTAGTGATCCAACTTGAGAAAGACCGATCATCTCATGAAGACCTCTATGATAACTCAGATACCAAGGAAAAAGCCCCTTTAATGTGTCTTTGGTTGGTAGACATGCACGGAGAATTGCGCATTGGCTTGGAGGAACGTGTTTCAGCGACACCACGAAAAAAGCGTGGACATCCGTGCCTGACTACTGGTGGCAGTGCCCGCATGGCAGGGGAGATCATCCGGTTAGAAGATATGACTGACGGGGATAATCTTTTCAAAAGGAAAACGGGGAGAAAGGTTCCTTCAGAGACTCAGGTTTGGTTTGTCAATAACAAATCTGGCCGCTATACCAAATTTGCCAAGGAAAGATCGGTGGATCGTCTGAAGCATGTTGTCGAGTGGATGAACAAACTGGCAGAAGTGGGAGGCTATAAAGCCACTTTTGTAGAAAATTACGATCCTGGCATGGACGGAGTGGAAGTCCTCAACAGTGAGTTCGATGCACGTCATTTCATGGTCGATATTATCAAGGCTGAGTTAAAACAAGATGATCTACTTTTATCCTGTCATGAAATGGGCCGTCTTCTCTATTGTGCGCGTGCAGGACAAATACTAACTACTGGTGGGGATGACAGTCATAAAATTACCACCGGAAAAAATCATGTTCCAACGCCGTTGGAAATTCTTTGTTTGGGCGAGACTATTGCCGATTCCATAAAGAAAGACAAAGAAAAAGGTAAAGATCCAGACGAAAAATTGGAAAAGGTTTTTAATCTCGAAGTTGTTAATACTATCGCAGCGCGTGTTCTGGCCCACTTCTGGGAGCGGACCTTGGCCATGGATGGCCCTCTCTATACCATCGGCGTTGACGATGCGGAAGTATCAAAAGTACTTAATATTTTGATCGATTGGAGTGGAGGCAAAGATCTAGCCAAGAAAAATGCGGCTCTGGATACGCTTTGTTTTGTTAAAAGTAACGACTCTGACATAAAGAACAGGATTGACAATCTACTTAGAGGCTATATTAGCTCCATTGGTACCTCACAGGAGGACCGTATTGCGACTAATGCCAAAAAATGGCTGATCAAAAACAGACCTACAGTTTCTAGAATTCCGGAGACACCCGACTAAATGTAACCATTCAGTCCCCCCCCTTTTTTTAGGTTGAAACTATTGTGGGGGTCCGGGGGGAGGTTCTCCCTCCGGCGTAGGTTTGGAGGCAGAGTCTCCAAGATTTTTTTTGTTTTTCTTTTGTTTTTGATTCTGACTTTTCTGCCCCCCAAGGGGGGTCTAGGGGCGCAGCCCCAGGGTTTTGATTTTGTTTTTTTCCTGAAGAGCATCATGTTTATGATGCTCTTCAGACAAGAACCAAAACCTTGGAGACTCTGCCTCCAAACCTCCGCCGGAGGGGATGATCCCCCCCGGACCTCCGCAAAAATTTTTGCCAAACTTTGTTTTTCCGATGCATGGACATGTCTCGCCCGTTCATGCGTTGAAAAAGTGGCAGGGGAAAAAAAACGGATTTGTTTGTGAAATCGGTATACAATCTACCGAGTCTTGACACGAAATGATTGTCCCGAAAATGCGCACCACCGTCCAGAAGCATCCAGGTTCAAAGTTCCCCCGCTTTTGACTGGATGGACAGGAGAAGTCGAATGGCCAGCCTTTACCAACGCCTCGCCCATCGATTGAATTGGCTCCTCCTGCGGTCGTGGCGACGGATAAAATCCTGGGTACTGCTCCGCTGGCACTATTTTTTTCCTTTGGCCCTGCCGTTAAACCCGGGGGGCAAGGTTTGGCTTCATCTGGGCTGCGGCGATCTGGATATTCCTGGATTCATCAATGTGGACGCCCGTCCAGCCCCGCATGTCCACGTCGCGGGCGACTGCACCGACCTGTCCCGGTTTGCCGATGGTTCGGTGGATCTGGTTTATGGATCCCATGTCCTCGAACATATCCCCAACGCAAAGATTGCCGCAACCCTGTGGGAATGGCGCAGAGTCCTCAAACCTGGGGGAATCCTACGCCTTTCGGTTCCCGATTTTCGCCAAATCATCGAACTCTATATCCTTTCGGGCCACGACGCCGCAACCATACAAGCTCCCCTGTTCGGTCAACAGGATTATCGGGAAAACGTCCATCTGGCAGCTTATGACGAAACTTGGTTGCGCAAACTGTTACAAGAGGCCGGTTTTGAAAAAATCCGCCTTTGGTCTCCCGGTGATGGCCCTGCCCCCCGGATTCCGGATTGTTCGTGCCTGGAAATCGCCTGCGCCGGAAAGAAAGTGTTCATCAGTCTGAACATGGAGGCGGTACGATGAAACCAGAGGTGGAAAAAAAATCATGGAGTGCCCTCTACAACACCCTGGCTCTCGTGATTTTCAATACCATCTTAATTTTCATCCTTGGCAACGGTGCCATCGGGATCCTGTTAACAATGGTCGAACCGACCCCCACCCAGGACCAGCGCATCATCGCCCATTTTGGCCAGGGGACGCTGGAAAAAGTCTATCCCGGAAAAACCTGGCCCGAAATCAAAACCCTGTTGCAAGAAACCTGGTCGCGAACCTACCTCTACGAACCCTTTGTCCAATTCCGGGAACCCCCCATGGAAGGACAGTTTGTTCATGTCTCCCAGGCCGGTTTCAGAACCCATGGCCCCCCCATTCCCTGGCCCCCGGATCGCCAAAAGATGAACGTGTTTTTGTTTGGCGGTTCGACAGTTTTCGGTTACGGCGTTGGTGATGCGGAAACCATCGCCGCCCACCTGGAAAAACGTCTTGCCAAAACAACGCAACGACCGGTCCACGTCTACAATTTTGGCCAGGGTTTTTATTATTCATCCCAGGAACTCATCCAGTTTCAACGCTTGCTGGTCCATGGAATTCAACCCGACATGGCTATTTTTCTGGATGGGCTGAATGATTTTTTCCATGACAAAGATCAACCGTTTTTCACCGAGAGACTCAGGGACGCCATGTCGAAAACAAGCCCTGCCCAACATTTGCAGGCCTGGGCGGCCGATTGGGCGGTGGTACGACTGGCCAACAAGGTTGCCAAACGCCTGTCTCCCCAAACCATCCCCAGCCCGGAAAACAATGCCCGTACCATTACCTCAGTGATCGACCGTTATCTGGCCAATCAACGCTTGATCCAAGCCTCCGGTGCCGCCCATGGCATCCCCACCCTGTTTGCCTGGCAACCGGTGCCAACCTATCATCACCAACCGCACCAACATCTGGTCCAAGGCGACCTGAAAGAACATGCCTTGAGTGGACCCGGTTATGAAACCCTGGCCCAACGTTTACAATCGACACCATTAGGGCCACACTTCGTTTGGTGCGCCGATGTCCAGAAGGGAAGCCAGGAATTGTTGTATGTGGATCGGGTCCATTACAACAGCCCGATGTCGGATCGAATTGCGGAATGTCTTATGAATGGAATAGTGCAAATGCCAACAACGCACATGTTGCCTTCATCCAACGGGTAACCAGCAGACACTAACCCCGCCGCATCTTATAATACCTTGACATTTTTCCAATATTTAACAATAACTTCCTTGATGTTTTCGTCATTTGTAATTACAGAAATTTTTTTACCATGGTTTTGTGAATTCATAAAAATGTAGGCCAATACACCCAACCCCGACATGGAGCTGCAACTGGCCTTTGTCATGTCCAGAACGACCTCATCGCAAAAATCAATCTTCTTGGTGATCAATCGGACGTCGCGCATCAGACTTTGTGACAGATCATTGTAAAATTTAATAATTATTTTTTTACGGACAATATAATATCTAACACATGAATCCGCGCCTTCGCAACCATCTGAATTTTCATTGGCCGCAAGCGTTCGTGCCTTGACGATTCGAGTCAGGTGATCCGAAGAAAATTTTCCTGAAGGATTTCCGTTGCGGGAAGGTGAATCGTTCATAGTCGTCAGTGAAGTCCAGCTTTTGCCCATGAGGGGATCAAAAATTATAGCCCCATGGTGGCCAATGTGACTCAGTGAAAAATAATCAAAGGTGGAGTGTGAAGTATTCACGCCCAAAAGTTCAAGTTTTTTCTCTTTTTGGGAAAAAATACCGATCTTCACTCATTTTTTGATTGGAATGGATTATGGAATGTAATCGTTTATCTCTTTCCGTCCCATTTAGAACATCATGTCCTTCGGGCAAAAATCAAAGTCAAAAACAGTGAAGGAAGCTTTTTGTCAAAATTATCATAAAAAAAGAACCTTGGGACTCTGCTCCAAACCTAAGCCGGGGGGGATGATCCCCTCCTTAACCTCCGCAATAATTTTTGCCAAACTTTGTTTTTCCGATACGTTTAAATAATAAACATACAAACAGTGTTTTTTATAAACGTTGGAATTGTCTAATTTTTAGACACATGCGTCAAGGAAAAACCCGACTATAAACTGAAAAAAACTTCTTATAAAGATTTCTTTTTGCATACATTGGCATTCCGAGTTTCCGATTCATGCGTTCCGTGTAAAAAGTCCGATCCAGCCAGAGGCCACATCTCCATTCTGCATGCCAGGTCAACCCATGACACAATCATGGTAAGCCATTTTCCATGTCCCCACCCAATTCAGTGGTCAATTTGAAATTAACTTCAAGATCGTTTATTTGATATTTATTTGTTTTGTATATACTTTTAATAATTTACACCAAAGGATTGGAATTATTGCTTGCAAAGATTATGGTTTATGATTGCCTTTTTTTTAATATTTTGATCTTTTTCAGCCTTGACATGAATCATTCATAATTCTATAGTCCTTCGCAAGACAACCTCCGGATCAAGACATGCAACCTTAACGGTCTGACAGAATGCCTGTTTTTTTAATGATTTGCTATAGTTAACATTTTATTTTTATTTACATTTTATCGTTTGTATCACCTTCGGATGGATGGGATTTTGTGTGCATCGTTCCTCTGCGGATCGATGTCTGCCAGTTGTTTTTATTTATTTTTAGCTTATTTGTTACACTTTTCATCAATAACGGAGATTTTGTATGCCTACGTATCCATTGATGTTTGACTCTTCCGGAAGAACCTATACAACCTTCACGGTTCCATCGGGCAAGGTGGTCTACCTGGTTCGCGCGCCCCAGGTCAGCAATGGGACGGCAATGGTCAGCGACCTCGCTTCCTTGAGAAATTATCAATTGGACGATGGTTGTACTGTCTGCCTGACGCCGTTTTCCCAGGGACAAACGGTCTCCCTGGCGTTCATGGCTCGCAGCAACCCCAACATTTACTCCGTCAACGCGGAAGTGACCTACCCGCGTGGAGGAATGGGGTGCGATCGGGTCTGAAACTGGGAAAATATCGAAAAAAATGTTCTTCCTCCGCCCGAACAATAGGCGGAACCTTGTCTCCCAAAATGTGGGAGTCTCACTTTTTCACGAAAAGGATCATGAAATGGCCAGCTACACCTTGAATGCCAGCTTTACCAATGCCGATCTGAATTTGTTCTACCAAACCGGCACCAATCTGATCATCGCCAAGCCCACACAACAGAGCAGCGGAGTTCCCAATGTGGCCTGGCTTGTGATCAGGCCCATGCAGTCCAATACCATCGTATGGGACGAGAATTACGGCATCTATGCCTCCACGTCGAGCATCACCAATGGTGCCACGCTCACCAAAATGTCCACTTCCGGGATGCCCGCCGTCATGGGACGGATGTACAACCTTTCCCCCGCCGGAACCATCGATATCCAACCCATGAGTGGTGATCTCAGTTCCTTCACCCTGACCAACTTATACAATGCACCAGGCACCTTCATGACCGTCGGGCTTTATCAGAATGCCAACGTGAACGGCTCCGCCATCCTCGGCAACGCCCTCTCGGCCGCTCCGGTCATTTACTCCTACCAGGCTGTCATCACCCCCTTTACCACCATCTACATGTGGATGCAGTCTCAGGTGAGAAGTAACACCGTCATCACCAATGTTACTTCAACAATGACCCAGGTGACATTCGGCGGCGGCGTCAACACCGCATCTATGCAATACAACCCTTCGGATGGAACTTTTATCACGGCACAGGGAAACAATACGATGCTGCTCTCCAGCATGGAACAACCCCAGGCCATGGTCCATCATCTTCTGCCACAGCTGTAGAGCTTCAAACGTAACCGACAGGAGCGGGAAAAGTTCCCCCGCTCCTGTCTTCAACGTATCGGACCAACAAAGTTTGGCCAGGTTTGGCAAAGTTTGGCAAAATCTGGAAAAGTATGATATGCAAAACTTTACATTGAACATCAACTTTACCTCTTCCGATATCCAATTATTCTACCAGACAGGCACCAACCTGATCATCGCCAAGGCAATCAAGGGCGACGCCAACACCCCCAGTGCCGTCTGGCAGGTCATCCGGCCCATGGAAGCCAATTCGGTGACCTGGACAGAGCAATACGGTATTTATGCCTCAAAAAATCAAATCGATGCGGGCACCGCCGTGACCAAAATGGCCAGCACCGGCATTCCGGCGGTCCCGGGCCGCATTTACGATCTGACCCCCGCTGGAACCCTTGCGATCCAATCCCAGGGCAATGATGCCAACGCCTTCACCGTGGTCAACGACTACCAGACCGCCACCCAAATGATGACCATCGGGCTTTACCAAGCTGCCAACGTCAACGGTATCGATGTCACTGGCAACGTCACCTCGGCTGCGGCGGTCATCTACAAATTCAAAGCGGTCATCACCCCCATCAATACCGTCTACATGTGGTTGCAGTCCTCGACGAAAGGCAACAGTACCCTCAAAGGTGTCTTTTCCCCCATGACCGTGGTACCTTTCAGCGATGTTGTCACAATTATTTCCATGCAATACGATCCCCAAACCGCCCTTTTTTTCTCGGCGGGTTCCAATGCACCCACACAAACTTCCTCCCTTAATACCCGGCCCGAAATCCGCCACATCGCTCCAAGGATGTAAAATACACGACCTGGAAGGTTAACGAGGAATAGACGATTTCCCGAGTTAATAACATCACGGGGTGTCATTGACCTTGCACTCAGGAATGCGGACACTGTACCCTGCCCGATTGGGATCAGAGATCTTATTTCAATCCTGGAATCCAGGTGTCGGGGCGGGCTGCTCTTTGTTCCACTTTTCGCTTTGTCGATCCGGTTCAGACCTATGGGCGGACACATGAAGTTTGGCATGTGGATCATGGCCACAGGTTTGATGTTGGGCACCGGGCTGTTTCTCATGGCGGTGTTCGATGTCGATCCTTGGAAGGATCCCGGCTATAACTATGCCCCCCCCATCGCGGCAGGTGCCCCCTCTCCGCATGTGAGTGATCGCTTCGGCAGGGCTTGTTCCAGCTGTCACCAGATCATCAATCCTCAAAGAGACTTGGCCATTCCCTTCGTCCCCATACCCAGCGGAGCCATTTCCCCGCATCGGGACGGTCGCGAAAGCCAAGCCTGCTCCAGGTGCCACCGCATCCTGGCCAGAAAAAACATACCCACCAGAACCCAACCCCAACAAAACGCTGTCGCCCAGGGCATACCCGTCGCCATTGTGCCCCCTCTCCCTCCCCTGCCCTCGCCCCCCGCAGTCAGGGATAATGAGTGGCATGAAAAGTTCCGGCCCATTCGCTTTCAGGGCAAAATATTGGCCGTTGCAGGCAAAAATTTAAGCTTAGGTCGCAACAACATCAATATTCTCATCAACGATGGTATCAACCAACCCTCATGGTACAACCTGGCCCCGGAATGGTACCTGAAATCCACCAAATGTAACGTGTCTTATGGATTGTATGTCAAAGGAACCGCCTTCAGAGAGTTGGGCGGCACCAACACTCTGCGCTATGGCCAAAATTTATCGGTCAACGGCCAGTATTGCCCATTGCGCAACTCGCACATGGAAGGGTTGTGGAATCCAGCCACCAGGCATCACAACGAAGAAGAAGCCGAGTTGGAATAATGACCACCCTTAAAAATACCCTCCCCGCCGAAAAACCTGATATTCTCTATCTGGCCAGTGCCCTTGGATCCCTGGTGATGGCCGTCACCGTCGGACTGCAACCCCTGTTTCTGGACGAATATTTCGGCATCGCCTTTGAACAATCCGGCACCATCAACGCCCACCTTCTGGTGATGACCCAGCTGGTTGGCTTGGCCCTGACCATCACCCTGGAACCCATCACCCAATCAACCAAAATAAAAGCTTTGCTGTCGGCGTTTCTCGTCGCCTGCGTCGGTTCCATCCTGGCCCCCTTCAGCCATCTTTTCGGCGCAGGGATCGGTTTGGGTGGATTGTTGTTCTACTATCTCAGCCGCACCCTGGTATCCTACGGTACAGAAATGGCCCAGTGGCAGTTGGCCTCGCTGATTTCGGAACGCTTCCCCCGACACCACACCACCAACCTGTGGTCGGCCATGACGGTCATGACGGTCGTGGGAGCCGTTTTAGTGTGTGGGATTTTATTGCAAATACCTTTGACAGAAACCAAACTGTTTCTCGCCATGATGGTACCCATGCTGGCCGCCATGGCGGCTGCGGGCATGGTTTTGCGCCTTTTACGCCCCATTCAGCCCGATCCCGTGGAAATAACCGCAGAAGCCGGATTTGGCAAAGTTGTGGATGTCATCGCTGGCGATGTCCGCCTGCAATTATCCCTGGCCACCATTTTTTTTGTGCGGGCCGATTTTATCGCCGTCAACCTGTTTTTTTCCCTTTGGTGCATCTCTTTCGCCGATCTGGTGGGCATTTCCCGTGGTCAGGCGGTAGCCCATGCCGGCTGGTTATTGTTGCTCACAGGCTTGTCCTTGCTGGCCTCCATCCCCTTTTGGCGCACCTTCATGGCGCGATCCAGCCGCATTTCCGCCTTGGGGGTCAGTCTTTCCGTCGGTGCCATGGGTTTTCTGCTGCTGTCGCGTATCAACGATCCGTTCAATGGACCCGTCCTGGGGCCCCTGGTGATGATCGGCGTCGGCCATGCCGGTTGTCTGCTGGCCTCCCGCACACTCGCCGCCGAGCTGACCCCACTGCCACTGCTGGGACCGGTACAACGCATGTTTCAACTCGTCAGCGGCATCGGTGTCATCCTTCTGGTTCAGAGTGGCGGCTATTATTTTGACGCCGTGGGGCCACAAGCACCGTTCACCCTCATGGGATCAGGCTACCTGTTCATCACCATGTACGCCCTGTGGATGGTGGGTAACCGCATCGACGAACATGCCGACCACACCCTGATCAAACACCATCGCCTGGACATGAAACCTTTGCTGTTCATGTTTTGCCTGCTCCCTGTCACTTGGTTGGTGGGCAGGGTGTTGATCACCGGCTATTCCCCCGGTAGCTCCCTGGGACAAATGCCCGTGGGATTCATCAATCGTTATCTGGGGGACTGGGCCTTCAACTTTCTGCTGATTTCCCTGGCATGGCGCCCCTTAAGCGAATTGGCCGGTCGTCGATCCTTGCTGCGTTATTCGCGCATGATCGGCCTTTACGCCTTCTTCTACGCCATCCTTCACGTCATGACCTATGTATGGCTGGAGTGGGTCCTTCAATGGAGTGACATGCTGACCGACATGCATAAGCGACCCTTCATCTATCTGGGATTGGCCGCATTTGTGCTCCTGGTAGCGTTGTCGGTGACCTCCCTTTACCCCGTGCGCCGACAGATGGGGCAAAAAAATTGGAAACGGTTGCACCAAACGGTCTTCCCAATCAACCTGATGGTCGCGTTGCACTTTATTATGGCCGCCTCTCACGATAACGGCGAACCCTATGCCTATGCTGGTCTGGTCCTGTTTCTCACAGCCTATCGCAGCAAAAATAAATTTAAACGCACATAGTCTGAACTTGAATTATTCCCTTGATTTTTCCGTGAGAATAAAACCAATATGACCGGAGCTGTCCTTCCATGGAGATGCCGCCGCGAGTGATTTTTAGTCGGGAGATTGCGGGATGATACGGGAAAAAACATGACCTTCCATAACCAAAACACCTGTAACAGGTGCAGGCCGTTCGCCCTACACAAGTCGCCGTGGCGTGCAGGTTGGTTGTCCTTGGTGTGTGGGCTGCTCCTGCTCATTCCCCTGGCCCGTGCTGAAGAGTCCGATCCCTTCCCCGTCAAAATCACCGCCAACCTTCCCTTTCTCGATCTTCCGCAAATCCACAACGGTAAAGATGTTCGTTTGCAAAGAAATCAAGACACGGAAAATGTCATCGATTTTGATTTTTCCTTCACATCGCGCAAATGCCCTCCCTTCTGCATCCAGCCCATGACCCTCAGTCCAGGGGTGGAAACCATCGCCGAACTGGAAGTGATCGATACCATCAAACGTATCTCCAAAAAAGATGATACCATTCTGCTCATCGACTCCAGAACGGATGATTGGCTCTCCAAGGGAATGATCCCCGGTGCTATTTCCATTCCCTGGACCAAATTGCACCACAAGCACACCGACAAGGCTACGTTGATAGACATTCTGCAAATGCAGTTTGGCGTGGTCAGCGAGGATGACATGCTTAATTTTGAGCATGCAAAAACCTTGGTGTTTTATTGCAATGGAAATTGGTGTGGCCAATCTCCCACGTCCATGCGCTCTCTGTTGCTGTTGGGTTACCCACCCCACAAACTGCGGTGGTATCGGGACGGAATGCAGGCATGGATGATGCTGGGCTTGACCGTCGTAAAACCCGTTGCAGTCCCGGCACCTGCCGTCAAGGAAGGGGAGACAAAGTCGGAAAAAAAACCTCCGCAACCGCATTGATGGACTTCACGAGGATATTTGGCGATGTGGCGTAAACACAGTTTGATCTATCCCGTTATTTTTTTTCTGTTGCTGTCCATCAGCGCGACGCTGGTGGTGGGTTATGCCATCAACTTTGCCATTCTCGAAGATGTGCTGCGGGAACGCATGGAACGTCAGGCGCAACACGTTGGTGGGAGCATCTTGAAAACCCTGGAAGGCAAGGTACAGCGACTGGAAAGGTTCAAGGATATTTGGTTGGACAACGCCCGTTGGGCCCAGGATGCTGGAGACGATGCCCGACTGGTGGGTAACCGGGAGGACGACACCGCCGATGCCATATGGAAACAATTGAGTGAGTTTTTTCACCTGTGGGGAGTGGATTTTGTATTGCTCCTGGATGAGTCCAATCAGGTGATTCAGCGCATGCCCGCCGATTTTACGATCCAGCCATCCGATCTTGCCGATCCGATGCGATCCCAGACCAACCAGGGCCAGACCGTCTGGCACCTCGGGCAGTTATCCGGCAGCTGGCAGATCATGTTTTTCGTCCCGGTCAAAGCAGACGCCCACCATGGTGCCTTGACCCTGGTTTTCGGTCAGGATCTTCGCAAGGTCGTGACCCAACTTTTGCATGAAAATCCCAACCCTCCCTTTGTCCTCGCCGATCCAAAAAGCATTGCCGCCGGGGCCACAGATTCCCTGGCCAGTATGGGTTTTCAACAGCGGGTTGCCGCGCTGGCCATTCATGAAGGTAAACCACGCATGGTTTTCGACAGCAGCCTGCCCACCAACCTTTACTACACCCCCATCGCCTTTCTCGATCAAACCTTCAGTCTGGTGGTGCCGGTTGCGCTGGATGAAATACGTCAGGTGTTGACCAACAGCCGGCAACGCCTGATCGGCTCTTTTCTTGCCATCATCGTGCTCCTGATCGGATTGGGAATTGTCATGGAACGGGTGTTATTGCGCCCTTTGCGGCGGTTGCGTGAAAAAGCGGCCACCATGGTAAGTGCTTGTTCTCATGAAGAGGAAGCACTCTATCTCAATCCAGACGAACAGGGTAACGAGATGGTCATGCTGGAAAAAGCCATGGAGGCGGCCTCTATCAAATTGTATGCCCATGTATCCCATCTGGTTAACACCAAAAACCTTCTGGAGGGATTCGCCCTCAAGGATCCGATCACCACTTTGGGTAACCAGCTCATGCTGGATGAGTTTTTAAGGTTGACCCTGGGGGCATGCAAGCGCAAACAGCGACCCGTCGCAGTCATCTTCATTGTGCCGGATCGGATTGAAAAACATCTGAAAGATTTGGAATTGGAGTCGTACAACCTGGTGGTCAGCGTGCTGGCGGACCGTTTACGCAAGCAAATGCGTGGTGAAGATCTGGCGTTTCGTGTGCAGAAAAACGAATTTGTAGCTTTTGCCCCGGAATGCGGCGACGACGAACAGATTCTCGCCATTGTTCATCGCCTGCATCACTCTCTGACTCAACCCTACCGGCTTGGCAGCGACCGGGAAATCATCCTGGGCATTCACATGGGGATTGCCGTATTTCCCGGTGCCGGAGAAAAGGCGGAGGTCTTGTTGGCCGGTGCGCGCATGGCCCTGGAAAAGGCTTTCAAGGAAGGTCATCCCTTCGCCATTGTCGGCAATTCCCCAACCACTGGGGACCAAAGATAGATCCTTAAACCCTGCCCGACCTGTCCTGGCACAGAAAAAAACAAAAAAAACATTCCCCCTCGGAATAAGGTTGATTCACGTTAACCGGACGCGTATGCTGCTATGCAACATAATAGCATCAGGGGTTGTGTCGGGTATCCATACGGGCGAAACGGGAGAATCGTCATGGTGTTGCAAGTAGCCAAACGTCTGTCAAACGCTTATTTTTCTTTCCGGCATTCTGTGTCTGACGCACAGAGGATTGCCAACACTGCGGTAGAAAAGGTGGTCAATCTGAGCATGGAAACTTCCTCGGACATTCTGTCTGAGGGTTTGAGTCAGCTGGGTTCCATGAAAAGGGTGATGACGGTGCCTGAGATTTTTGCCATCCAGTCGGATCTTTGGTCACAAGTTGGAAAATCCTGCCTGGGACATTTTCAACTTTCCATGGAGGAAGTCATCGAGGCGCAGATTAATTTAAACAATTTGGTCGGTCACAAACTGGAAGATTTTTCTCCCTTGTTACAGGCTGTCGGGACCGGGTTGATCCAAACAAAAAACCGATAATTTCAGGTGTCCCTCCTCGAAATTCGACTTGTTTCTCATGGCAAAAAGGCTATCCTGGATTTCTGATAAATGCGCAGCTTTTCAAAGTTGAAGGTTGATCGGGTTTCAAGGAGGACTGACAAAAGTGAAACAACGGCGGTTGATCAGCTTTGACTGGGCCTTGAAACGCCTGCTGC
>JACSDG010000222.1 GCA_015660855.1 Magnetococcales bacterium
CTGACCCACCTCCCCCATCGGGTCTGCGCCACCTTTCGCGGCCTGGGGATCCCCCTCGATGGCCACCCCAACATCGCCTTGTGTCCCGGAGCCGAATACGGTCCCGCCAAACGCTGGCCCATACATCATTTTCAAACCCTCGCCGCCCGGTGCACCGAAAAAGGTTGGCGCGTCATCGCCCTGGGTTCCGCCAAGGAACACCCACTGGGCGAGGCCATCCGTACCGCCGCCGGCGGCCCTGCCCTCAACCTGGCCGGTGCCACCACCCTGGACGAATGCGTCGATCTGCTCTCCTTCGTCCAGGCCGTCGTCACCAACGATTCCGGCCTCATGCACGTCGCCGCCGCCCTCGACCGCCCCCTCATCGCCCTCTTCGGCTCCTCCGACCCCAAACATACCCCGCCCCTGTCCCGGCACGCCCATATTCTCACCCGCAACCTGCCTTGCGCCCCATGCTTCCAGCGTCAATGCCCCCGCCATGCCCATACCCCCTGCCTGGAAGAAATCACCCCAGCCATGGTCATTGACCTGCTGCATGAACTCCTGTCATCCTCATCCACTCTGCCAACCAACCCCTGTGCCTCCCATCGGACCTGACCCATGAAAGTGCTCATCGTCAAAACCTCTTCCCTGGGAGATGTGTTGCACACCCTGCCCGCCATCACCGACGCCGCCCGCCATATTCAAGGTCTCCGGTTCCACTGGCTGGTCGAGGAAAACTTCGCCGAGATTCCTTCCTGGCATCCGGCGGTGGAACGGGTCATCCCTTTTCCCTGGCGCCGCTGGCGCAAACAATTCCGCCAAGCCTGGTCCCAGGGTGAACCACAACAGTTTCTCAAGGAATTGCGTCTGGTATCCTACAACGCCATTATCGATGCCCAGGGGCTGCTCAAAAGTGCCATCCCTGCCCGTCTGGCCCGAGGCCATGTATGGGGTTTGGATCTTCAGAGTGCCCGTGAACCCTTGGCCTCCCTGTGTTACCACCGCACCTTGCCGATCGCCCGCAACCAACACGCCGTAAACCGCCTGCGCCAACTTTTCGCCTGCGTGTTTGGCTATCCCCTTCCCACCGATCCACCCGATTATGGACTAGGCCCCCGATGGACCCCGCCCCCTACCCGCGATTATCTGGTTTTTATCCACGGGACCACCTGTCCCAGCAAGCATTGGCCGGAAAAACACTGGCAACAGTTGGCCGGCAAACTGGATCGAAGGCTGCCCATCTGGTTGCCCTGGGGTAACGCCGCCGAGAAAAAAAGGGCAGAAGCTATCGCCGCCACCGCCCCACACTCGGCCAGGGTGTTGGGTTCCACCAACCTGGAACAACTGGCCAACATCCTCGCGGCAGCGCGTGGGGTGGTGACGGTGGATACCGGACCGGCCCATCTGGCCGCAGCCCTGGAAACCCCCGGCATCTGCCTCTATGGCCCCACCGATCCCGCCCTGGTGGGAACCCTCTGCCCAAGCCACCATCATCATCGGGGTTCCTGCCCCCAGGCCCCCTGCCAGAAAAAAATCTGCCCCTTGAACAAACAAGCCGTCCCCCCACCGTGCATGGAAGCCATCACCCCGGTACAGGTCGAACGATGGTTGGAGACCCTGAAATGAACCGCGTTCCCCTTTCCGTCGTCCTCATTACCAGAAATGCGGGAACCGTCCTGGAGCCGTGCCTGGAAAGCGTCGATTTCGCCGATGAAATTGTGCTCATTGATAGCGGCAGCGAGGATAACACCCTGGAAATAGCCTGGAAGCACAACGCCAGGACTCTCTATCAACCCTGGCTGGGTTACGGTCCCCAAAAACATTTCGCCGTCTCCCAGGCGGCCCATGACTGGGTCTTGTGCCTGGACGCCGATGAGCGTGTCAGCGACCAACTACGCGCCAGTATCTTGGAAACCTTGAAAAACCCCGGTTACAAAGCCTACCGTTTCCCCCGCCGCAACCGGTTTCTTGGTCGCTGGCTGGCCCACGGCGAAGGTTATCCCGATTTGAGTCTGCGTCTGTTCCAGCGTAACTTCGCTTCCTGGTCAGAAGATCCCATTCACGAAAAAGTGCATACCAAAGAACCCATCGGGCAGCTTTCGGGCGACTTGTACCACGAATCAGAACAATCCCTGGCCGATTATCTCACCAAACAAAACCTTTACACATCCCTCCAGGCCGAGCAGATACACCAATCGGGCCGCCCCTTTCACGCATCCCGCATCCTTTTGAGTCCCCTGGTCCGCTTCATCCGATTTTATTTTTTTCGCCTGGGTTTCCTCGATGGTCTCCCCGGCTTGATCCATATCTCCCTGGGAACCTTCAACAGTTTTTTAAAATATGCCAAGGTCTACGCCAAACGCGTTAATAGACGCGATTGATTTGCAAATCCCTGTTTACATTATTAAGCCAATAACTCAATCCCGTTCCTCCAGCCAAACCTTCTGGATCGCCTCAAGAATTTTTTCGTTGCAACGGTTGGCATCATCCGCAAAACCCGGTAATTCCATCACCCACCGCATCAGGTCGGTAAAGCGGACCGTCATCGGGTCGGCGTAGGGTCTGGAATCCGCCAAGGCTATGCCTATCTCACGAACATCGGTCCATTTCATCCTCTGCCCCCTTTTTTATCCACGCTGATGTTGACCGAATATTCGGGAATCGTCACCTCCATCCCGTCCAACGCCTCGGTAACCTGCAACTGACAACCCAAGCGACTGGTAGGGGTCAAGCCAAACGCACGATCCAGCATGTCTTCCTCATCCTCCGAGGCAGGTTGAGCGCGGTGGTACCACGCCTTTCCCACAATGACATGACATGTAGAGCAGGCAAGCGACCCCTCGCACGCCCCTTCCAGGGCAATACCATGCGCATGGGCCGCCTCAAGAACCGTCGTCCCAGCCTCGACCTCCACAGTTTGGTTCATCGGAAAAAAAGTGATACGAGGCATGCAACCCTCCTGAATTTTGTCCCATTCCCCCAACAGCCATGATGCCCTTCGGGCAAAAACCAAAACCTTGGGGGCTTCGCCCCCAAACCCCCATAGGCAATAAAGCTTTTTTGTTTTAATTCAAAACCAAAACCTTGGTGGGCTGCTGCCTCCAAACCTCCGCCGGGGGGGATGATCCGTAGAGTAGAGCACAGGCGCGGTGTCTTTCAACCCGTTTCCAGCACCCCCTCATCGAA
>JACSDG010000223.1 GCA_015660855.1 Magnetococcales bacterium
AGGGGGTGCTGGAAACGGGTTGAAAGACACCGCGCCTGTGCTCTACTCTACGGATCATCCCCCCCGGCGGAGGTTTGGAGGCAGAGCCTCCAAGGTTTTGTTTTTGACTCAAAACAAAAAGCTTCATTGCCTATGGGGGGTTGGGGGCGAAGCCCCCAAGGTTTTGACTTTGTGCCCGCAGGGCATCATGTCCCAACCGGTGTATTACGTCGTCAATGACCTCCTGCCAGGATTGCGGGGTAGTTTGCCGGAACAGTTTCACTGTGGGATACCAGGGGCTGTCGGATCTGGCGACCAGCCAACGCCAATCGGGGACATGGGACAACAACCCCCAGGTTGGGCACCCCATGGCCCCGGCGACATGCATGACCGCAGTGTCCACGCTGATCACAAGATCAAGGCAGGTCAGTGCGGCGGCGGTGTCGGCAAAATCGTTGAGATCCTGACTTAAATCGATAAATCTTTGCGATTGGGCAAGCACGGCAAGCTCATCGTTGGTGACATCCTTCTGTAACCCCACGAACAAACAACCGGATACTTTTTGCACCTGGGCCATCATGGCGACAGTCATGGAACGGGTGTGATCATTTTTATAGTTGGGATTACCACGCCAGACCAATCCTATTTTCAACTCCGGGTAAGGTTTAAATTTTTGCTTAAATTTTTCTATGTCCGTGGGGGCGGCCACGAGATAAGGTATGGATGCGGGAATGGTCTCCAGGGTGATGTCGAGCAGACCGGCCAGACTCATCAAGGGAGCCTGACAATCGCAGAGGGGAATTTGTTGTGCATGGGTGACCAGAACATCAATGGCATCCATACGGGAAAAAAGACGTTGTAAGGTCGGGGGACACAACACAACAATTCTGGCCCCTTTTTCTTTGACCTGGGGAATGAATCGGACAAAATGTACGTTGTCACCAATCCCTTGTTCGCAGTGGAGCAAAATGGTTTGGCCATGCAAGGGCGATCCGTCCCATAACGGTTGGCTGTGTTCGTGGGAGCGAAACCCCTTGGTCCGCCAACGCCATTCGTAAAGATTCCACCCGGTCGGGTAATCTCCCAAGAGCAACCGCGTCAAACTCTCACCAAAATGGGCTTCGGCAAAGTGGGGATCGGCTGTTTTGGCCTTGTGAAATTGAACTAAAGCTTCCGTTAACTTTCCTTGTTTGTGTAATGTACTGCCCAGATTGGACAACGCTTCCGGAAGACGCGGGCGGAGAGTCAAGGCTTGATGGAGTTTTTCCGTGGCTTCTGTCAATCGATCCAGGCCCAGGAGGGCACTGCCAAGGTGAGACAGTGCCTCCGGATATTGGGGACGAATTTCAAGGGCCTGCCCATATTTTTCGATAGCACCGGCAAGATTACCCATATCTTGCAGCGCAATTCCCCATCGGGACAGGGCTTCCGAGTAGTTGGGGCGGAGGGCCAGAGCCTGTTGATATTTTTCGATGGCTGGTAAAAATTGGCCTTGGGATTGAAAAATCAGGCCCACATTGACCAGGGCTTCGGGATAATCGGGACGGAGGGCCAAGGCCTGTTGATAGGCGTTCATGGCTTCGGCCAGGACGCCTCTGGCATGGAACACAGTTCCCATATTAAGGTGGGCATCGGCAAAATCGGGACGAATGTGCAGGGTGTTGCGATAGCAGGCCAGGGCTTGATCCGGATGGCCCATCATTTTGAACACATTGCCCAGATTGTAGTGGGCTTCTACAAAGTCCGGTTTCAGAGCGATGGCTTTTTGGTAGAAGGTGACCGATTCAGCGAACCGCCCCTGTTCCAGCAGGGCATGACCCATATTATTGAGTGCTTCAGGAAACGCGGGTTGGATGCTGATGGCTTGGGAAATCCACCTTATGGCCTTGCCACTGTCACCAGATGCGCTGGCGAGCAGGCCCAGCAGGTGTAAAACCTGGGCATCGTCGGGGCTGTCCCGTAGCAGTTCCAGATAGAGGGCTTCGGCTGTGGCAAACCTTCCCTTTTGGTGTTCTTCCAAGGCAAGGCTGAGTTTGTTTTTGTTGACCGTCTTTTTTTTTTGCCGACGTTTTAATGTTCGACTCATGGGAAGGCCCAAAAAGGATGAACAATGGTGCCTTTATGACTGCGACCAGCATCTCATTTAAAAAGTTGAACAGCAGTCAACAATACGCTTGCCGCCGCGAATATCAGCCCCCAAATAACCATCCTATCCGTCCTGCGTTGCCGGTCAACTTTTTTGTTCAATTCGACTCTGGCCAGATCCATGGAATCGACACTATTCCTTAAGGATTCAAAACATATCAAGCAATCCTCGGCAAGCCTTTCTTTCATGTCAGAATCGACATTGGCAAGCAAATCCTGTGCCTTCCGTGCTTCTTTGATGATGTTGGGAAAATCGGGAAGAACATCAACAACAGTAACAGCCCTATAGTCATTCTCGAAATCTTTTATCTTTCGCAGAAAAAAAGACAGCCCGATCTGGGCTCCATCATAAACAGCCCGAAGACAGTGTTTTCTGGCATCGTACCACCCCTGCTCCTGACTTTGTTTCCCACTCAGGGCGTTTAGAATATGCCGCCCCGCATACCGCAACTGATTTACTGGTGGAACTGGGAGGGCATCATTTTCGAGAGACTCTATCTGCTTGATGATGGTCTCGGCTTTGTCAAAAAGCTTGCGTACCTCTGCAACGCTTTCTTCATCAAAAGTCATTACAATTTGATTTCCAAAGCCTGGCGTTTCAACTCCAACGCATCCGATTCGGTAATAAACCTCCCCATTTGCAGGTTGACATTTCCTTTCCCATACCTAGCAACCAGATTGTGCGTATACTGTTTCTCTCTTGCCTTAACGGCCTCTGCGGATGGCACTGTCAGCGACAACGCACGAAAGGCGGATCGTAATCGTAAAATCAAGTTCATCTCTGTCGTGGCTCCCTATAAACGCCCTCAGTGTTGCCATAAGCAACCACCGCAGGCAAAACCGACGTCTGCGTCCCCTACTCCCCTCACCCACCTGTAACACGCAATATTTGAAAAGGCCAGAAAAATTTTACATTTTTCCGTTTTGTAGGGCATGTTGGCATTCAATAAAATTATTAAAAGAAAAAAGGGGTCTGGGGGATTGCCCCCAGGGTTTTGCTTTTGAATTTGTTTTTGACTTTAAATAAAAAGCT
>JACSDG010000090.1 GCA_015660855.1 Magnetococcales bacterium
TGAGGGGGTGCTGGAAACGGGTTGAAAGACACCGCGCCTGTGCTCTACTCTACGGATCATCCCCCCCGGCGGAGGTTTGGAGGCAGAGCCTCCAAGGTTCTTCTTTTGACTTTGACTTTGATTTTGACTTTGACTTTGATTTTTATTTTACTGCCCCCCAAGGGGGGTCTAGGGGCGCAGCCCCAGGGTTTTGATTTTGTTTTTTTGCCCGAAGGGCATTATGTTCTTTTTTTGGTCCTTTGGACAAAAAGCTCCCTTCACTGTTTTTGACTTTGACTTTTGCCCACAGGGCATCATATTCCGTCTGTTTCGAGGTGGACGGTAGTTTACCGTCTTTCTTTAACTTCTGTTATGGGTTAGCATCTCATGAAAAACAAATTGCTTGCCACCCTGGTGCTTTGTCTGGCTGCGACGCCGGCCTGGGCAGCGGATACCCTCAAAATTGCCATCACCGGTCCTTTCTCTGGGGGTTCCGCCCCCATGGGTACGTCCATGCGCGATGGAGCCAAACTGGCAATCCATGAAATCAATCAGGCTGGCGGCGTCTCCGTAGCCGACAAAAAACTTGTCATCGATGTCCTCGAAAGGGACGACGAAGCCAAAAACGAGCGGGGGGCGTTAATTGGCCAAGAGCTTGCCTCCATGGATGATTTGTCGGGGGTTATCGGCACGGTCAACACCGGCGTTGTCCTTGCCGGTGACAAATATCTGCAGGAAAAAGGCATCACCAAAATCATTACACCGGCAGCGGGATCGGCTTCCATGACCCAGTGGAGCAAGGCCGGGGTCACTGATTTGTCCATTTTCCGATTTGCCGCCCATGATGGTATTCAGACCGCCATGGTCGTGGAAGAGGCCATTCGGCGAAATTTTACCAAAGTCGCTCTTTTCCATGACGCTACCAATTATGGTGTTTCTGGTCGGGACGACCTGTTGGAGCAGGTTAAAAAACAGGGCAACAAATTGGAAATAGTCGCCACCGAAAAGTTTAACATCGGCGACAAAGATATGACGGCCCAACTTATGCGTGCCAAAACCAGTTCCGCACAAGCCATTCTGATCTGGGGTATTGGTCCCGAGTTGGCGGCTGTAGCCAATGGCATGGCCAAAATGGGAATGAAAGTTCCTTTGATCGGTGGTTGGCCCCTTTCCATGTCCAATTTTATCGAAAACGCCGGAAAAAATGGCAATGGTTCCTTGATGCCGCAAACATTCATTGAGGAGCCTTTTACTCCCAAGGCGGCGCAATTTATTGAAAGTTACCATAAACTCTATAATGTTGCACGCATTCCTTCGCCGGTTTCAGCCGCCCAAGGTTACGATGCGGTGCAAATCTTTGTCGCCGCCGTGCGTCAGGCACAGAGCACGGATAGTCGCAAGATCAAGAAGGCTTTGGAAAATCTCAAGGAACCGGTGGCCGGTGTTATTGCTTCTTGGAAACATCCTTACCAACCCTGGAACCCCGCAGATGTACAGACTCATGAAGCTTTTCGTCAGGAGCATGCGGTTATGGGCATGGTACAAGACGGTCGGGTTGTATTTGCCAATGAGGGTGACCGAAAGAAATTGGCGGGGCATTAATACGGGTTGTGGAACAATATCGTTGGGATCAGGGGTAGTGGAAGCGAAACGTTATTGCGGGAGTTTTTGGGGGGGATCATCCCATATGCGCTAACATAGACTTTTAAACATGATGCCCTTCGGGCAAAGAAACAAAATCAAAACCCTGGGGCTGCGCCCCTAGACCCCCCTTGGGGGGCAGTAAAATCAAAATCAAAGTCAAAATCGGGGGGGATGATCCCCCCCGGACCCCCGCAAAAATTTTTACCAATAACAATGTTAGCGCATATGGGGGATCATCCCCCCCGGTGGAGGTTTGAAGGCGACAGCCCACAAGGTTTTTTTTCCCGCAGGGCATCATGTTCAACGGCACACAAGGATGGGAAACTCAATGACGACACGTTTGATTCACTCCAGCCTGGTCATGCCCATGAATACCTCGCCGCTCCGCCTGCGTCCCATTTTCATCCTCGGCCTGGTATTGTCATTGGTCCTGGTCCTGTGTTGGCCTGGTTTGTCCGGTATTTTCATTTTGGACGACATGATCAACCTGAAAGGTTTGAATTCACTGAAGGAGAACGCAGGATTCTATGACTGGTTGGAATTCATGTTCTCGGGATTGAGTGGACCCGCCGGACGCCCCGTATCCCTGTTAACCTTCGCCTTGCAACATTCCGCCTGGCCCAACGACCCCGACGAATTTAAATTTGCCAATCTTGCCATTCACCTGACCAATGGCGCATTGCTCTACTTTTTAATCCTGAAAATCGGGCACCTTGCCGCATGGCCCACATCCCGAACCCATAGTGTCGCCATCCTGGCTCCGACAATCTGGCTGTTGCACCCCATTCAGATATCCACGATTTTTTACGTTGTTCAGCGCATGACTCTGTTGTCAGCCACTTTTGTCCTGGCAGGTATGCTGATCTACCTGAAGGGTCGGGAACGGATGGTCAGAGACCAAAATACATCCGCCAACTCAAACACAGGGGTATTCATATGCGGCTCAGGCATTGCTGTTGGCGGTATCCTGGCGATTTTGTCGAAGGAAAGTGGAGCCTTATTGCCCTTTTTTTTGCTGGTCACGGAAAACACTCTCCTGGCCAGCCAGCCATGGCCGGAGAAATTAAAAAAATGGCGTCTCCTCGAACTTCATGGACCCTGGCTGGTCATGTGCGCCTATTTCATGCTGAGTTGGGACGCATTGATCAACAATTACGCATCCCGAACTTTTTCGCTGCCCGAAAGGTTGATGACCCAAACCCGCGTCGTATCCGAATACATGGGGCAAATCATCGCACCCAAATTGCAGGGCTTTGGTTTATTTCACGATGACTATATCCCATCCCGCAGCCTGCTCCATCCCCCGTCCACCCTTTGGGCACTGCTCTTTTTAATCTCCCTGGTACTGATTGCCCTTCTACTGCGTCGCAGGGCAGGTTTTTTTTCCTTCGGTGTTTTATGGTTTTTTGCCGGCCACCTCATGGAATCCACCTTTGTACCCCTGGAACTTTTTTTTGAACACCGTAATTACCTGCCCCTATTTGGTTTCGCCTTCATCGTAGCCTGGGCCATGCAGTGGATGTATCACCTGACGCAAAGCAACAGAACTCGTATTCTTTCCGCTTTCCTGGGAGTCCTCACCCTGGGTTCACTGGCTTTCATGAGCCGTGAAGAAAGCACCCTTTGGGGTGACCCCGTGCGGCAGGCCTTCCTCTGGTCGAAGGAGAATCCCGACTCATCCCGTGCTTTATCAAACTGGGCAGGTATTCTTTTTCGTGCCCAAATGGTTGATACCGCAGAAGAACTCATGGATCAATTTTCCAGATCCAACCCCGACAATGCCACCATGCAGGTATTAAAATTGTCTCTGATCTGTAACTTGCCTGAAAAATCAGATCTCGTCGATGATGACTTCATCGCAGAGGTTACAAGTAAACAGGGCGGCAATAAAGCGACCATTATCAGCAATCTTGATTTTATCACTGGCAAGGTGACTGGGGGAAAATGCAAAAGTTTGACGCTGGATCCCATCCTGAAAATATGCCTTAAATTACTGGAAAACCCCGCCTTTGGTGGTCCTGTCGTTAAAAACAGTCTGCATCTGATACTTGGTCAAATCTATGTGGCAAAGGGAGATTTGAACAACGCCATGCTGCACTACGATCTGTCACAAAATTATGAACTCCGGTTTGATACCACCATAGAACAAATCAAATGGCTTATACTTGCCGGACTGCCCGAGGATGCCCGCATTTATCTTAAAAAGGCTGAAGATATGCCTTCAAAAAATTTTCTTATACGATCGATACGGAAAAACAAACTGAAACCGTATTATTCGCTCATCGATATACTGGAAGCACAACTTAAAAGCCAACCAGCCGTCACAAAACAATGAGCGCAAAAACCTTGGAGGTTCTGCCTCCAAACTGCAGCACAGAAGGGATGATCCCCCCCTTAACCCCCACAATAGTTTACGGCAGAAAGAGGGGGAACTGAACGGTTACTTCTGGAGTCACCACCCCATGATACGCATCCTCCTGGGCACCAAAGCCCAGTTGATTAAAATGGCACCGATCCTGTTGGAGTTGCAACATCGCCGACTCCCTTATGATCTGGTCCTGACCGGACAACACCATGAAACCATGGAAGACCTCCTTGATGTATTTGCCATCCCCCGTCCAGACATGGAAATTGTCTCCCGAATGGAGGCCAATACCCGTTTAAAAATGGTCCACTGGCTGGGGTTGCTGCTGTGGCGAAGCGGATTTTCCATGCGAAAACGGCTGTGGCAACCCAAACCCGGAATCGTCCTGGTTCATGGTGACACCCTGTCCACCCTGATGGGGGCCATTATGGCCAAAATGGCCGGTGTCCCGGTAGCCCATGTCGAGGCGGGATTGCGTTCCTTCAATCTGCTCCATCCCTTTCCCGAAGAATTGACCCGGATTTTAGTTTCCCAACTGGCCGATGTCTTTTATTGCCCGGGAGAATGGGCCGCAAACAACCTCGGCAAAAAAAAACGTGGGACCATCATCGACACGCAGCAAAATACCCTGCTCGATACGTTGCGTCTGGCCCTGAGTTCACCCAGCGACGGAGTATTATCAAAACAACCTTGCGAACCCTACGGTGTTGTTTCGGTACATCGATTTGAAAATCTTTCCAACCAACATCGCCTTGGGTTTGTCATGGAAACCGTCCTGCGAACCTCCAAACGAATTCGATTGTTTTTTGTCCTGCATCCGGCCACCCGTGCCAGACTGCAATCCAGCCCCTGGCAAGCCCAACTGGATGCCGCTCCAGGAGTGACCTTGATGGATCGCACCGATTATATCCAATTTATCCAACTACTGCGGCGATCCCGATTCATCATGACCGATGGCGGCAGCAATCAGGAAGAGGCGGCCTATATGGGCCTCCCCTGTCTGCTGTTGCGTCAGGCCACGGAACGCCAGGAAGGGTTGGAACAAAATACCCTGCTCGCCAAATACGATAGCCATATCGTGGACACCTTTGTCGATCGTCATAGCGGACAGGAATGGACGACATTGCCTTTCCCCCAGGCCGAACCCAGCCGTATCATCGTCGATCATCTGGCCCGGTTGTTGGCGTTGGTCCCCTCCAATCCTCCATGAACGTCAATCCATGACCAACCCCAAAGAATCCTTTTCAACTCCAGAAGTTTGGCTCCGTATTCTCGTCCAGGCCCTGTTGGTCATTGGCCTGGCAGTGGCACTGCTCAAAATAACACTCGCCTACTCCGACAAAACCCTCACACTGCATCATCCAGAGTTTTTGCTGCCCACTTTTTTTCTCCAAGGATTGGTTATTGCCCTGGCCGCCACGCTTTGGCGTCGATCCCTTGCCATTGTTTCCCCTCTGGCGTTGGAACGCAGACAAGCTTTGGCACACGTTGGCATCATCCTGGTGGCCAAATATGTCCCTGGCAAACTGTGGGGATTGGTGGGGCGCGGGTTGCACGCCCGCCACCTGGGAATAACGGCGGGAGCAATCACCACGGCAACGGCTCTGGAACAACTGGCCATCATGTCCTCGGCAATCATGATCATGGGGGCAGGCCTGTTCCATGAACATCTTCCCTGGCTGGTACCCGCACTTGCCGCAACCATCTTAATTCTATGTTCAACCTGGAAAAAAAGCTTTGATCTCCTGGCAAAATGGGCCAAAGGTCCATTGGTCCGGTTGCTCATCCTCATTGAACAAGGATCGGCGCATCTGTGTTCCAAAGCCTTTGCAGGTCTGTGTTGGCTGGCTTTTTGGCAATGGATCCTGACCAGCATCCTGCTGGCCGAAATCGTAGCCGCAACCGGTGCGACGTTTTCAATAGATCTGGTTTTCGCGCTGATCATCGCCGCCCCGGCAGCCATCATTGCCGGATTTTTGGTTATTTTTGTCCCAGGTGGCATCGGAATACGAGAAGGAGTGCTGGTTTATTATCTGGAACCTGTCATCGGCATGGAAGCGGCCATAATGACCGCTATTGTTTTCAGAATCGTAGAAACCTTGCGCGACGTGGTGATGGGAATATGGGCCGCGAAGATGATTCGAACATAATGCCCTTCGGGCAAAAAAACAAAATCAAAACCCTGGGGCTGCGCCCCTAGACCCCCCTTGGGGGGCAGTAAAATAAAAATAAAAGTCAAAATCAAAGTCAAAGTCAAAAGAAGAACCTTGGAGGCTCTGCCTCCAAACCTCCGCCGGGGGGGATGATCCCCCCCGGACCCCCACAATAATTTTTGCCAAACTATCCAAAGCCCCCAGTCTTGCCGGCTTTATCGATCCGCCTCACCATCATCGTTGCCGGAATGTTTTTCATTTTCCACCCCCACCTGCGCGACAGACAAATGCAAAGCGGTCACCTGCTCGGAAACCAAACCTATAAGAAATATCATTACAGACACGGTGAACAAAAGCACCGGCATATTGGTGAAACGACCGGTTAAAGCATAAACATGGATATACCAACCCAAAGCGGTAAAAAAGAAGGTCAAGCTCACGGGTAAAAAAATGCGCATGGGCGAATAAAGGGTTACCACTTTCATGATGATGATTAAAAACTTGGAACCGTCGCGGAAAAATTTGATTTTGCTCACCCCTTGACGCGGCTTGGCCCGAATGGGATGAAACACCACCGACAACCCGGAGCGAATAAAAGCCATGGTGATGGTGGTCGGGTAGGAAAAGCCGTTGGGCAAAAGGTAGAGAAACCGTTTAAAGGAGGCCCCGTGAACGGCGCGAACTCCGGAAGTCAAATCGACAATGGACTGGCCGGTCATCAGTGAAGCAAAACGATTCAGTGCGGCGTTACCCAGGCGTCGTGGCAAGCCGGCATGGGTATCCATGCTTCGCGCCCCCACGACCATGTCATAGCCCTTGTCCAGATGTTCCATGAGTTGCCCTGCAAGCTCAACCCCGTGCTGACCATCCGCGTCCATGAATACCAGATACCGACCCCGCGCATGCCGAGCACCCGTTTTGACGGCCGCCCCATTGCCCATGTTTTTTGGGTGACCCACCACCCTGGCCCCCGCAGCACCGGCAATTTCCCGGGTTTGGTCCGTCGAACCATCATCCACCACCAAAATTTCCCATTCCGGATAAGTTTTACGCAGTGCCTGAATGACAGCCCCAATGGCCTGTGCCTCATTGAAAGCAGGCAGCACCACGGTCACTTTGGGATTGGGTTGCGACATGAATTCACCTTGTTTTTTCAGCAATGATCATCGCTTCGGCCACTGGCAACCGTGCCTGGAGAAAGATACGTCAAGAATCGGCACAAGACACACTGCAATAGAGTCCGTTGGGACGTTGAACCATCAGTTGCCTGGGAACACGGGTGTTGCAACTGGAGCAGGAGACCAGGACATCATCTCCCCCCCCCGTTTCCGTACCCACCTGGCTTTTCTTTTGCGTTGAATTAAAAAAGAAATAAGACACCAAGCGGTACCCCACATAAAGCAAAATTCCAAGAAGAAGGATACGTAGCATCCGAATAAACCTCCAAACCATTTCCGTGAGTACCCCCCTGAGCACAGCCCTCTGACAGTAACGCAAGTCAAACATCGCCGCCCAGGACAAGGTTCACCACATCCAAAAGGCAATCCTTTCCCCATTACACCAAACACAACGGGACAGGATTGATAAAAACCGGCTTAAGAGTTCAATAACAGAGAGAAAAATATCGTCAATAAAAACAACAGTTTATGGACATAATCCACAATACGACACGGCACACCAGGCTGACGCATGATCGGTACAAATATTGCTTACATGTGTTGCGTGAAAATCCAACAGACCGGAACCAAAGGAGAATCCCATGGATATTGATGTGTTGTCCAGGGTTTCACAACCGAGGATCCTAGCCTCACCACACGACCTCCAAGGGGTGTCGGTAATCGCCATGGACCCATCACCAATGGTCAATCATGAAACCATGAGGAGGCATTATCTGTGAGCCAACCAGGCCACAAAAGCGGCGGGTTTTTGGCGTTTAGGCAACGCAAAGGTCTCTTTGCGCTCCTGATTGGCCTGCTGCTGTTGTGCCTGCACGGGATTGCCGGTGAAAGCCGTGCGACCTCCGAACCGCTGTCCCCGGTCACGGAAAAACCACCCCACCTCAAATGGGTGGAGAGTGCACTCGATTCGGAACAAAAACGCGTCCTGGGGCTGTTGACGGACTCTGCTGACGACGCCTTCAGTGCTTGGTATGAGGGAGAAGGTCGGCAACATGTCGTTGAAAAAGTTCCTGCCCTGGCCCCAGCCCTGAAGGTCATGCACGGTCCACTGACGCGCCTGCGTTATGCCTTGAACCAGATTGCCGCCAACCATCGGGATGTGGATCCCAAACTTCCCAGCCTGATTGATCGCCTGGAAGTTGCCAATCTGGCTTGGGCCGCACGGGTCCACAAGGCGATCACTGAGCGAAAAAATTCAATCCATCTGGATGAAAATCCCCTTAAGCTGGGCATCGGCCAATTGATTGGGGGCCAAGAGGGTCAACTGGCCGCCCGGTCTGATGTCGTCCTTGGGGAACTGCTCGAAATGCTGCAACCGGTTCACCTGCAATTGTTTGGTGCCGGTCAGGCCATTGACCAGGCCCTGGCCCAGGGGGATGACGCCTTGGCCCTTGAAATCTATCAGAAGAAACTCGTTGCCCTGTTGCGACAGGAGCAAGGCTATCTCAATTGGTTTGGCACCCGGGTACGCGAAAATCAGGAGGCCTTCGCCCAGGCAAAAAACCTTATGACGACCCACGTGTTGCCCAGCATCAACCAGCTCCAGGGTCTATTGGCCCATGTCACCCGGGTTTCGGGCAATCTTATCCTGCACCAGAAACAAACGGTCGCCTTGCGTGGCGTGCCGTTAAAACCCTGGGATTATGTCCTCATCGGATCGCGCTTCAACCGGTTTTTCCCTGCGCGCCCGCCACGGCATCAAAAATTCCTGCCCCATCCAGACCGTGTCGTCATCCTGCGCAATATGTGGATGGCGGAAATTTAAATCGCAACCACCCTTATTGATATTGAGTGACTTTCAGTTGCGCTCAGTAGACACCTAATTTTTGCCAAACTTTGTTTTTCCGATACGTAGACATGATGTCCCGAGATTCTCAAGTGCAAGGATCTCTCAGCTTGTGATAACATGGCGTCATTATTCCTTATGCCGCAATGGTAAATCATGGCCTGGATCAAAGCCCAAAATCTTCACCTGAGCCTTGGGGGCCCCGCCCTGCTGGATGGCGTCAACTTTGCCATTGAAGCCGGTGATCGGGTCTGTCTGGTGGGACGAAATGGTGTGGGAAAAAGTACCCTCCTCAAAGTCCTGGCACGCGAACTCCCCCTCGACAGTGGCAAAATTTTGCTCCAACCCGGAAGCCAGATCCGTTATCTTACCCAGGAAATTCCCACCGGCCTTGCAGGAACCGTCAGCGATGTCGTTGCCTCCGGTTTTGCTCCCCTCCCCCGCCAATCCCTGGAACATCCCCCATCCAACACCGATTGGCCGCCGGACCCGCCGTCTCCCGAAACCACCCTGGGATGGAACCCTTCGGTGCGATTGGAAACCATCCTTTCCCGACTAAACCTTGAAAGCGACAAAGAATTCACCACCCTTTCGGGAGGTCTGAAACGACGGGTACTCATGGCCCGCGCCCTGGTAAGCAATCCGGAAATCCTGCTGTTGGACGAACCCACCAACCATCTGGACATCACAGCCATTGCCGGATTGGAAAAAATGTTCGCCGATTATACCGGCTGTCTGGTCTTCGTCACCCATGACCGCATGTTTGCCGACAAGGTCGCCACCCGCATTTTTGAACTGGATCGTGGCAGGTTGACCGATTGGCCGGGCCATTACGCCAGATATATCGAGCTGCGGGAACTGCGACTTCAAACCGAGGCGGAACAGGAAGCCCTTTTCGACAAAAAACTGCAACGCGAGGAGGTCTGGATCCGCCAGGGAATCAAAGCCCGACGCACCCGAAACATGGGCCGAGTGCGCGCCCTGGAAAAATTGCGTGAAACCAGACGCGTCCGCCGGGAACGCATGGGTAATGTACGTCTGCGCCTGGAGGAGGCGGAAAAATCAGGCAAACTGGTCATGGAAGCGCGCAATGTCAGCTATCAATACGATGGCGTCCATTACATAAAAGATTTTTCCACTGTCATTCAACGCGGAGACCGCATCGGCATCATCGGTCCCAATGGTTGCGGCAAAAGCACCCTCCTGGGTCTGCTTTTGGGACGGCTGACCCCGCTGACCGGCCAGATACATCTGGGGACACGTCTGGAAGTCGCCTATTTTGACCAACTGCGCGCCACCCTGGATGAGGAAAAATCGGTGGCCGACAACGTCGCCAACGGGCGTCAGCAAGTGGACTTCGCCGGTCGCAGCCGTCATATCATCGGCTATCTGGAAGATTTTCTCTTTGCCCCCGATCGCGCCCGTATGCCCGTCAAAGCCCTGTCGGGCGGCGAACGCAACCGTCTGCTCCTGGCCCGCCTGTTTTTACAGCCAGCCAACCTCCTGGTCATGGATGAACCCACCAACGACCTAGATGTGGAAACCCTGGAACTGCTGGAAGGGGTTGTGGGCGACTACGCCGGCACCTTGATTTTGGTCTCCCATGACCGCACCTTCCTCAACAATGTGGTCACCTCCACCCTGGTCTTCGAGGGACAGGGAAAAATTGAAGAATATGTAGGTGGCTACGACGATTGGCTGACACAACGTCCACCTGCCGAGGAGACCAGCAAAGAAAGACTGTCCGAAAAAAAGAAAAAAACCGGCGAAAAAAATCGCCCCCGGCGAAAAAATATTGCCGAAAAAAAAGAGCTTGCGGCCATACCCGGCCAGATTGAAACCCTGGAGAAAGAATTGGCGACCCTGCACCAAACCATGGCGGATCCTGCCTTCTACAAAAATGCCCAGGGTCAGGAAGTCGCCGAAGTACAACAAAAATCGCAGCAACTGGAACATACATTGGCCGAAACTTTCCAAAGGTGGGAAGCTTTGGAAGCCATTCCCGACTAGAAAAACAGGGGGAAACATCCGGGATATGAACGCAACCGCACAAGAAATTCCCTACAACGATCTCAGGCCCGAAGTGATCCTGGACGCGGTGGAATCGGTAGGATGGCGCTGTGATGGGCACCTGATGGGACTCAACAGCTACGAAAACCGCGTCTACCAGATCGGCCTGGAGGATCATCCGCCGGTGGTGGTTAAATTTTACCGCCCCCAACGCTGGACCGATGCCGCCATCATCGAAGAACATGTTTTTTCCCAGGAACTGGCCGAGTTGGAAATTGCCGCCGTCGCCCCGTTGACCGTGGCCGGCCAAACCTTGCACAGCCACCAGGGTTTTCGTTTTGCCGTCTACCCACGACAGGGGGGACGCGCCCCCGATCTGGAAAACCAGGAAATCCTGGAACGCCTGGGACGGTTTCTCGGGCGCATTCATGCCGCAGCCACGGTGCGACCCTTTGTGCACCGACCCCACCTTGACGTAGAAACCTTTGGCGTCACCCCCAGCCAATATCTGCTCGAAAGCGGATGTATTCCCCCAAACTACACCCAAGACTACCGCGACCTCATCGATGAACTTTTGCCGATGATCAACACAGGGTTTGAACGTGCAAGCCCCTTTCGGCCCATTCGTCTGCACGGCGACTGTCACAGCGGCAACATGCTCTGGACCGATGCCGGTCCCTGCTTTGTCGATTTTGACGATGCCCGGATGGGGCCACCGATACAGGATTTGTGGATGTGCCTATCGGGAACCCGGGAAGAACGAACCCTTCAGATGCATGCCCTGCTGACCGGCTATCGTCAATTTCACCACTTTGAACTTAAGCAATTGCACTTGTTGGAACCCCTGCGTACCCTCAGGATGATTCATTACACCGCCTGGGTCGCCAAACGTTGGAACGATCCCGCCTTTCCCCTGGCGTTTCCCTGGTTTGCCGAAGGTCGTTTCTGGGAAAACCACCTTATGGCCTTGCGGGAACAGATTGCATTGATGGAAGAACCGCCGTTGGACATTTTTTTGGATTGAACAGGACCCTACCCGCCCGATGGTGATCTTTAGAGCGTGCACCCTTCTTTTGTTTTTCCACACCTTGTTCGGAGCAAAAGCCGTCTTTGCCCTGGGCTTGTGCCCCCCCAAAACGCCCGACGTGAACATACGCGTTTTATTTGAAAAGGCCCGGCCCCATTACAATAACGAATACTCGCGGACACGCATCGAAGCCATGATGCCCAAAAAAGAACCAGGAGTGCATTCGGTAGGTTTGACAAAATCATCATTGTACTGGAAAATTTCTTCAAAATTTACAATGGTATCCCGTCGCAACCCAGAGGAGATCTGCATTTTTTTGTCTGCCCTGACCCTGAATTATGGCTTTGGAGAAACCCCCGTTTTCATCGACCAACGTTACCGCCCTGGGGGCTGCCCCTACAGAGAGATCCTGGCCCATGAAAATGCTCATGTCGCCATTCTTGACCAGGAAGGAAAAGAGATCCAACGTTGGCTTGAAAGAAAACTAACCTCTCTGGTGACCTCGATTCCCCCCACCCCGACCCGATCACCCAAGACCACCCAACAACAATGGATGGCCAAAATAGATCGGGAAACCAAACCCCTGCTTGAAACCCTCAAAAAACGCCTGGAAACCGCGCATGCCCGCTTGGATTCCCCCCCCAGTCTGGCAAAAACCCAGAAACAATGTCCAAAATGGTGACACTCCGGAAAAAGGCCGGTTTGTCATTGACCACCGGTAAATCAAACGACCTTTTATTAATGCCGTTTCGTCGCAACCCTTTCCTGTGGCATACTGCATGCTTCGGATTTTTGCAGAAGGAAGAGAACCGGGTTGACCGAAAGTGCAATTCAAATCGATGGAGGGCCTGGTGAAAAAATGGCGTCACATTGTCACGGGGTTGATAAGCTTGGCATTGTTAGCCATGGTTGCCGGATTGTGGATCCGGATGCGGGCTGACACACAGATTGGTGAACGATTGGCCAAAAACAATTGCGATGTTTGTCACGACATGACCCGCTCCAAAAAAACTGAAAAAGGCCCCTACCTTTGGGGAATCGTTGGCAGACCCGCCGGCTCCGTGGACTACCCCTACAGTGGCCCTTTTCTCAACCGCATCCAAGAAACCCCTCTGGTATGGACCGAAGAAAATTTGGAACGTTTCATCACCAATCCCACCCTGTTCATTCCGCAAGTCCAAATGGCTCAGCATACCGTCGAGCACCCCCTTGCCTTTGAAGGGATGGACAGTTCGGCCAACCGCAGAGATCTGGTTGCCTGGCTGAAAACCCTTCGTTAAATCCATCTTAAAAAAAAATCGATTTCATTCCACTCGCCCCCAAGGTGACAATCCAGACCGGTTCGTTTTGTCCACATCGTCCCATATCGAGATTCACCAACCATGAATAAACTCTTTACCCGTTGGATTCTTCCAGCCCTCAAATTGATTCTTGCCGGAGCCGTCATGGTCTGGATGTTCAAGGGGGGCAAACTGGATTGGGGTTTGATCCTGGAAGGAGCTCTGGCCCCCTCGGTGGTATTGATGGGCATTGGATGCAACCTGTTTTTAATCTCCTCAGCCGCAGTGCGATGGTATCTTCTTTTGAAGGGACAAGGGACCTCCTTCCCCTTCAAATTTGCCCATTATCTGACTTACGTGACCTCTTTTTTCAACCTTTTGATACCCGGCGGCGTCGGCGGCGACGCCTTGCGCCTTGCCTTTGTGCTCAAACAACCCGCCGCGCGAAAAGGACAGGCGGCACTAACCGTTATCCTGGATCGATTTCTGGGACTCTATACCATGTTGCTGATCGCAGCGGCTTTTTCGCTGATACTCCTGGACCACATCCTTGCCTCCCCCCCCTTGACCCTCCTGACCTTTTCCACATTTCTTCTGGTGGTAGGCGGCCCCCCCGCAGCATTGTTCATCCTCTGGCTCATGCGTCGGTCCCACCAACGGCCCAACTGGTTGAAAGGCCGCCCTGGCGGTCGGTTGGAACGAATTTTTCAACTGGCGACCGAATTCGCCATCTTTTTCAACTCAAGCAAAAAAATGGTCGTGGCATCCATCCTGGTTTCCATCGTCGGACAGTTGGTGGGAATCTGCTCCATGCTGTGGATTGCCCACAACCTTGAAATACCCATCGTACCGATAGAAAACGTTTTTCTGGCTGCCCCCTGGGCCTGGATCGCCAACATACTTCCCATCTCCCCCGGAGGACTCGGCGTGGGAGAAGCCGCCTTTGATCAAGTGTGCCAATGGTTGTCATCGGCTCCTTTGATGGCTGCCTTCGGTACCGTGTTTTTGATCAACCGTCTGTTCCTGCTCCTGGCAACCCTTCCGGGATTGCTGTTTTTTCTTTTTCGTAGCCGTTGGAATCCAGACAAAAAAAACATCCTTCCCACCGACTCCGAGGCCATCAATCACGGAGTACACAAATTCGTCGAACCATGATTGAACATAATGCCCTTCGGGCAAAGAAACAAAATCAAAACCCTGGGGCTGCGCCCCTAGACCCCCCTTGGGGGGCAGTAAAATAAAAATCAAAGTCAAAATCAAAGTCAAAAGAAGAACCTTGTGGGCTGCTGCCTCCAAACCTCCGCCGGGGGGGATGATCCCCCCCGGACCCCCGCAATAATTTTTGCCAAACTTTGTTTTTCCGATACGTGGACAGGATGCCCGCGAACCAACCACCAGGAGGATGACTGATGACTTTGTAAAAGAAAATGGGGTATTGTCAGAGAATGGAAAAAGATCCTTTTGCCAGATGTCTTGAGATTGCCGCGCACAACCGTTCCCCCTTGTTCCAGGTTTCACGTTTGTTTCCCCTGGAAAAAGGCAGGCTGTTTTTGGCTTCCTATGCCGCCATGCGTTTGGTTGACGATTTGGTGGATGAGCAGTTTTCGGCCCATTCCCGCCAGGATGACCATCAGGCAAAGGTCGTACGTGCCCAGGTGGAGCTGTGGCAGCAGCAAGCCTGTGCGGCTGCCGACGGCAGGTTTCAAAATGTGGAAGGTGCTTATGAGCCCCTGGTTTTTGTCGCCCTCAACCAATCCGCCGGTCGATCCAACCTGGGCGATTGGCCCTGGAATGCCCTTGCCGCCTCGATGAAGGCCGACATCGAGCGACGACCCATGGAAACCTGGGATGATTTTTTGGCCTACTGTGAAGGGGCAACGGTCGCCCCGGCCACGGTTTTTGTCTATATCCTGGCCAGCCGTTTCCAAAATAACGGCTTCAACACCCCGGAACCGCTCTCCTTTTATCGCGATAAGGTGCGAGACATGGCCGTTTTTTGTTATCTGATGCACATTCTACGCGATCTGGCCCGTGATGTCGCTCGCTCCAATCAACTAGTAACCATTCCCAACGACATTCTGCGGCGTGCCGGACTCAACAAAACCCTCCTTGGTCAATGGATAACCGAAGATCCCCACCGCATTCTGCCACTGCAACGCCTGCTGCTGGAAAAAGCAGGTGAATGCCGGGAACGAGGTACCGAACAACTCATGAAGAATGTTTCCCTACCCGTACTGGAAAGACAAATTTTAAAAAAATTGGTAGGTCACTATGTGGACTTGTATCACGAAATGACATCCACCTTTGCTGAACATGCATCACGATAGGTCAGGGGTGCTGTGACGGGGATGAAGAACGATTGAGGGCACGCCAAAGACAGTTGGCCCGCGTCCATGTGGAAAGTTGTGGTTTGGAACGCAGAGTGTTACCCCCATTTTCCTCGATTTTGTCCAATATGGCATGTCCTTGTTCCAGCATGGTGGCCAGTTCCAACCTTATGGGCCACTGGACCATGTCGAGCAAGGGTTGGCCACGATCAAACAACTGACGGGTTTCGGCCACCAGGTGCAACACCAGATCACCCAGCATAGGGGTAAACCTTCGAGCCAGGATCATCTCTTCGGTCACGCCAAACCGATCCATGGCCTCGATGGGAAGATACAAAGGCCGACCACTCCAGGGATCCTGACCCAGGTTTTGCCAGAGGTGCGTCAGCATCATCGCCGTGCATATAAAATCGGAGAGCCGAATTTTAAGGGGCACGGGTTGACCGGGTTCCTGGGTGGCTTCATCGGCAAGGTGCATGACGATCCGACCGATGGGATTGGCAGCGTACCGACAATATTCCTCCAACTCGATGATGCTGTCGTAGCGTTTGTTGGTCACATTCATGCGACAAGCAATCAGGAGTTCGTGAAGGTAGGAAGACGGAAGCGCAGTGACATCAAGGGTGTGGGCCAAAGCCCGGAAAATGGGATGATCCGGCTCCCCGGATTCAGCAATCAACAATCGGCGCGACCAGTCATCCAAAAGCCGAAGACGAGAGGCATCGTCGCGCCCAGGCAAACCGGTAAAATCATCGGCCGTTTTGGCAAAGGCGAAAATGGCGTAAAGGAAGGGCCGCAATTTACGCGGAACCAGGAGCGACCCCAGCGAATGCTGATCGGCACTCCTGCGCACGATCTCTCGACAATAGTGGAAATCGTCTTCCAGATGAATGGGTGTGTTTTGGGCATGGAACATGACTTATCGAACATAACCGTTTTTTCATTCAAGTTAAAGCCTTTTCAAACCGCACCATGAAAAAAACGGCCTTTCAAATGAGGCATCCAACCCCCCTTTTGATTCCACCAACGAGGTCATCAATAAAAAATTGCTCCCGACTGCATTTCTAAACTAGACCAAACACAAAATATCAGGTTACATTAAACCCTTTTTCAACCTGTAGCCTATCGATACTGGAGCGTGATCGTTTCCAACACGGACAAACCCGACGGAACAAAACTTCCATTTTCGCCATTCCAAACCAGTCCGTAGAGGAACCCCTCATAAACAAACCACGAAATAGAGCTTTATTTGGACCGCAAATGAAAGATAAACCTTCCCAAACCGTTACCGAAAATTCGCAAACCCAGGCCTTTACCGACCTTGACCGGCGTTGTGTCAACACGTTGCGCATGTTGGCGGTGGACCAAGTGGAACAGGCACGTTCGGGACATCCCGGCATGCCCATGGGGTCGGCCCCCATGGCCTACGTCCTGTGGTCCCGAATCATGCGATACAATCCCAAAGACCCGTCATGGCCCGACCGAGACCGCTTCATTCTCTCTCCCGGCCACGGTTCCAGCCTGCTTTATGCACTGCTCTACATGACTGGGTTTGGGCTTGAGCTGGAGGAATTGAGGCAATTTCGCCAATGGGGCAGCCGCACTCCGGGGCATCCGGAATATGGAGTCACCCCTGGAGTCGAAACCACCACCGGTCCTCTGGGGCAAGGTTTTGCCATGGGAGTGGGGATGGCCATCGCCGAAAGGCACTTGGCGCAAAATTTCAACCGCCAAGAATTTCTCCCCGTCGTCGATCATTTCACCTATGCCATCGTTTCCGATGGCGATCTGATGGTGGGTCTGGGATGTGAAGCGGCGTCCCTTGCGGGACATCTGTGCCTGGGAAAACTGATTTATCTCTATGACGATAACCGGGTCACCATCGACGGCCCGACCAGCCTGACTTTCAGCGAAGATGTCAAAGCCCGCTTTGAATCGTATCAATGGCAGGTATTGCGGGTTGAGGATGGCGAAGACCTGGATGCCATCGAGCGGGCCGTTCGCCAGGCTCAAGCAGAGGAAGAACGGCCATCGCTGATCATGGTACGCACCCAAATCGGTTACGGCTCTCCGAAAGCGGGGACGAGCGCGAGTCACGGTGCCCCTCTGGGACCGACGGATATGGCGGTCACCCGAAATTTTTTCGACTGGCCCGAAACCCCGTTTCACGTCCCCCCCGAAGCCCTGGAACATTTGCGTAAAATGGTGGATCGGGGTCGGGAGCACATGGCGGAATGGGAAGCGCGCATGGGGGCTTTTTCGACCCGGTTTCCGGAGGAGGCCCAAAAACTGCGCGATTGGATGGCCGGTATCCTGCCAAAGGGTTGGGACGAGGGGTTATACCGCATCGATTTTGGCGGCAAAATGGTCACCACCCGGCAAGCTTCCGGCAAGGCCCTCAATGCCCTGGCCCGCCGTCTCCCTTCCATGATCGGCGGATCGGCCGACCTGACCGATTCCAATCAAACCTGGATATGGGATTCCGACGACCGTTATATTCACTATGGCATACGCGAACACGCCATGGGGGCCATCACCAACGGCATCGCCCGGCACGGGGGGACGTTGCCGTTCTGCGGTACGTTCCTGGTTTTTTCCGACTACATGCGTGGAGCCATTCGCATGGCTGCGGTCATGGGAACCCATGTCGTCTTCATCCTCAGTCACGACAGCATCGGCGTTGGTGAAGACGGTCCGACCCATCAGCCCATTGAGCACGTCATGAGCCTGAGACTCATACCCCACCTGACCACCCTGAGACCTGCGGACGCCTTTGAAACGGCTGGGGCATGGAAGGTGGCCATCGCCAACAAAAGACCGGTGGCGTTGTGTTTGACCCGGCAGGCGGTGCCGGTCTTGACAGAAAGGTCTCGGGAAATGGTCGCCAAAGGGGCCTATATCCTTGATGATTGTGAGGGAGATCCCGACCTGATCATCATGGCAAGCGGCTCGGAAGTGCATATTGCCGTGGAGACCAAACAAGAATTGGCCAAGCTGGGCCATGGCCGGGTCCGCGTCATTTCCATGCCCTCCTGGGAATTGTTCAAGGAGCAACCGGAATCCTACCGCGAAGAAATTTTACCCAAGCGCATCCACGCCCGTCTCGGTATCGAGGCGGGGGTCACTCTGGGTTGGCGCGAATGGGTGGGCAACCGTGGCGATGTGGTGGGACTCAACCGTTTTGGTGCCTCCGCCCCTTATAAAACGGTCATGGAAGAACTGGGTATCAGCGTCAAGGTTGCGTTGGAAAAATCATTAAACCTGTTGCAAAAAAACAAAACCAACTGACGCCAACCAAACATAAATCGTAACCATCCCATCGACGTATCGGAAGACTAAAGTCTTTGCCAAACTTTAGTTTTTCCGATACGTAGACATAATATCCAAAAAAATGGGGGGGGAACCAAACGGTTACCCTTGGATTGCCTGTCTTCGGTTGGTTTTTTCGTAATTCTTTGGGTCGTGCATTGATCCGTTTAAGCCTGAAAGCATTTTAATGTGGCTGAACATAATGGCACGGGCAGTGGTTTCCCAAAACAGGGGGGCATTTTCCCCTGCCATGGCAAGGGATGCGTTCTCTTTGCTGACCAAGTGGACATTGGCATTGGAACGATACATATCTTTCACCGCCACCAACCCATCCAGCCTTGTCAAAAGCAATACGCTCTGACCGGGAACCTTCTCCTCGACACGATGGACCAGCTCGCCACCCGTCATTCCCGGCATATCAAAATCGGTAATGAGCAAATGGTACTGCCGTCGGTTGAACTGAAACCAAGCGTCGAGTCCATCGCCCGCCCAGTCCAGACAGGAAAATTTCAGAGGCTTTAGCAACAGATCTATCACCCGGTCACGGAATCCGAAGTCATCCTCGGCGAACAAAACCGATAAATCTTTGGTGTTTTTTTTAAGATTGCGAAAAAATATCTCATTCATTATTTGGTGTGCCCATTCGTTGAAAAGGTTAAATGAACCCGGTTACCACAGCCCTGATACGCCACCTCGACTCCGTCCATCATCACGGACAAAGCGATCCCACGGCCATGGTTGTCAAAAACCCGCTCGGGACTCAAAACAAGATAAGGATTCCAGTCGAATCCTTCCCCCTCATCCTGAACGGAAATCATTGTAAACTCAGGCATTTTTTTGTAGGCCACGCGGACCCGTTTATGGGCATGGGCTTCCATATGTAAACGCCGTTGCACCTCCTCCAAAAATGTTCCCTCATTGTTTAATGCGGTTTTTTCGGCGTAGGTAATCCCCAGGTTACCGTGCTCCACAGCATTAAACAGCAATTCCAGCAATGCGGTCGTCACGCGAGCAGGGTCAAAGCACGCCCTACCCAGCAGAAAAGCGACGGCACGAGCCTCATCCATGTTTTGGAATTGTAATTCCCAAACTTCCGTCAACGCCAGGGCTTGTTCCGTCCGATGGGAATCGCGCCGAATCTCACAAAAGCTCTGGAAATCATTGACAGCGGCCCGCACCATGGCCACCAAAATATCATCTTCGGGATAAGGCTTGGTTAAATAATAAAAAGCTCCGGCCTGCAACCCTTCAACGATTTCACTGGAATGGGCCATGCTGGTTTGAAAAATGACGGGCACATTTTTGAGCACCGGATGCTTTTTCATCGCCGACAAAACCTCCATGCCATTCACCTTGGGCATGCGCCGATCTAAAAGCACGGCATCAAAATTCTCTGGTGCAGCCATCAGCTTGGCCAAAGCCTCGTCACCATCATGGGCCAAGTCCATGGTAAACTCGGTATCCTCGAGGATATCCTGAAGCAGCATCAGGTTATCATTGTCGTCGTCCACCAAGAGTATATGATTCATTTAATTACCCTTATAAACTATGCCAAAGCTAAAGCAAACCACACAGAGAAAACATCATACCCTTCGAGCAAGAACCAAAACCTTGGGGTGCTGCCCCGAACCCCGCCGGGGATGGGGATAATCCCCCATATGCGCTAACATAGACTTTTGAACATGATGCCCTTCGGGCAAAGAAACAAAATCAAAACCCTGGGGCTGCGCCCCTAGACCCCCCTTGGGCCGGACCCCCGCAAAAATTTTTACCAATAACAATGTTAGCGCATATGGGGATAATCCCCCCCCCGGCACTCACAATAATTTTTGCCAAACTTTATTTCTCCGATATCTTGAAAGATTCATCCGCATGGTTCCGGCAAATCGTGCAAAGACTGGGAAAAATGGCCAAAAATACGGTAACGATTGCTGGATCGAAATGCTTCCCACTCTGCCCCAGTATAAAATCCAAGGCGGCCTCTTGGGTCCAGGCCGACTTGTAGGGTCGCTCCGAAGTCAGAGCATCAAAAACATCCACCACGGCAACAATTCTCGCTTCCAGTGGAATTTCCAAGCCCACCAAGCCATCAGGATAACCACTGCCATCCCATTTTTCATGGTGGCTTTTGGCAATCACCTCGGCCATGGTGACATGTTCCGTACTCCCACCCGACAAAATAGCCGCTCCAATGGTTGAATGGGTTTTCATGATGATCCATTGTGAATCTGTCAATTTTCCAGGTTTGAGCAGAATGCTGTCGGGGATACCGATTTTGCCAATGTCGTGCATGTGGGCGGCATGGCGGATGGATTCGGTAAAACGCGAATCGCAACCCAATTCAACCGCCATCCGCTCGGACATGCGCGCAATGCGCTGGACATGTTGTCCAGTCTCGTTGTCACGATATTCCGCAGCCAATCCAAGATGAAGCAAAATATCCATCTGGGCCTGGCGCAATTCCCGACTGCGAATTTCCACTTGCCGCCGTAGCTCTTTTTTTAAAATGCGCGATTCCAACAAATGGACACACCTAGCCAAAACTTCATCTTCGTGGACCGGTTTGGCGATAAAGTCAGCGGCACCCCCTTGCAAAACCCTGATACAAGTCGCCCTGTCGTCCAGAGAAGTAACCACAATCACCGGAATTTCCCTGAGATCACGCCGGCTGGCAAAGGCATTCAACACCCCGAAACCATTCATCCCTGGCATTATAAGATCCAATAACACCAAGTCGAATTCTTCCCTTGCAAACTGTGTGACCGCCTCATGGGGATCCACGCAGATAACGACATTTTTCAGATTGATAGACGCCAGGATATCGGCCAAAAGAGCCGCACTGGAGCTTTCGTCGTCCACAATCAATATTCGACCCCGATGGATATCCGGCCTAACGGACGCCTGAGTGAAACTTTCACAACCCATACGGATCAATGCTGATACTCCGTCGTCGGACTGGGGATTCGGACAACAAACACGGCACCACCGCCGTTTGGATTATTTTCGGCATGAATCCAACCACCATGCTGCCGCACAATTTCTTTACAAATTGCAAGACCCAGACCAATACCATCTTTAAATCCAAATGCCGGTTGCCTAGATTGTTGAAACTTATTGAAAATCATTCCAAGATCGGAAGAAGGAATCCCAGTTCCCTGATCACTGACCCGCATCTCCATAATTTGCACCCCAGGTTTGTTGGGATCGGGAAACAGGTATCCTTGGGAAAAAGACATGCCAATGGTTCCGTATCGCGGGGAATACTTAATGGCATTTGAGACCAAATTAATCATGACCTGTATAAATTTTCCCCGATCCACGGTAGCAAAAAACCTCTGTTCAGGGGCATTGATCTCCATTACGATAGATTGGTCAACCAATTGCGAACTCAACTCCTGTCGAACAAATTGGGCCAGGTCCAGCAAATCGACCCGATCCATGTGAAAGTCCATCTGCCCCATTTCCAATTTGGACAAATCCAGAATGCCATTCAACATGTCCAAAAGCCGCAGGGAACTTTTCAAGGAAATGCTGGTAAAATTAAGCAGGTGTTCTTTTTGATGTTCCGTTATAGACAGTTCTTTGACATGTTTTTCAATGCGGCGCGTAAAGCCAATGATGGAATTGAGGGGACTGCGCAACTCATGGCTCATGTTGGCCAAAAAAGCATCCTTCGCCTCGTTGGCTTCAAAAGCCACTTCCTTTTGCTCACAGGCCTGCAAGCAGGCCGTTTTCAATTGTTCCAGTTCCCAGTAACCTCGCAATGCACTTCTCACCAGGGTACGCAGCCGCGCAGCATCCAAGCCTGTTTTATTATAACAATCATTAATACCTACCGACTTGAATAAACCATCCTCATCCCATGGATCCTCTTTTGCCGAACATAAAACGATTCGTATTGTATTCATTTTTAGTTCTTTACGAATATAATGCGCAACTTCGATTCCGGAGTCTTGCGTTTCCATTACCAAATCCAACAGAATCAGGGCCACATCCTTATTTTCTCGAATCCTCTCTTTGGCCTGGGATCCGGAAAAACTGGAAACCAATTGAACCGATCGGTTTTCGAAAAAAAAATCCTTCAGCAACTCTCCGTGTACCTTATGCACTTCAGGATCATCATCCACGATCATGATTTTCCATGGCAAAAGATCTGCCGTGGACGCTCCTAATGCCCCTGAATAAGGATCATCAACTTTGAATCGGTAGATCTTATTTTCCGTTACCATGGTTCGCCCCTCCATTGAACATGATGCCCTGCGGGCAAAAAAACAAAATCAAAACCCTGGGGCTGCGCCCCTAGACCCCCCTTGGAGGGCAGTAAAATCAAAGTCAAAATCAAATTCAAAAACAAAACCTTGGAGGCTCTGCCTCCAAACCTCCGCCGGGGGGATGATCCCCCCCGGACCCCCGCAATAATTTTTGCCAAACTTTATTTTCCCGGCACATGGTCATAAAAAATATACCAAAATTATCTTTCAATCATGCAATGACGCATGAAAACGAATCTTTATCTCAAATCCTTCTCCTGGAGCACTATGCATAACCATTTCCCCTTGAAGATCTTGAGCAATCAAGTTGGCAACCACATACATTCCAAGCCCAGAACCACCAGCGTCTTTCTTGGTGGTAAAAAATGGATCGGTTATCCGTGCCAATACATCCTCAGACATTCCACACCCAGAATCACGATAACAAATCTCTAACATTGTGGCATCTCTATGAATATTAATTTCTATAGAACCTCCATCCTGACCCGCAAAACCATGACTTAATGAGTTTTTAATAATGTTCACCATAATTCGAGTCAAAGATCCAGGCCGGCCAAAAATAACAATATCAGATGTGATCTCAAAATAAATTTGAACGTTCTTTTCCTCGAATTCACATTTAAAGCTATCCAATGTCGCTTGAATATTCTGAGACAATGAATAATTGCGTTTTTTTATGTCCGCCACACGCATCGGATTTTTTTCAAAATAACGAACCAAATCACCAGCCACTGTCATTTGATTTATAACAACTTCGCTCATTACTCCCACAGTGTCCAAATAATCCCATAACTGCGTCTCCGTAATTCCATCACCTTCCATCAAGTGCTTCAAAACACCTGTCCGAAATCTTATTTCCGAGGCTGCCACAAAACTAAGCCCCAAGGAATTATTGATTTCGTGAGCAAATCCAGCCACAAAAAGCCCAAATTCGTCGCGTTTTTCTTGCCATGCAGAGCTTAAAGCCCATAGACGACCGATCGCCGAGGCCAAAATCATCCCGGCAATGTCCATAAACATCATACTTTCATTCCGAGTATCTGGCAGCCACGGTGACTCCACACGCAAAAACAGATTAACGACACCAATAACCCGACCACAAAACACAATGGGGGTCACCAGGTGACCATGGCCAGCGATTCCGTCAATGTGAATGTCATGGCGTTCGTCGGAGGAAATAGCAACAATCATCTGGCCGTCAGCGGCAACCCGACCGCACAAACAACGACCCAAATCGAGCCTGGAACATCTGGAAAGCGTCGTTGGATCCACATTGCGATGGGCCACCAAACGCAATCCATCGTCAGGTTTTTCCAACCGAAACAACATGGACCGTCCATCCCCACCAAGAAAATCATGGCCGGCAAAAAAATCCAATGCCATGGCATACAGCTCTGCATCAGTATTTACACAATGCGATTGATTCATTAACATTTTCAAATCATCACTACGCGACCAACGGCTTTTCGATAAATCCATTGCGCTCACCACGTCTCCAGCCTCTAAACATCATGCCCTTAGGGAAAAATTAATACCTTGGGGGTAATGCACAAAACCCCACGGGGGGGATGATCCCCCCTAAACCCCCGCAATAACCTTAACTTAACTATATTTTTCCGATACATAGACGAGTCAGCAGCAACGCCCCATTCCGTTAGACCCGGCCTGGGTTCGTATTCGTACAAGTACGGAAATATACTAGAACAACCTTAAAGGTCTTGTCTAGTCGAAGTTATTGCTTTCAGAAGATAAAGGATAACGCAAGAAGAGAAAAATCCCCGGTTCGACAACTCCGGGGGTGAGAACCCCACACAAGGTTGGGCCAGGAAGCTTTTAGGCGGGAGCCTTGGACATGTGCCGCCCGCCCCCGGAGTGGCATATAAACCGCACATCATAGTCGCAATTCTACCCCAGCTCGGCCATAAAAGCACCAAGCTGGGATAGGATGGGCAAAATCCCCTTGTGTTTGAAGGTTCTCAGTCTTCAAACGCAGACTATCAAAACAAGTCACCGCATGTCAATATTTTATTTATTTATTTAGAGCATTTTTCTGTCTAACTGTAGAAATAATTAGCCTATGATTTTTTATATAGTGTCTTAGAATAAAATATAAACCCATATAAGGATGACCCTCCCTTAATCCTATCAATGATTTTTTGTTTTTGCTAAACTTTAGCTTTTCAGGCGCTCCAGAATGCACAAAGATCCAGACAGGGAAAAATCCAGAGAACATAATGCCCTTCGGGCAAAAAAACAAAATCAAAACCCTGGGGCTGCGCCCCTAGACCCCCCTTGGGGGGCAGTAAAATCAAAATCAAAGTCAAAAGAAGAACCGATACGTAAATGTGGTGGCCATCGACACCAAAAAACACCCGATACCGCCAGATCAACAATCAAAAGGGAAGGACAGCGATGTAAGAAAAGGACATCTACTTTGGAAGACGAAAAGGAGTATCTGCCCTGAAAGGGAGAAAAGGAACGACCACTTTGGAAGGTAAAAAGGATCCGACTTGCAGGGCCTTCCGGGCCTGGGGGCGGCTAATCCATCAGCTCACCCCAGACACCCGGAAACACCCCTGAAAAAAATTTTGCATCCACTACACCGGCCCACCCCTCTTGATGAACCGAGGCAAAAGCCCACCAGCGCACTATCCGCTCCTTGAAACCCGGCGGCTCCTCCGACGGTAACCCGCCGTGAAACCGCACCTGACGCCGATCGGGTGGATCTACTTGGTCATGGCTCTGAGATAAGGAATCTACACCACCTCCACATCGTTGGCCTGGAGACCTTTTTGGCCTTGCACTACGGTGAACTCGACTTTTTGCCCTTCCTTCAGTGAGCGAAAGCCGTCACTTTTGATCGAAGAGAAGTGAACAAATACGTCTTCACCATGCTCACGGGCGATGAATCCAAACCCCTTACTATCGTTGAACCACTTGACGGTTCCTGTTTCCCTATCAGACATGTATGAAAAACTCCTGTTGGTTTGATCAATGTACGCCATGTTTATAACATGTCGCAGCCCAGATGAAAACAAATTTGTGCAAAAAAAAGGGCGTTTCGAAAAAATAATTTAAAAATAGCGAAAAAACACCCTCTTCTGCGTACCTTCACCCCACCACGAACCCAAAGATTCGACCCGATGCAGCCCCCTCAGAACCAACGTTGCCAAAAAGTGCGCCGGTCCAACAAACCCCGCAGGACATGCCGGCACCGCTCCGCAGGCGTCGCCAAACTTGACAATTCCGCGACAAAACGTACCCCGTTACGCAACCTGCGGGTCAAACGGGCAATCTCTGCCTGATAAGCCTCCCAGCCCCCCTTCAAGATCAATAATTCCAGATTCAACTCGGGATTTTTTTCAATAAACAGCTTCGCCGCCCTTTCGCTGAAAAGACCGTGTTCACACACCAACGCCAAAGGTTGCCGAGCCTGGAATTCCACCCCGAGCATGTCCTGTATCCAGGCGGCGTCCTCGTAGAAAATATCATAGTCGAACTGCGTAGGAATGGTGCCGGGAATGGCACGGGAATAGTCCCCGCGAAAATCAATGATCCGCATGGGCGACCCTTGAGCCACCATTTCCAAAAATTTTTTCGCGCTAACCCTTTTGATCTTCATGGTCTAGCTCTACGCAATAAACATTGAACATGATGCCCTGCGGACAAGAACCAAAACCTTGGGGCACTGCCCCAAACCCCGCCGGAGGGGATGATCCCCCCCTTAACCCCCGCAAAAATTTTTACCAAACCAATCTTTAGACGCGCCCTGGTGGTTGCCGGGTAGGTAGCCGATAGATCGTCCCCCAATCCCATCCTGTTTGCGACGATTTCCAGAAGGAGACAAAGGGACCACTGCCGCAACCTTGGCTGTGGTGTCAAGGGGGATACGTTCTTGTTTTATAGTATTACATTTGATACTATCCCTTGCATGAACACTTCCGCCAAACTTTTTGCAGCAATGAGTCGCAACCCATTGGACTGGCGGATTGAACAGATTCAGACGGTTGCGCGGCAGCACGGAATTGTCTGGCGGCAACATGGAACGAGTCATTGTCAATTTGTTCGTAGAGATGGGAAAGTGATGTCCATCCCTGCCAAAAAGCCCATAAAACCTGTCTACATCAAAAATTTTGTCCAGTTCGTAAAGGGAGAGTAAACCATGCACAACCTTGAGGAGTACCCGTTTGAAATCAGACCCTTGACGAAAGATGAAGGTAGCGGATTTCTCATTTCCTTTACCGATTTCAATGAGTGTTGTTCCGACGGGGAAACCCCCCAGGAGGCTATTGAAAATGGCATGGACGCATTGCGAGGCGTCATTTTGACTCTTGAAGAACTCGGGCATCCAGTCCCGGCTCCCGGCTCTGGCGGGCACTCCGGCAAATTCGTGACCAGGGTTCCGAAAACATTGCACTCCAAACTTGTCACCAGAGCGCGGCGCGAAGGTGTGAGCCTCAATGCGCTGGTTACAGCGTTGTTGGCTGAGGGAATCGGGGATGCACAAGGCCGTGAAAGGAAAAGCGCGACGGCAATCTGAGGCTCCCTGATCCATATTGCGACCCCCTTTTAGCGATGGTGCAAACGTGATGTTCTAAACGGAGCATGAAAGCTTTTTTGTTTATTATCAAAAAAAGAACCTTGGGGCGCGGCCCCAAACCCCGTCGGGGGGGATGATCCCCCATATGCGCTAACATAGACTTTTGAACATGATGCCCTTCGGGCAAAGAAACAAAATCAAAACCCTGGGGCTGCGCCCCTAGAAAAAATTTTTACCAAACTTTATTTTTCCATTACATTTCAAGAAGGCGCAGGAAGAGCCAATCCCGAACCAGACTCTATCACTTTATGACTGTCAAACGCCGAACCACCGGAACGATAACCCACCGCCGTTGCAGGCGGAAGCTTGAAGAAGGAAATATTTTCCAAAAGTTCTTCGGACTTGGCCGCAAGAGATTCCGCCGTCTGAGCCACACCGGCGGCAACGGTGGCGTTGGCCTGAATGGCGTGATCCAACTGTTGCAAAGCGGTGTTGATCTGCCCAATGCCCGTGTTTTGTTCAACCGAGGCGGTGCTGATCTCCTGCACCAGGCTGGAAGTTCGACGAATTTCCGGCAACAAAGCTTCCAACATCTGCCCGGCTTTTTCCGAAACCTCCACCGTGGTCGCCGAAAGCTGGCCAATCTCCCCGGCAGCGGTTTGGCTGCGTTCGGCCAGTTTGCGCACCTCAGCCGCCACCACCGCAAAACCTTTGCCATGCTCCCCGGCACGCGCCGCCTCGATGGCGGCATTCAAAGCCAAAAGATTGGTTTGCCGGGCAATCTCCTCGATGATGGAAATTTTGCTGGCAATCTCTTTCATGGCTTTGACCGCTTTGGCCACCGCCGCACCACTCTCGTTGGCGTTGATGGCCACCTGGGATGATGTTTTTTCCGTCTGTTTGGCGTTGTCCATGCTCTGTTGCAGATTTCCCGACATTTCCTCCATGGCCGACGAGGTCTCCTCAACCGAGGCTGCCTGTTGCTGGGTCCCGTCCGAAAGTACACGCCCCCTCTCATTCAAATCTTCACTTTCCGCCGCCACCCCCTCCGCAACCGTTTTGACGCTGACCGCCACCTCCCTGAGCTTGATCACCAACATCTGAATCCCCCGCAGCAACTGGCTGCACAATTCATCCCGGGTACACTGCGCATTCACGCTGACAGTCAGATCCCCTTCCACCAGTCGGTTGGTAGCGGCGACCGCCTGATGAATAGGTTTCAAAATTGAAGACGTGAGAGACCAGGCAAGAAAAATCACAACGAAAACCGTCGCCGCAGCGACAATAAGAGCCAACATGCGCGTCGTCCTTGCCGCTTTCTCCGTACTCGCCCGGACTACCTTACCGTCCTCTTCAACTCGTGCTAAACTTTCCTGAAACACACCAGACAATTTTGCTTCTTGTTCCTCAATGGCACTCTTGATCGTTACAATCTGTTTGCTATCCGCAACCAACGCATCAAACGCCTCCGCGTATTTTTTAAGGTCCGCCGACATCTTTTCCTTGTCTTGATCCGCAATTTGCGAGCCTTCCACCAGTTTTTTTATCTTATCAATTTCCTTGTGGGTGGAATCCACATATTTTTGCGCTCCCCGAAGAAGAAAATCCTTCTCGTGACGGCGCATGGTCAAATAGCTTTCATTGATCCCAAAGACATAATTATCCGCCAGTTTTTTTTCCACGCCCCTCCCGGCATCCGACAACTGTTTGCCTGTTTCAGGGGTTACCTTGCCTTCCTTATCCAGAAGAACATAGTCTGCAAATGCCTTCTCGTAGGCTGTGATACCATCAACAAGCACCTTCTTCAACTCTGGCGTAACCGAGGATTTTTCCGTTGCCTTCAAAAAGGAATCCATCCATTTTTTGTGCTTGGACAGATATTCCTCTCCCTTGCGGATTTGATAATCTTTCTCAGCCCGACGTAACTGGAGAAGAATCATCTGCAATTCCTCCGTGTCCAACTTTTTTATCGTCCCTTCCAAAGCATGGGCCGCCGCGCGAAAGACCCCCTGCAAACCATCCTCAGGAGTCAACCCCTGTTTTTTCATCGCCTCGACAATCTTGTCAAACTGAACAAGATAGTCATCCATTTTCACTTTAATTGCTTTCACATTTTCAAGGCCGCCCAGATCGTTGTCCAGGCGATCAAGTTCTTCCAACTCGGTAAAGTTAACGTCGGCCTCCTTACGCAATTTATTGACACTCTCCACGCTCTCCAGTTTGCGTGTTTCAACAAACTCCGCCTGCTCATGCCGAATTTCCAAAACCACCCGGTTGATGTCAATCAGATGAACATTTTTCTCTTTTGTCACATCAATCAGATGAGAAAACCCACCGCTCAACTCAGTCATGGCAAAATTAAACATTGCAATGACTATTATAAACATTGCGGTTATAATACCAAATACCATGTTCATTTTCGAGCCAACCTTCATATCCAGAACAGCCATATATCACCCTTCAAAAAAGATTGAAAAAACCCGCAGCTCCGCCCCCTCTGTAGGTTAGTGGCTATCATGGAGGAAGATCAAGAGGAAAAAATATATTCTATTACAGATCTAATGATTTTTATCGCCCGTTTCCGTATCTGTCATTGCCAGGGCGGAAGAACGTATCCAGGTATTGCGGCCGTTGGCCAGAAGGATCCGGGTCCAGTCTTCCCGTCGATCCATCACCTCAACCTCGGTGCCGGCGGGCAATGGATTGGCAAAACTGGCTGGGGCGTTGATGGAATCGGCAGCGCGGGCCAAAGTTTCTTCCTGGATGATCACCCCATGGCCGACCCCCTCCCCAGCGAAAAAACCTTGTGTGACGATCAACAACCAAAGCAGGACAGGCAACAGAGTCACATAACGCGCAAGCAGACTGCCAAAGCGGACGGCCACGGCAATACCTCCCGCAGCCAGCAAAAAACACACACCACCCCAGGCACTGCGTTGGGCAACGGAAAAAACCCGCCACCAGGAAAGAAAACTGTCCCAAACTCCTTCCTCCACCGGACGCGGCACCCAGGATGGCAACATCTCTCGCGCATGGTGAAGATTGATCCGGGAACGCTCATGGCCAGGGTCCAGCAACAAAGCCCGCCGAAACGCCAATACCGCCTGCCCCATATCTCCCCCCTGGAGTGCCGCAGCACCCAGGTTAGCGTATAAATCGGCATTGGCATCCACTTCTTCCAAAAGCTCCTTGAACAAGCGTGCCGCCTGGCGAAAACCTTCTTTGCGCACTGCCGGGTCTCCTTCCCCTTGCGCATGCACATAACTGTCAACCGCCTCCTGCACCCGTTCCCTGGGACCGGCCCAAACGCCCTGGCAAACAAAGATCACCGCCACCCAACCCCACACCACCAGCCAACGCCAAGCCGATTTTTTATCCACGGCATTCATGACCCTTCCCCCGCCAACCGTCTGGCCAACGCCACCGCCCTGGACTTCAACTCTGCCGCCACCCCCCCCGTTCCCCCACGCGGGGCATAGGCCAGATTATCCAATGTTTCAAGGAGTTTATCCAAGTCCCCACGCGGAACATCCGCCGCCACCGCTGCCATCCGCCGCAAACAATCGGCCAACTGCCGGGGCGATTCGGCCTGTTGCACTCCCACCACCAACTCCCGCAATATTTTTTTTCGTCCACTCACCTCTGGGTCCAACCGCGACCGTCGCCACCACCACAACGAAAAACCCAAAAGTGCCAAACCACCCAGATAACTCCCCACCTTGACCCGTGCCAAAAACCAGGCCGATCCCCCCTTCCCCAACAAAACATCCACATCCCGTTCCACCGCCAGATCGGCCCCCACCCAAGTGGGTAATTCCGTCGTTTTCTTCGCTGCCGCGACACCTCCAGACCCGGCAACCGTCGGTTTTTCCGGTTCCGACCGGGAGGCAACACCAGAGGAAGGCGTTTTATCTCCCGCTTCACTTTCCTTGCCCCGCACCACATCCCCCGCCGAAACCATTTTGGCCGCCCCCACCGACAAGGCAATGGGACGGGAATAGGTCGTTTGGAAAACACCCTTGCGCGGATCAAACCAGGAATAAGCCATGGGGGGAATTTCCCTGACTCCTTCGTGCAACACCCGCACCATCACCTCAAATTTTTTACCGCCATCAACCACCACCCCCGCCACATCCCCCTCCGGGACACGAAAATCCCGCTCCGGCAACCCCCCTTCCCCCCCCACCAGGGGCGGCAAAGAGGCCGAAGCCATTGACCCTTCCCCTTTGAGGGTCAGAGTTAAATGAATGGGATCCCCCACCTGCACCACCGAGCGTTCTGCCGTCACTTCCAAGGTAAAATCCTGACCGATGGCCCCGGCAAAACTGGCAGGTCGTCCCGCCTCCGGCAACCCCTTCACATGAAGCACCCGTGGCGTATCGGCCACCCGCAACCGCCGCACCTGCGTCGGAGTTCGCTCCCCAAAAAAACTGCGCTGCCAACGAATCCCCTCTTCCAAAACAACACTGGCCCCGGGAATGGCATGCTCCCCAGCCTGCAAAGGGATCAAAATTCGATCCACGGTCAACACCAGCCAGGAACGCCCATCCCACATCCCCTTGGTGGCCTCGGAGGCATACTTTTTCGCCCCCGCCGGCGATTGAATCACCATGGCATTGCTTTTGGTACCGCGTTCCACCTCTTCAAACTCAAACTGATCCACCATTTCAAACAGGGGAACCCTCGCCTCATGCCCTACCACACGTTCCACCAAATCTTCCTGAATCCACCATTGCAGACGAACGGGAATACGTTGGCCAACAAAAACCGGATCTTCTGGAAAGTTCAGGAGAACCCGTTGATCCCCCCCCGAAGGGATTTCACCAAGTTCCAAAGTGACCTTCTGGGTGACCGCCTCCTTCCCCCCCTGGGATACACGAAAGGGACCCAAGGTGATTTTTCCGTTTTTTTCCCCTGCATAACGATAATGGTAGGTAAAGCGCACACTTTTCCACTGGCTGATCTGACCATTGATAATCTGCACGCTGCTGCTGACTTCAGGACTCACCCCCACCAGATCAAGCCGCCCCCACGCCGGCGCATCCACGTCCACCTTGGGTTCCGGCGATTCTTCAAACCCCTTGGCGACAACCTCAAGATCCACCGGGACATCGGCATAATACGGCCCCTCGGCAATCCTTAACCCCGCCTCCTGACCCCAGGCCGAACAGGCCAGCAACAGCCACAGCCATCCAGCCAGCACCGCCAGCCATTGCTTAAAGCCTTTCACCAATCTTTCTCCACCGGCTCATAGTTCATTCTGCCACGCTCACCGCGCTGCCTCTGGCGCATCGCCTCCCGATCCCGAATCCCCTGAAGCATGCGGGAACCGGTCGCATCGGATGGGGTTTCCTGAGGGTCTTTCTTTTCAGGTTTTTTGCCCTTCTCGTCCTCGTCCCCCCCTCCAGAATCGGTTTTTTTTCCATTTTCTCCTTTGGGATCCTGGGGCTTGGTTTCTTGTTTGGGGGGCGACAACAACGCCAACGCATCCATTAAAGCTTTCAGGGCATCTCCCTGCAACCCCTTAACCCCCGTCAACTCCGGTTTGGATACCTTCAACCCATTGACCGCCCCCTCCATGGCTTCTTTTGCCATTCTAACCTGGGTGATCACGGCTTCCCATTGTTTCACCCCCTCCTGTTTTTTTTCCCCAGGAGAAGCCGCATCCTCGGCGGGCATTTTTTTTATGGCAGCCACCTGTTCACCCAAGGCGTCGCCAATGGCCCCTGCCGTCTGGGCCAAATTTTGCTGCCGCTCCTGCAACGGTCCCACCGCCTTTTGCAAAGGTTTTTCGTCCTGGCTGGCCGTCAACGGTTCCAACCTGTGGGTTTCATCCAACAAATCTTTCTGCCGCTGCGCCGTCTGGCGCAAATGCTCCTCCACCGAGAAAAACAATCCCCTTAATTCCTCAAGGCTCTTGAGAACCACCTCGACACGAGCACGTACCGGAGCCAGATCATCATCCCCCTTGCCCACTTTGGCAAAATCCTGCCGCACCAAATCCATTTTTTCAACGACTTCCGCCTGCAACTGGTTGGCCCGTTCCAAACGGCGTATGTCGGCTTCCCGATTTTCTTTTTGATCCTTGGCATCCTCAGCCTTTTTTTCTGCATCTTCCGGCGCATCCGCCTTGCGGGCCTGTTGCAATTCTTCGACAATTTTCGGACCTACCCGACGCAAACGGGTCAAATTGGTCTCTTGCATCTCCAGGACGACCGCAACCTGTTCCTGCCCCTGGGGCTGGTCCGGTTTCAAGCCGGCCATGATACGATTTTCATCCTGCCAGGCCAAATCCAACAACCCCTTGATGGCCAGAAATAATTCCCGTGTCTTGGCCAGTCCCACCAACGCATTTTTTTGATGTTCTACCGCCTGCAACGTTTTGGCTGTGTTCAGGGAATCCAAGGCCTGGGAATATTGCTCCACCACCCCCGCCACCAACGGTTCGGCCTCTTTCAGGGTTGCCAGCAACTCAGCCGCCGGTCCCCCACCCGTTTCCGCCTTGCCTGAATCCAACCCCCCCTTGATCTCCTGATGCAACGCCTGGGTTCGCTCTTTGATGACCC
>JACSDG010000091.1 GCA_015660855.1 Magnetococcales bacterium
GGATTGACACCTTTCAGTCAATTTGAATATTGGAACCTCTCGGACACACCCCCCGGACCCCCGCAAAAATTTTTGCCAAACTTTGTTTTTCCGATACGTCGAAATTAGTGCGGAGTGTCTTGTCTCGTAAGTCATTGACAAATTGGCTGGGCCGCTAGGATTTGAACCTAGGAATGCCGGAATCAAAATCCGGTGCCTTACCGCTTGGCGACGGCCCAATACTCAAAGTCGCCCCCCTTATATACCAGATTGCCATTCACCGTCAAAGGGATGAACATGGAAGGTCCGTCCTTGCCTGGCACGCCACATGGGATGCTCCCGAATAATGGCCTCGCAGGCTTGCCTTGCCTTGGACTCCTGCTCAAAAACCCCAAAAACCGCCGAGCCACTCCCTGACATCAGGGCAACCACAGCACCATGATTGCGCAATCGAACACCCACATCGGCAATGGTGGCGGTCAAACGACAGGCCACCCGTTGCAAATCGTTCTGAAACACAACCCCGCCCCAATCGTGACCATCAACCAAAGCAACACCTCTGCCTGCCCATTCGGCCAGCATTGGCTCGGTGATGCCCCGGTAAACCGCCGCAGTGGCCAAAGCCACGTCAGGATAAACAACCACCAGTTCCAACTCCGGACAATCGGAATAATCCAGCAACCGTTCCCCAATCCCAGAAACCCGTGCCGATCGCCCCCCCAGAAAAAACGGAATGTCCGCCCCCAATTCCAATCCCAAATCACCAAGTTTCCGCAATGGCCAGTCCAATCCCCACATCCGATTCAACGCCAGCAAAACCACCGCCGCATCCGATGACCCCCCACCCAATCCGGCACCCTGAGGAATATCCTTGAACAAACGCAGATGCGCCCCCTGCCGAATCCCTGCCTGCCTCTGCAATTTCAAGGCAGCCCGATACACCAGATTTTCCTCCTGGTGCTCCGTAACCTCCGGCTGACACTCAAGGGTGATCTCACCCCCTGCCGTACACGCCACCTCCAAACGATCAAACCAGGGAAAAAAAGTCATGCCACTTTCAAGCAGATGGTAACCGTCTTCCCGGCGTCCCGTAATCTTGAGAAAAAAATTAACCTTGGCTGGGGCGGAAAAACAACGCATCACGGATGGATCCCTTCACCAATCTCAGGATAAATCACCTGAAATGGAGAAGCCGATTCTTGCTCGGGGAAAACCTCAGGCGGCTTCGAGAAAAAAAACCATTCATGCAAAAACATTGTCAACCTGGAACCATCGTCAAGGTGCATTTCCACCTGTTTGGGCATCTTCATGCGCTGACCGGAAGGCACGGGATCTTTTGGCCACCTGTAATCCACATAAAAATATCGACCATCCGCACTCACCCGACGGCGCCGTTTGACCAAGCCACTCGCCGCATTCACCCACAAACTCTCGCCGGTCTGCGTCTCTCCCGTCAACGTCGCCCCGTCCAGCAACGCATCCCCACGCAAACCCTCCGTGCACCCAAGGATCGCAGGCAACATCCAGGCGGGATTAAACGCCATCCCCGTCAACGCCTCCATCCCCAGACTATCGGCCGCAACCTCCAAAACCTCACGGTCTCCGGGATTGACCAAACGCAACCATTCCGGAATGATCGTCAACTCCATGACAATATTTTTGAAGGGACCAAAAACCCGGGAACGGAAAAAAGAACCACCCCCGCCCACCATCTCCATGCGATGACGCTGCACCTCACCCTTCAAGCTGGTCTCCATATGACCAACAACCCGCCACCATCCCAACAAAAGCCGCCTTTTTTCTTGATCCGCACGAAACACCTCCAAAGCTTCCGGCTGGCTTAAATTGGTGATTTGTGGGGGCCATTCGTCCACTTCTTCCGAACCCGGGCCAGTTGCACACCCAAAAAGACCCCAGGTCAACGCCATAAGAACCAACCCATAAAGGCAGCGACGCAAGGCCATTTGGAAACTTGATACCATATTATTTTTTAGTTTCCATATCTTTAATCTTTTTCTTTAATTCTTCGTTATTCTTATCCAGAGCCAAAGCTTTTTTCCAAGTTTCAAGTGCTTCCGCCTTCTTTCCCAGGGCAAACAACACGTCACCCAAATGCTCCCGGATCGTCGCATCCGCATCTTCCAAATGCACCGCTTCCCGCATCTTGACCAGGGATTCCTCCAACCGATTCATGCGAAAAAGCACCCAGCCCAGGCTGTCGGAGATAAAACCATCTCCAGGAGCCAACTGTGCCGCCTTTTGCAGAAGGTTGTGCGCCTCTTGCAGATTTTCACCACGGTCAGCCCAACTGTATCCCAAATAATTCAACCCATGGGCATCTTCAGGATTGCGTTCCACATAGATTTTAAGATCCTTTTCCGCGTCGGGCCAACGTTTCAGCTTGTCCAACGCCATGGCGCGATTAAACAACAACCGGTCATGGCCCGGATCCACACTCAAACCATCGGTACACGTCTTTACCACCGCTTCAAACTGGTTCGCCTGTAGCTGCAATATACTCAAAGCACCATAAAGGTCGGAATTTTTTTTGTCTCCATCGGACAACTGCTGCAACCTTTTGATGCCACCTTCCAAATTTTCCTTGGACACATCCAGGAATGCCAAACGCAACTGGGCTTCCGCAAAAAAAGGATCCTCTTTTTTTATCTTGTTGTATGTAACTATGGCCTCATCGTCCCGGTTGGTAGCTTCCAAGGCCTGCCCAAGATAATACAGGACAGTGCTATTGTCTGGCTGTGTTGCTTCAACCAAGCGCAGCTCGGCTACGGCTTCTTCATATTTCCTTTCACTGACAAGGAGCAGTCCCGTTGTCAATCTGGCCTGAAGACTGTCCGGGGCCAACCTGGTGATGGCCCTGAACTCCTCCAAAGCCCCAACGCGATCATTACGTTTGAGCAACAAACGACCCAGCCTGCCATGGATGGCCTTGTTGTCGGGATGGGTTCCTAAAAATTCCCGGTACAACTTTTCCGCCTCGTCAGGCCGTTTCATCTCCTGAAGTGCCGCCCCAACCGCAAGGACAGGTTCAATCTCATCCGGATCGGCAGCACGCGCTGCTTGAAAAGCGTTGAGGGCCTGTTCCATATCCGGCACGTTCACATGTGCCCGCCCCAGAGCCAGGTGTGCCTTCCATCCCATCTCCTTGTCGCCAAACAGGGGAGACAAAACCTCCTGTGCCTTGTCAATATTTTTAAGCTTTCCGTACAACTGCGCCAACAACAATCGCGCCGAATGATGCCCTGGTTCCCCCTTCAACAAAACTTCATAGTGCTCCACCGCCTTGTCGTATTCCTTGCGCGCCGTCAACAACCCCGCCAACAAAAACCTCGCCTTGCGGTGGTCCGGTGCCCGTTTTACAACCTCGGTGGTATATCGCACCGCCAGATCGAGATCCCCACGTTGCGTCGCCAAGTGGGCAACAATCAGGCTGGCCTCTATAGATTCCGGATCGGCTTCGGCGACTCGAACGAAAGCTTTCTCCGCCAACTGCCATTTGTTTTCCCGCAAAAAAAGCTGGCCCAACACATAATAATAAGTCGTGTCGGTATTCGCATCCACGCCGGCAAACGGATCGGCTTCCCCGGGAACCGCCCCATCTTCCTGGCCTTCCCCTGCCAGTTCATTCAAGGATTCATCCGACGAAACCTCATCCTGAACATCTTCCGGCAGCACCCCCTCCTGGCCATCATAGACCAACCCGTCATCTTGATTTCCTTCTTCGGAAGCCCCAGCTTCAGTTGCCGGACCACTGGCCACAAGGGACTCAGCCGACGGCTGGGTCCACCCACACGCCCCCAAAGACAGGAGGAACGCGCACACAATACCGATAAAACGTGTCGTGATTTGGCGCAAAGGCCGAAGGTGCGAGACCATCATCCAAAAATATCCAGGTTGTCCTTGCCAAGTTTAACGAACAAAACCTCATCCAAACATTTGCTGCTTCCAATGTGGTGTCACACGACCACCCCCCATCCCGTTTGGTTCCAACCGGTCCATAAATCCCGCGTCCTGGAGTAACCCTGATTTGCCCACGGTCACCCCACACCCCTTGCTCAGTGACCCACGGCGACCGCATTATCGAACATTTGATCCCCTTGGGAAATGAAACGCAATCACCACCATGAAAAATACTTCCCTTCGCCAATCGGAAATCCCTTACTTACTCCCCTTCCAGCTCTGCCAACAACGATGGCAGATCCAGGCGGTACGTCCTTACGACATCCGCAAGCGTATCCACCTGTGAGGCCAAGCAGGAGGCACAATCAATCCCACGCTTACGCAATATTCCCGCCAACTTCGGGTTTTCGCGTAGCAACTGAGCCATATTTTTGTCAAGATCAAGATTTGGCATAGCCCCCTTCCACCACCCCTGTCCGCATTTCAAACGGATCCCCTACAGCACCGGTTACGACCCAACGATAAAAACCTCCACAAAGTGTAACTCAAGCTTGCACTCAATCCGAGAAGCTGGTAGCTTACACCTTTTTCCTGATTTCTTCCAGGCATATTTACATTAACAGCAAGAGGAAAGCACCGTGGCCAGAAAACACGTCCTCGGAGGCAAAGCCCCGCAGTTCGGCAATAAAGTCTCCCACTCCAACAGAAAATCCCGGAGAAAATGGCTCCCCAACATGCAAAAGAAGTCGGTCTTCAGCATGGCTCTGGGCAGGAGCGTCCGTCTCTCCATGCCGGTCAGCATGATACGTACCCTGGATTTTTCCGGTGGTCTGGACAACTTCCTCATCAGTCAGTCCACTGAAAGTCTTAGCCGGGCCATGCGCAGACTCCAGGCTTTGATTCGCGAAAAAAACCAAAGCAACGGCTAACCCCACCAACAACCCCGCCCAAGCGGCTGACATGGGAACTCTAAGATAGACCGGAGAGGACACCGTTCGGCTGGTTCGTGTGCGTCCCTGCACCTTGCGTGAACATGATGCCCTTCGGGCAAAAAAACAAAATCAAACCCTGGGGCTGCGCCCCTAGACCCCCCTTGAGGGGAAGTAAAATCAAAGTCAAAATCAAAAGAAAAACCTTGGAGGCTCTGCCTCCAAACCTCCGCCGGGGGGGATGATCCCCCCCGGACCCCCACAATAATTTTTGCCAAACTTCGTTTTTCCGATACGTGAACAGGATGCTCTTCGGGCAAGAACCAAAACCTTGGGAGGCTCTGCCCCCACCCCCCCACCGGGGGGGACCGAACGGTTACACGGCCACGACTTCATCCCTCAACGAACGCGCTTCAACAGTAAGCTCGAATTGGTTCCACCAAATCCAAAAGAATTGGTCAGGGCATATTCCATATCCGCATCCCTGGCCGTATGCGGCACATAGTCAAGGTCACATTCCGGATCTGGATTGTCCAAATTGATCGTCGGCGGAACCACTTTATGATAAAGAGCCAACGCCGTAAAAATGGCCTCGACGCCACCTGCCGCTCCCAACAAATGTCCAGTCATGGATTTGGTCGAAGATACCATAAGCTTCTTGGCACGAGCCTCACCAAACACCAACTTCATGGCCATCGTCTCAACCACATCGCCCAGAGGGGTCGATGTGCCGTGGGCGTTGATATAACGGACCAGATCCAGGTCGGCCTGGCCATCTTTCAAGGCATTCTGCATACACCTGGCCGCCCCCAAACCATTGGGCGAAGGAGCGGTAATGTGATAGGCATCCCCGGACATCCCGTAGCCCGCAACCTCCGCATAAATGACCGCTCCCCTCTTTTTGGCCATTTCCATCTCTTCCAACACCACAACCCCCGCCCCCTCCGCAATGACAAAACCATCACGATCACGATCCCAGGGACGAGAAGCCTTGGCCGGTTCATCATTGCGTGTTGACAACGCCTTGGCCGCTGCAAACCCGCCAACCCCCAACTCGCAAATCGCCGCCTCGGCACCCCCGGCAAGCATCACATCCGCATCCCCACGCCGAATCATCGCCATGGCATCACCAATGGCATGATTACCCGTAGCGCAGGCAGTTACCGGCGCATGATTGGGACCTTTCAACCCATAACGAATCGCTACATGACCAGAAATCAGATTGATCAAAGACATGGGTATAAAAAACGGAGAAATGCGCCGTGGCCCCTTTTCCTTCAGAACCATGGCCTGCGCCTGAATCGACGTAAGCCCGCCAATGCCAGAACCGATGGTTACACCCATGCGATCGGCATTTTCTTCAGTTACCACAATACCCGACTCTGTCCAGGCCAGATGTGCCGCCGCCATGCCAAAGTGCATGAAAGGATCCATCTTGCGGAGTTCTTTTTTGTCAATCCAATCCTCGGCTTTAAACCCCCAACACTCGCCGGCAATCCGACTGGCATATTCCGTGGCATCGAACCGGGTAATCGTTTTGATACCCGAACGACCCGAAACCAGACCGGACCACGTTTCCTGGGTACCCGTACCAAGAGGGGTAATCAAGCCAAGACCTGTTATGGCCACACGACGGTTCACGTTCTTGGTTCTCCCTGAAAAATGTCGGTTGAAACACGCATCCTGCCAGACCTCTGCCATGGCTCACGCCATCTCTTAAGTCCATGGAACTCTTCTTAAATCAGGACACGATCAGGAATTTTTCTCAATATATTCAATGGCTTGGCGGACGGTCTGTATCTTTTCGGCCGCATCATCCGGAATTTCCATTCCAAACTCTTCCTCCAAAGCCATCACCAACTCCACAGTATCCAAAGAGTCTGCCCCAAGATCATCAACGAAATTGGCATCGTCGGTAACCTGATCCGGTTCAACCTGAAGCTGTTCGACAACGATCTTTTTGACTCTCTCGGCAATAGTGCTCATTATTTTCCCCTGTTAAAGGATTTATGGTCCACCCTGTTGTTTGACCTGGAGCACAAAGCACCCCAGGTCAACCCATATACATTCCTCCATTGACATGCAAGGTCTCACCGGTAATATAACGGGCTGCATCCGCGGCCAGAAAACAAACAGCATTAGCCACGTCATCGGGCGTCCCCATCTCCCCCATAGGGACGCGGGAGAGAATAGCCTCCTTGGCCTTGGGACTCAACTTATCGGTCATGGCCGTCCGAATAAAACCTGGAGCAACACAGTTGGCGGTGATGTTGCGCGATGCAACTTCTGCTGCCAGACTCTTTGTGAACCCCATCAGCCCCGCTTTGGAAGCCACATAGTTGGCTTGGCCTGGATTGCCCGTCGCCCCAACGACCGAGGCCATATTGACAATCCGACCGTAACGGGCCTTCATCATGGGTTTCAATACCAGCCTAGTTAAACGAAAAATACTGGTCAGGTTGACGGCGAGAACACTGTCCCACTCCTCATCCTTCATACGCATCAACAGGTTGTCCCTGGTGATCCCCGCATTGTTGACCAGAATATCCACCTTGCCAAAAACATCCATCGCCTGGTCAACCACCCTCGCCAAATCCGCCGGATCGGTCACATTGGCCTCACTGGCGATAGACTCCGGTGAGTGCTCACGCACCTCCGCCAGTGCATCCATAATGGCCGGCTCATTGCTGATGAGCATCAGCCGAACCTTCTGCCTAGCCATCGCATTAGCGATGACCCGACCAATACCGCTACTGGATCCGGTAACTATGGCAACCCGTCCCTCCATCACACTGCAACCCTCTTGGCAAACCCCGACGCCTGCGCACCCATCAAGGTCTCGTCCGCCAAAATAGCATCCATGTCTTCGGGAACATTGACACCATAAATCCTGGCATCGGTAGCGATCCGTTTCAGCATCCCCGAAAGAACCCGTCCCGTTCCCAACTCAATGAAGGTATCCACCCCCAGTTCCAGGAGACGTTCCATGGAATCCTGCCAACGCACCGGTGCCGTCACCTGCTCAACCAAAAGCCGGCGAACCTCGGCAGCCGTCCGTACTTCCTTCCCCGTCACATTGGCAATCAGCGGCCATTGAAGATCGTGCATTTCGGTCGCATCAAGGGCCTTTTCCATGACCCGCGCCGCCGGCTCCATCAACGGACAGTGGAACGGAGCCGCCACCGCCAGAGCCACACAACGCCGCGCCCCCTTCGCCTTGGCCAGTTCCAATGCGCGATCCACCGCTTCCTTATGGCCAGAAATCACAATCTGGGCTGAAGTGTTGTAATTGGCTGGAACACAAATTTTTCCGGTGTCTCTGGCGGCCTCGCGACAAACCTCTTCCACCGCCCCAACCTCCATGTTCATCATGGCGGCCATGGATCCCTTCCCCGGTCCGACCGCCTCACGCATGGACTGTCCGCGCAACCGCACCAGACGAATGGCATCCGCTTTGGAAAACCCACCCGCCGCCGCAATCGCCGCATATTCGCCCAGGGAATGCCCGGCCACATAGTCAGGCTCAAGTCCGGTCTTCTCGGTCAGATGCGTCATCGCCGCCAATCCCGTAGTTACCAGGGCTGGCTGTGCATTCTCGGTCAACGTCAACTTATCCTTTGGTCCTTCAAACATCAACTTTGTCAAAGGAAAGTCAACAACCTTATCCGCCAAACTGAAAATCTCGCCAATCGAACCCCCAAGTTTGGCCAACTCATGACCCATCCCCACATCCTGGGCCCCTTGGCCAGGAAACAAAAATGCAATTTTTCCCATCAGTCAACCCTCAGATATGAATGAACGCCCCAAGAAGCAACATCGGCCAGATCCCCATGCCCTCCTTGACCCAAATTCCATGTCCCAAACCAATCGAAATGCTATTCCCACCAAAATTCGTTGCACCAAGTTACCCAGTCTTACATTCCTTAATACCATGCAAACTCAGGTCCATCTATGAAAAAACAGCGCAGAAGAGCCAATTTTCGTAAATTTTTTGTCAAGAATGATGGCCATGCCCGCTACGGATAAGCTCATCCTTGATGTCGTTCAACTCCAAAAAATCATCCGCCTGCCGCCGCAGTTCATCGGCAATCATGGGGGGCTGTGTCAACAAAGAACTGATGACCGTCACATGTTTACCCTGATCTTGTACCGCCTCAACTACGCTACGAAAATCCCCATCGCCCGAAAACAAAACCGCATGATCATAGTAGGGGGCCATCCTGAGCATCCCCACCGCTATTTCTATGTCCATGTTGCCCTTGGTGCGTTTGTGGCCTGTTACAGGATCCACATATTCCTTAATGGGCTTGGTAACCACCGCAAACCCATTGTAAGCCAGCCAGTCTACCAACGGACGGATGGGGGAATAATCCTGATCGTCTCCCAAGGCGGTGTAGTAGTAGGCACGCACCAAACGACAGCGTTTTTGAAAATAGATTAACAATTTTTTGTAGTCAAAATCAAATCCCAAAGAGCGAATAGCTGCATAAAGATTCGATCCATCGATAAAAATTGCCGCTCGTTCATCGGAGTGAAACATGTTCTTTTACCTTTCAATGCCTTAAAAAGTACCCCTTGCTGGCACCACTTCAAGAATCCACTCAATCAACCCGGACCTGCCGTGATGGCCCAACGTTTGGCTCCCGTGAATCGGGCCTTACCCAGAACAAACACCGTCGCCCCATGGAGCGTTTTCTTCAAACCAGTCCATACCGCAACGAAACGCCACGCCGCCCAACGATTTATCCGATACCCAAACACACACCCAGCTTATAGATCCATAGCCGTTTCACCTTTTCCACCTTGTGGATACTTTTGTGCGCCCAATCCTGTAGGCACGCCCACGAAAGCACGAACCCCGACAACCATTCTCGAGGCACGAACCCGGAATCCATCCACGCATTCTCGGGGATCGACAATTTGTAAACCTTAGAGTTTTTCATGGACGAAGGCATGACGGAATGAAATATAGGGTTGGAGCGGGAGAAGGGATTTGAACCCTCGACGTCAACCTTGGCAAGGTTGCACTCTACCCCTGAGTTACTCCCGCAGTAATGGATGGTAAAAATAGCCCATCTCACTTTATATAATCAACCAATTCAAAATGGAGGCCGGGGTGGGATTTGAACCCACGAATGAAGGTTTTGCAGACCTCTGCGTTAGACCACTTCGCCACCCGGCCGTCAATTTGGAGCGGGAGAAGGGATTTGAACCCTCGACGTCAACCTTGGCAAGGTTGCACTCTACCCCTGAGTTACTCCCGCACACGACAACTCCGGTGCCTGCAACGGCAGGTCTGAAACGACCACAGACACCTTCATCGACCATCCTCGTAAACAGCGCATAATCTAATAAATGCAACACGGCACGTCAAGTAGATTTATTTTGTTGTTTTAATTGTTTTTTTGAATCATGGGCCAGGCTTCCAGAAAATATCGAAAACCAGACCATATGGAAAACGTTGTTGAAACATAAAGAAAAACAAGCCCAATCTGCTGCAGAGGGACATCCATCAAGCCATCCTGAACCAGCAGCATCAGGATGGCCGTCATTTGGAACCCCGTCTTCCACTTAGCCCCTCGGGACACCGGAACGGGACGACCCAGCCCCGCCATCCGCTCCCGTAATGCCATGACCATCACCTCTCTTGCAAGAGTTACCATCACCAACAGCAACGGTGCCCGTTGAAAACCCACCAAAAGCACCAAGGCCGAAATCACCAGCAGCTTGTCGGCGATGGGGTCAAAAAAACGGCCAAAATTTGTCGCCAATCCATGTTGCCTGGCAAAATATCCATCTGCCCAATCGGTCAAGGCCGCCAATCCAAAAAAGGCGGTGGAAAAAATCAACCCCCAGCGGCCAGGGACATGCGCAAACCCGACGAAAAACGGAATCAGGGCAATTCGCAGCGCAGTCAAAGAGTTGGGAAGATTCCAAACCATCGGCAATCTAGTCTGTCCCTTTTTTAAGATGTTGTTCAATGCGACGGGCAAGCTCGCTGGAGATACCTTGAACCGTCATCAGGGTTTCGGTGCCGGCCTCCTGAATAGCCCGGACAGAACCAAACTGGCGCAACAGAGCACGTTTTTTTTTCAATCCGATACCGGGTATATCATCAAGCAAACTGCGGCGTTGCTCCTTTTTTCTGCGTACACGGTGAAACCCGACGGCAAAACGATGCGCCTCATCCCGAATTTTTTGCAACAACATCAAAACCGGCGAATCGTGCGGCAGTATAATGGCCTCGTCCCTTCCCGGCAAGAAAAGTCTTTCTCTACCCGCATTTCTTTGCGGTCCTTTGGCGATGGCACAAAAAACGATCCCATCCACCTGCAACTCCAGAGCGATTTCCAGTACCGCATTGAGTTGTCCAACACCGCCATCCAGGAGAATTAAATCAGGCCATGGCTGGGCAATGTCACCCCCCTCCCCCCCTTGACCCTCTTTGAGAGCCAATAACCGCCGACTGAGCACCTCGGCCATTCGGGCAGTGTCATCCGCCAAAGTTTCATCCTGTATGGCAAAACGTCTGTAGGCCCCTTTTTGAAACCCATCCACCGTAAAAACGACCAAAGACCCCGATGGTTGGGCATCCTGGAAGTGGGAGATGTCATACGCCTCGATACGTTCCGGAACCTGATCCATGTCAAGGACGCGGGCCAGTTGCATCAAATCCCGCCCCTGGGCATTGTGGGTACCGATGCGCCGCAGCAACAATTCCCCGGCATTTTTTTCGCCCATCTCCAACAATACCCGTTTTTCACCGCGCATGGGACGCAAAAAATGGACATTTGATCCACGCAACCGCGTCAACACCCCAGCCAGCCACGCCGCATCGGGCAAATCCACATTGACCAAAATTTCCGGGGGGGGCCAAGTCGTGTCCCCGCCCCCGGAACCTTGCTCAAAGCGGTTGAACGGATTGGAATAATATTGGCCCATGAACGATCCCATCACCTCATCGACCGCTACATCCGCCACATTCTCGGGAAAAAAACTGCGTATTCCAAGGAGAAGCCCTCGGCGTACAAACAAAAACAAAACCACCGCGACACCATCCTGTTTCAAAACCACCACCACATCCAGGTCCAGTTCTCGCGACAGGTTGAGCCGTCTGCGATCCTGAACCTGTTTCAAACAATGCAGCCGGTCCCGCAACCGGGCCGCCGCCTCGAAATCCAAGGCCTCCGAGGCTTCCCACATGGCTTTTTTTATGTCACGCTCGATGGTTTTGTCACGCCCTTCCAAAAACAAAATCAACTGTTCAACCCGTAACGCATAGGCCTCTTTCGCCTCGCGCCCACAGCAGGGACCAGTGCACCGCTTGATCTGGTACTGTAAACAAGGGCGACTTCTGTTGGAAAACTGTAGATTGCCGCATTGACGAATAGGAAAAACATTCTGCAACCATTTCAATGTGTCACGCACCGCATGCACCGACGGATAGGGACCAAAAAAACGTCCCGCCTCCCGGCGTTGCCCCCGATACAACGACAACCTTGGAAACGGATGCTCCACATTCAGGTGCAGATAAGGGTGGGATTTGTCATCTTTCAGCAGGACGTTATAAGGGGGTTTGAACTGTTTGATCAGGTTGGCTTCAAGAATCAATGCCTCGTTTTCGGTTTCAGTGACGGTCATTTCCAATTTTCTGGCCTGTCGCAACATGGCCATGACCCGTGGAGCATGACTGCCGGAAAAATAGGAACTCGCTCTTTTTTTTAAATTTTTTGCCTTGCCGACATAAACCACCCGCCCTGTTTCGTCCAGAAACCGATAGACTCCAGGCCATTCAGGCAAAGATTCCGCCGCCGCCTTCAAGTCATGACTCCACGATTCCATTGTCAACCCCGGCGGGCTGCCGCAAGCCAAAGGACAATCCCCGTTGCCACCATGGGAAGACAAAGCCACTGCCCCATACTCAACCCCATGGAAAGGAGGCCAAGGTGGGCATCGGGTTCGCGAAAAAATTCGACGCCAAAACGACAGACAGCATAACCAACCAAAAAAATGCCGAACAACACCCCCGACTTTCTTTTTTTCTTTCCAAACCACCACATCACCGCAAACAACAGCACCCCCTCCAATAGGGCTTCATAGATTTGGCTGGGATGCCTCGGGGCAGAACCGGCATGGGGAAACACCACGGCCCACGGCACATCGGTCGTCCGCCCCCACAACTCGCCATTGATAAAATTTCCAATTCGCCCCAGAAAAAGCCCCAACGGTACCACCGGCGAAACCAAATCCCCCAAGATCAAACAGGCAACTTTTTTCCTTCTGGCAAAAAGGCAGATGGCCACCGCCACCCCGATCAATCCCCCGTGAAAAGCCATTCCCCCTTCCCACACCCGAAAAATGGCCGCCGGATGGGCCAAATAGTAGGCCGATTGATAAAACAGGATGTAACCCAACCGCCCACCCAGGATCACCCCGCCCAGAATCCAAACGGCAAAATCCCCCAGATCCTCCCGGGTAAGCTTTAAATCCATACGCCGGGCCTGAAGCAACAACAACGGCCAACCCAGCAAAAAAGCCAGACTGTACATAACGCCGTACCAGCGCACCGCCAGCGGACCGATGGAAAAAAAAACCGGATCGATTTCAGGATGAACAAACATCGGATGGGGTTTCCAAGGTGTTGAGGCTCTCGGGATAACAGCCAAGAATTTTATAGTTGCTTGTAAAAAATCCTAATTCTTCGAGGGCCAGTTGACAATGGGGATCTTCTGGACGCCCCTGAAAATCAAGGTGAAAATGATAACTCCAGCTTTTCCCCGGGATCGGACGCGATTCCAGACGGGTCAGGTTGACATTGTTGGTGGCAAACCCGCCCAGACATTTATAAAGGGCCGCCGGTATGTTTCTGACCTCAAAAAACAAACTGGTTTTATGCGGAACCCGTGCTTCCGCAACCAGTGCGCTGCGGGAGATGACCAAAAACCGGGTGGTATTCATCGTATTTTCCTGAATATCCCGCAGCAATATTTTCAACCCATAAAGTTCCGCGCACAATTCCGAAGCGATGGCCGCCTCATGAATTTCCTTGCGCGCCGCCAGATCACACGCCGCCCCCGCCGTATCGTAAACCGAATTTCGATTCCACCCCCGTTTGCGGATAAACGCCCGACATTGCGCCAACGCCTGGGGATGGGAAGCTACGGTGTGGATATCCTCCATGCGCGCATCCTTCAACCCCAGGAGGCAATGACTGATCTTGAGATAATATTCGCCTACAATGTGGAGGTGATGCGCTGCCAGCAGATCGTAACTGTCACTGATGCCGCCAGCCATGCTGTTTTCCACCGGAACCACCCCCAGATCGGCCTGCCCATCCTCCACCATGGAAAACACATCCTCAAAGGTTTTACATGGCACATACGTCTCCCCGGGAAAACGCTCCCGGCACGCTTGTTCACTGTAAGCCCCCGGCATCCCCTGAAAGACAATACGACGTGGTCTGTTCACTCTCCGACTCCAATCCAAGAACATGATGCCCTTCGGGCAAAAAAACAAAATCAAAACCCTGGGGCTGCGCCCCTAGACCCCCCTTGGGGGGCAGTAAAATCAAAGTCAAAATCAAAGGGGGGATGATCCCCCCCGGACCCCCACAATAATTTTTGCCAAACTTTGTTTTTCCGATACGTTAAAATAACATTCCAAAGAGGACCATGACCTACAAAGAGACAAAAAAATCAGGATACCCCTTGCACTGGCTTCTTATTGAAAGCAAAAATCAGCCAAAGCAAGGAAAAATCGGGTCCAAACCTTTGTTTCATGGCTGTTGCAATGGCTCCATCCTATCCTTTCCAACCCAAGGAACCCCCACATTTTGTCGCCATTTATTCCCGCATTCCAGCCCTGCATCTGGCTCGCCGATGCGTCTGCCACAGAAAAAGCCTCTCTGTGGTCAAAACGGCTCGGATTGCCCATCGTCGATCACATCGATCATACTCCCCTGCCCCTCCTGGTCATCCACCAGGGACGCCTGGAATTGCGTCTGGGTAACGCCAGGCAAAAAGGCGTCTATTGCGAATTTTCCATCGCCAAGGCCCAAAACATCCAACGCCAGGAAGGAAAAAAAAGTTTGCTTGCGCGTGCCATCGGCCTTGGAAAAATCCCCTCCCCCAACGTACTGGATGCCACCGCCGGATTGGGACAGGATAGTTTTCTCCTGGCTTTTCATGGCTGCCGGGTCCAACTTTTTGAACGCTCCCCAATCGTTGCCGCCCTGCTGGAAGACGGCATGCAGCGCGCCCTCACTCATCCCCAAACCCAAACCATCGTCCAGCAAAGAATGCAATTGCACATGGCAGACGCCGACGCATTCATGCAACATCCCCCCAACGGCCCCCGTACCGATTGCGTCTATCTCGATCCCATGTTCACCAAATCCAACCATTCCGCCCTGGCAAAAAAAGAAATGCAAATGCTTCGCCTCCTGGTGGGACAAGATGAAGATGCTCCCAGACTGCTGCAAACCGCCATAGCCTACGGTCGCCAACGCATCGTCGTCAAACGTCCCCTCAAAGCCCCCCCCCTCGAAGGACCTGCCCCCCACTTTTCCATCCAGGGGACCACCATCCGCTATGATGTCTACCTGCCGGAGGTCGCATGAACGATTCCCAACTTTGGATAATCAGGTTAACGGAAATTACAAAAAAAATGGAATCCCTCCTGGCCGTGGACCGACATCGGTTGCAGCGTCAACGAAGGCACCTGGAAAAAAAACACCGTTCCCCCCCCTACCCGCTTCCCCCACTGGAACCATTGGAAAAACAGGTCGATGCCGCCGCAGTGCGTTATCAACGCCGCCTCCAGAACCGGCCAGTTCCAGAATATACCCTCCCCCTGCCCATCAGTGAACAGCGGCAAGAAATTATGCGTCTGATTCACGATAATCAAGTTATCGTAATCTGTAGTGAAACCGGTTCCGGGAAAACCACCCAGATTCCCAAGCTATGCCTGGATTTAAAATGCGGCGCAGCGGGATTTATCGGCATGACCCAGCCCAGACGCATTGCCGCCCGCTCCCTGGCCGCCTACCTTTCCAAAGATTTAGGCACCCCACTTGGAACAGCCGTTGGATACAAAATGCGGTTTGCCGATCAGGTGCAAGACACCTCCTTCATCAAAATCATGACCGATGGCCTTCTCTTGGCCGAACTTCAAAGCGACCCATTGCTGTTGCGCTATGACACCCTCATTATCGACGAGGCGCATGAACGCAGTTTAAATATTGACTTTCTCCTGGGCTATTTAAAGAAAATTATTCCCAAGCGTCCCGATCTTAAAGTGATCGTCAGCTCGGCAACCTTGGACCATGAAAAATTTTCCCGTCATTTCGGGCAAGCTCCCGTCATGGTTGTTCCCGGAAGAACCTATCCCGTCGAGGTTCGCTACCGTCCCATCCAACCCGATGCCGACCAGGAAACCGACAATGATCTGGCCGGAGCGATTTTTTCCCACATCCAACAGTTGCACCAGTCCGCAGCCCTGGGGGATATTCTGGTTTTTCTTCCAGGTGAAGCTGAGATCAGGGAATCGTTGGTTTTTTTGCGCAAAAAATTGCAGAGCCACTATGAAATCATCCCCGTCCATGCCCGCCTTGCCTCCCGTGATCAGGATCGCATTTTTTCCCCCGGCGACAGGCCGCGTATCATCCTGGCCACCAATGTGGCAGAAACATCCATCACCGTCCCCGGCATTCGTCATGTCATCGATCCGGGATTGGCCAAGGTAAAAAGACAAGATTCGCACGGTGGCATTCAACGCCTTTCCCTGGAAAAAATATCTCGCGCCTCAGCCGATCAGCGCAAAGGACGTTCCGGACGTACCGGTCCTGGGACATGTATTCGCATGTATTCCCAGGAAGATTACGCAAGCAGACCCCCTTTCACCGATCCGGAAATCCTGCGAACTTCCCTGGCGGACACCATTCTTGGAATGCAAGCCCAGGGACTTGGCAACATAGAGCATTTTCCCTTTATGGATCCGCCATTGTTGTCTGCGGTGCAGGAGGGTTGGCGTCTCCTGACCGAACTGGGGGCGGTGGATGACACGTACAATCTGACGCCCATAGGGAAAAAAATGGCGCGTCTCCCCGTCGATCCCCGATTGGGACGGATGATCATAGCCGCGCCATCCTGGCACTGCCTGGATGAAATTGTAATCATAGCCGCCGCTCTGAGTATACCCGATCCCAGGGAATGGCCTCTCAACCGGTTGGAGCAGGCGGAGGAATATCATCTTCGCTTTGCCGATAAAAATTCCGATTTCATGATGTTTTTAAACTTGTGGCGGCATGTGGAACAGTTACGCAAAACCGCCGTTTCCAAATCCCAGCTCAACCAAACCTTGAAAGGGGAATTTATTTCTGTTGGCCGGGTGCGGGAATGGTGGGAAATCTACGCCCAGTTAAAAAAGATCACCAAGGAAATGGGGTTGTCCGCGCAACCCGCAAGTGAAATTCGTCCCGCCGCCATCCACAAGGCCATACTCGCAGGTCATGTGGGTATGATCGGCATGAAAAAACAAAAAAATGAGTTCTCCGGTTGCCGGGACACCCGGTTTTATATCCACCCCGGCTCCAGCCTGTTTAAAAAATCACCGGCCTGGATTGTCGCGGCAGAACTGGTGGAGACCACCCGGCTTTACGCCCGAATTTGCGCCCGGGTCGAACCGGAATGGATCGAAGAAGCGGCGGGGAGCGCGTGCAAGCGGGATTATTATGAGGCTTATTGGGACAATAAATTGGGCAAGGTTATGGCCTTTGAAAAAGTCTCCTACGGGGGGCTGCCTTTGATCATGAATCGAAAAATCCCGTTTGGTCCCATTGATCCCAACGAATCGCGCAAAATTTTTATTCAGGAGGCCCTGGTTAACCACCGCCTGCAAACCGAAGCCCCTTTCCTGTCCCATAATCTGGGGTTGATCCGTGAAATAAGGGAGATGGAACATAAAACCCGTCGCCGCGATCTGTTGATCCAGGAAGCGGAACTGTTTGCCCTGTACGATCGCCATGTCCCACCGACAACCTACTGTGCCCGGCATTTTCACCATTGGTATTTCCATGCCATCAAACAAAATCCGCGTCTGCTGCACTTTGAGCGGCATGAACTGTTACGCCTTCTCGATCAACCTTCCCTCCAGGAGCAATTTCCCGGACATTTGCTCGTGGGGGGGCAAACCTTTTCCCTGGAGTACCATTTCAATCCTGGCGCGGGTGAAGACGGGTTGAGCGTCCATGTTCCCCTGGCTGCGATTCATCAATGCCACCCCCAGGTTTTTGAATGGTTGGTCCCGGGGATGCTTGCCGACAAACTCACCGCCCTGCTCAAAGCCCTTCCGAAAGCCTGGCGCAAACAGTTGGTGCCGGTGCCAGATACGGTTGCCATGTGCATGCGCCATCTCGACCCGGCAGCGGCACAACCGCTCTTCACCTCCCTGGCCAGGGTGTTACGAGAACAGCTCGGGGTCGATATCCCCACGACTGCCTGGCGTGATCTCGTCATCCCCGACCATCTGCGCATCAATTTTATCATCCTGGCCAATGGCAAAATTGTTGACCAGGGGCGAGACCTGGAAGCTTTGCAGCAACGCTTGGGTGCCCAAGCAAAAAACGAATTTTCCTCCCTCCCCAAGGCAGGCATCGAACAAAAAGGTTTGACCCGATGGACCTTTGGCAATCTGCCTCCCAGCATTGAAATTCAATCCCACGGTGCCGTCATCATTGGTTTTCCAGTTTTGGTTGACGAAAGCCAGAGCGTCAGCCTGCAAGTGATGGACAATCCCCATTTAGCCAAAAAAACCATGCGCCGGGGGTTGATTCGCCTTTTTGCCCTGCATTTGCCCCAACAGGTACGCCAACTCAAATCCATACTCCAATTTTCGCCGGGGGCGATTCTTGTGCATCTCCCCACCGAAAAAAAAGAACCTTTGGTCAACGAAGTGATGGATTTGGTTTTCGATCGTGTTTTTGTAGGGGATTCTCAGGATCGGATAAACTCCCGGGAATTTTTTCAGGAACGTTTACAGGAGGGACAAAAGCGACTGTTTGATGAAGCGCAAGCGATCAAGCGTATCCTTAAGGAGATACACGACGGCTATCGCGTTATTCAGTTGCAGATGAAAACAGAAAATACCAGCCCTGGTTTAAAATCCATCATTCCCGAAATAAAAGAGCAGCTCCAGCAATTGATTTATCCTGGATTTCTTTGGGAAACGCCATTTTTCTGGCTGCGCGAATATCCCCGGTATCTCAAGGCCATCCATAAACGCCTGGAACGAAGGGTATTTGCCCCTCTCAAAGACACAGAAAAAGCAGCCGCCATCAAACCGTTCCAGGATGCCCTGCTTGCTGCGCGAACCCGACTGGAAAAACACGCAACCGATTTTGAGTTGGAAAAATTTCGGTGGATGGTGGAAGAATTTCGGGTTTCCCTGTTTGCCCAAGAGTTGGGTACATCTCTCCCGGTTTCTCCAAAACGGTTACAGCAGCAATATCAGAAGATTTTTTGATTTTTTTTCTATCGACTAGGGCCTGTCGACATTCAATAAAATTATTAAAAGAAAAAAGGGGTCTCGGGGCAATCCCCCAGACCCCTTTTTTCTTTCAATAATTTTCCAAGGGGGGGAAGATTATTGAATGTCAACAGGCCCTAGACAGAAACAGAGAAAACAAACCTCGACCTATAGCACACCGAAGGAACCGGTCTACTCGACCCCTGGGGAAGCTTTTGGTAGGCTGTCGTAGAATACGGCGAGAACCGACGACGACGCTCCTTCAGTTGCGAGAAACTGAAACATATTTTTGACTTTTTTACTCATCGTCCGCAGGGACATTACGTCATGGATTATATGCTTAAATAATTCTTCTTTTTTTTTGTAAAAAAATTCTTTATCATCACGGTTACGAATCATCCAGTTGCAAACCACCCAACCAAACTCCAGAGCAAACAACTCGTTGATATACAAGAGTAAAGGATCCCGGGGTTCGATCTTTCCGACAAACTGGAGAGGTCGGAACCGAACTATAGAGGCTCCGACCTCTGCTCCAAAAAGAGTCATACTATCGGTATGAGGCCACTCGGCATGACCGCTGACGGACGCCTCAGAAGAAGCTTGTCCACCAAATTGAATAATCGTCAGCCTCCTGGCTGTGAAATCCAGACAAAGGCGGAAGACAGTCCCATCCAAACGGATGTCACTAGAATCAGCACAACCTATTTTCACACGAAACCTGGATTGATAAATCCCCAAGATCACGTCTGCGAGGTGGAACAGGCTCACCACCAAATCCCCGTTTCCGACGAAAGTATCGATATTATTTTTCTCGTAGTCAATCGGGATTTTATATGGAAAGGGATTAGGCACCACACCAGATGATCGGTCATCGCCAGTTCCATCTCTAGTCACTTCTTTTATTTCCATGGGATGATCACCCTTGAGGAATCCACCCAGATGCCATTAGGAAAACAAGCCACCCCGAAAAGCTCCAACTTCAGACTACGTTTTCTATCGGAAAAATTTTGTTTACATCGTACCCGATTTCATTTAATACGCCAACAACGTCGCCCCTTGAAAGATCGGCAACCCTTGGAAAAGAGAAACGGGACCCACCAAGTCCCACTTCCGGTCTCGCTTGTGCAGCAATTACCCCTCCCCCTAACGGTCCCACCGTGGTCCTTTTCTTTTGTTTTGGCAACGCATCTTCACTGACGGGGTCGAGAGAACCATAATTAAAAAGATCTGTTTTCCTTAGTAACTCCTGAATATTTATATCGTCGATATTGAAGCTAGACACGGCAAGTTCCTTATTCCCCAATTAGACCCAGTCGTACCCCCCATTTTTCATTAACGAGGAACACGACAACCCATTCCACCACAACCCCTATCACAGATCTTGAAAAAAATCAAACATTTTTTTTTATTTTTCATCGTTAATCAATTCCTAAAGAGAAAAAATAATACAGAAAATTATTGTTTATTTTAATTGAACCTCCCGTTCGACAAAAGAAAATCGACTAAGAACTCAGGTTTATCAGCTCCAAGGTACTCGGGCTCAAAATTTTCATCAAAAGCGCAGATCTCGGTCCCGAAATGTTTAAGTTTTTCCAAATCCTGCGGACTGAACTTATTAAGGCTCTCACCAGCCAATTTTTTGACCTCGTTGAACCTGCTAATGTAATCTTCTGCCTGACGTTTACTCAAAAGTATTATATCGGCTGCGATCTCCAAAAACTTGATCGTTGCAAAAACTTCGGCATTGCCATCGGTCTCGGACGTATCGTAAATGATATCCATCAACGGGTGGGTCAGCTCTGGACCATTCTTTTGTTCATTTTCTCTATCAAACAAAATACCAACCCGCAGCACGCCAATGAATTCAGGCATATGCCTTACACCTTCCAGGATTCTTCTTCTTACCTTCGATACAATCATAGGGTCTGGGGGGAGGATGCGTAGGAGAGAAGTCCCCAAGTAATCGCTGAGGGATATATAACGAATGGAATAAACAAGACTGCGTAAAGGTTGTTTGTAGGGCCAGAAAATTTGTCTGGTTTTATCAGATCGAGAAATGAAAAATCCGCTAAGATGAATTGCCGCAAACGTAAGTATCGTCAACTTGTCATTAGCGGTTCTTAAGAACAAACGCGGGTCTGATCGGATTTGTCTTGGGAATGCGACAACAATATTTCCAGGTTCAAAATCGTTAACCTTACCAATTTTGCAACTTTCTGTTGCCTTAAGTTTTTCTAAAATTTCATATATGTCATTTCCTTTCTTAATATCAGATTTTTTTTCATTTATGACTGCCTCAACAGCCTTGATTACATCGCCTGATACTGACCCTGGGTCAAGTCCAGCAATTCTCATAATCTTCTCTACAGAAGGCTCCGATACCGGCCCATAATACCTTAAGATAGCAAAATATTCCTTCTTATCAGAGGAATGGCTTTCACCCTTAACTGCTCGGAATCCTGGAAAGACTTTGAACCGAACATTGATACCGAGAGAAACGTCGTGGCCATAGTAGGTTTTAACGCAAGAATCGCTGGACACACAAGTGACGCCAGTATCCGGGAGTTTATCAAAACCTTCAGATCTAAATCCCGTTAAACAGATAGCATGCCGGTCATCGTGCTCACTACGATCTCCGAAAAGAATCACTGGGAAACCACCATAGAGCAGGGATGTGCACAGAAAATTGAACTCCTCCAGGGAAAACACACCTGCACGAACATCGGGCAGATCACCATCTATGACCAATGGAGCTAAACCCTCCTGATGCCGGATGGCCTCGGCTAGATTATGGCAAGTCAGCCCAAGGGAGGGAAAAGTCCTCTGCCCTGCTGAGTGAAATTTATTGGCTAGAATCGTTATGACAGGGCTGGACGGGGTTGACTGATTTTCATAGACTCTGCTCTGGAGGGCACTCCACAAGGCTTGGGATGCACATGCTCCGGTCGCCTGATCGTGTTGCTGCCAACCAAGCCCCGTCGTCTCCAGGGGAACGCCCAAAATGCTGGATTTATATTTGCGCGCTGTAGCTACAACTCTGGGATGTAACGGTATATCGGCCGACCTGGGCCAACGTAAAACGGTATTTCCTATTGGAGCGTGCGGAAGGGGTCTTTCCACCACATAGCCAAGATATGCCCCCCGAAGCATACTCCGGGCAACTGGATGTTCGGCACTTCCCAATGCGACAGTCTGTTTCATCCATTTAACCTTGGCGGCATGCTCTTCCGGCATCCCCCTCAGCAAATGGACCAGTGAATCAAAACCGAAGTACCAAGATATTTCATTTTGATACAAATTATGAAGTCCCTTGATCAACGCATCCAGGCGATCCTGACGACGTATCTCGGTAAACTTGGCAAGTTTCTCAACCTTGTGACTGCCAAAATTTGCCCATGCCCCATCAGGCCCACCAACACCACATTCCAACTTTAATTCGTCATGGGCTTTCGTCAGATGGTCAAGAATTTTGCCTTCAAGCTCCCGACGCATCTTCCTGAGAGAACACACCATTTCTTCAAAATTATGAGTATTTGAATTTTTATTCTTTGATTTTTCATTCTTTAATTTATAAAACCTATTCTTTATCGCGCCCTCAATGGCTATCAAATTATCCATGCTGGGTTCTTCTACAAATTCAGATCCATCTTCAGTATTTTGGTTGAACCAACGGCAAAGACCAGCATAGGCAGCATTCACAACGCCTCCAAGCTTATCGCCAATCTGCCAAATATCGCTTCCATCACCCTCACCAAGAACCTGATGAACCGGTGGTATCGCAGAGAAATAATGGTGTCGTCTGCATAGATTCGGATACCCAGAAGAACTCGCACCATAATAAATCTGGAATTGCGAAGCAAATTCCCAGTCGTGATAATTTTTTTCCCTCAAAACGACGGAAGCATCCTGCCAACTCAAATAGGCATACAAATATTTTCCCGGGAGATGATCCCTCCCCGTCCGGATCAGGAAATCATTCTCATCCGCTCCTTCGACACCAGAAAAGCTACACATCTCTACCGGATGCGGACTGAATCGTCCTTGAGCAGCCTCTAATATTTTTTGCAAAACCTTGCTTATTTCTATAGTGTTAGGCTTCTGACTGTTCAAGGGTAACGCCCTCCTCTAGTTATGCAGTTAACATTTTTCGACTTAAAACAGAAAAACTAAAAACCAGTATCAACGCAACGAAAAATGCCTATCTCGCTGCATAGAAAATGCCTTCGTGTTCAGCCCTCCCATTGATTGAGTCGGAGCTTAACGGAATAACCCTATCGCTGTCAAGACCTATTAATGATTTTGGACAAATAATTATTATATTTTATTTTTTAATATACATTATATGCGGCATATATAGTGTCTGAACGAAAACCCCGCCTTTTTGAAAATTTTCCCGATTTTTAGCTATCAGAACCAACCAGATTCTCTTTTTCAAACCACGACGGGGAGTAGGAGTTTCAATTTAGAAATATAAAACAACTTATATTAATATAGTTCGCACGCCAACCCCTAAAAATAAAAAACCGCGATCTATGCAGAATTATGCAGCCTTCTTTCTGTTTCTGCAATTATTTAGTATTATTGATCCAATCTTCTGAATATTTCTCGCCACTACCGCAAGTGCAACATAACGTTTGAACCCATCTATCCCGTGGTCTGGACATCTATCTAATCCATGTACTTCTAGCGCATTGATGGCAGATTCTACAGCAGAGTGCTTACGACGATATAGTTTGAATTCATCTTCTTCCTCAATTTCTTTATCCATCGACGACAATTTTCCCTTCTTCGGAAGAATGCAATTATCTAATATTTTGTCAAGTTCTTCTTTGTTTGACTTAGAATAAAATCCTTTATCAAAACTGCAAGTAGAAACATCAGGGAACATATTTTGTGTTTCCTTTACCATATCAATTGCGATTTCACAGTCTGATATATTTTGCATAACTTTATGGTGGAGAATGAAACCATGTTGATCTTCAAGTACACAAACATTTAATCCAAGCTCCACTAGAACACCAGCTTTCCCTTTGTTTAACCATTCAGTATGTAATTCAAACAATGAAAAAACCTTTTCCTCATGCGGGATTTTCTCGCCATGAATGACTCGACGTTCAATTTGATCTATTTGACGATACGCATGCACAATAAATTCCACTATCTCCGCAAAGTGCATTTCACAGACGCCAAGATGCTCACTCAAAAACTTTAATATAAACAATGCCTTGGACAAGTATTTTCGCGCCAAGTCGATATAAAGCATATGCGATTTTATTATTTTTTCATCTTGAATTGCCCTTTGCTCATCATCGCTCGATGTTGATTTTTTTAGATTTTGCACTATGCGATATAACTTCTTGAATTTGTTAATATCATATACGCTTTCATCCCAAAGATTTACTTTGTAAATGGAGCATTGAACAGCGATTAATTGAATTATTTTCCTGATTGCATCAAAAAGAAGATTTATATCTGTTGGGAAATGAACATCTGTCTCAACAACAAACGAATCACAGCGACCATGAATCTTTTCCTCTTCGTCATTCTTGATTAAAGAGTGGCCTGCCTTAACAATGACCTCGTTGATCTTGATCAAAATGTCCTGAGTAAACAATGAAACATTATCTTTTATCGTCTGAAGTCGGTATTTTTCTCCAAAATCGAAAATGCTGTGGCCGAGCATTTGTCGAATTGTATGGTGATTGTTGACTTCTTCTTGAAGACGGTCATAATCGTAATTTAAGTTAAGTCTCAATGTTCCCATTACGAGTATTTTCCACAGTTCCATACCAGGACGACCATTTTTTAAACTTACACCAGATGGAATCATAGTTTCAAGTATGCCAAACACTTTTTCGCGAACGTCAGGTGTAACGTAAATATACTGAAGCCCCATTAGCAACTGCGGTATATCGTCGCGAGAATTAAGATCAAAAGAAATATTAGAAATGCCAACTTCGCCAATTACCATTTGATTTTTAACTGTTTCCCTCATCATCAACTCCATAAAGATATAAGTTATCAATAAATGCTAGAGAAAGACAGTTGATTATACAATGATCCAATTAAAACGCAATGATAATCGTAAAAATTTATGCGGCATAAAATTCACATTCAATTTTTTTATGGGAACTTTGTATGCACTGTTTTTCATATCATATTGGGTTTTCGTTCAGGCACTAAATATAATTTTTCATTCCTCCTTACGTTAATGGTTGAAAACGTCAGGAGGAGTCTATAGATTATTTTTCGGCAGCAGGCCAGCCATTGGACATTGAA
>JACSDG010000224.1 GCA_015660855.1 Magnetococcales bacterium
GGGTGCGGTCGGAACGGAACACCACTTGATGGGTTGGGGGAGCTTCCGTGCCACGGAACCTGCAACGAGGTGTGTCATTGGGCTTGCAACGCAACACCAGGTCGGCCAATCCGTTGACCACCAGTTCGGCCAAAAAGTGATCCACCAATTCATTGTCATGGATCAAACCGGAGCGAACCGCTGTGCCCTGGATGAGTTCCTGAACTTGGCGGATGGAAGCCGTATCCTGTTCAAAGCGTTGGTTTGGCTGTGTTGCGGATGTTATCGTCTGGAGTTCCGTGTTACGGGATTTGAGGGTTTGTGCGAGACGGTCGCCGGTGGCGAAGGAATCTTGTGGGAATGTTTGTTGAAAAGTGGCGAGTTTTTGGTCAATCTGCCGTTCCAACTGGTCCAGTCTGGGTTTGATGGTTGCGTCGTTATCCTGGGCATAAATCCGACCCAATCCGCGAGTATTTTGCAGATCGCCGATGATGTCACCCAGTTGTTGTACTTGGTTGAGTCCGACAATTTCCCGGTGGGTTGATTCGATTTCCGCATTGATTTTGTCCGACACGATGACCCCGGCAGGTGCGACTAGCAAAAGGGGTACCAAAATGGCGGCGAGATAATAGCGAAAGCTGATTGGAGTGGTTCGTTTCATGAAACTTCTTTGAAGGTTGAAACTATTGCGTGGGGTAGGGGGGATGATCCCCCACGGATTTCCGTAAGGGTTTTTTCAATACGCATAAATTACCCATCTGCGCCCCCCCAGTTTATAGCATTCAAGAGGGTCAGGTAACAACAAGGAATTACCTTGACTACCATGGTGGAGATGGTATACCCGCCTGGGGGGGGGTAAAAAGTTTAAATATCTGCGATCCCTGGACGACCATGCCGGATAAAGTGGGGTGAACCAGGATGAAATCTGGGAGAGAGAAAATGATCAAGTTTAGGGGAATTTTGTTGTTGTTGGTGATTTTGGGGTGGGTGGGGCAGGGGTTTGCCGACGAAAAGGTATTGCAGGCGGATTTTCGTCCGCGTCCCCCGGAGATGGTTGTGGGCGAGGGGGAACAAATCTCCGGGCCGCTCAAAGACATTCTTGAGGAAGCGGTCGCCAGGCTCGGTTATCGGGTGCAATGGCGTGTGGTTCCATTTCCCCACAGTTTGCATGATCTGGAAAACGGGCAGGTGGACATTGTTCCCCGAGTGATTCAATCCCAGGAACGGGAGGCTTATGTTTCATTTTTGGGGCCTCTGGGTTTTCAGGACAAGGATATTCAGTTTTTGGTCCACAAGGGGCAAGAGGGGCGTATTCGCAGCTTTGACGATTTAAAATCTTTGGTGGTGGGGGTCAAGCTGAAGACCGCCTATTTTGATGCCTTCGACAAGGACGATGGGATTCACAAGGAGACTGCACAGGATGACCAAAGTCTGGCCCGCATGTTTATAGGCGGTCGGTTTGACACCGTGGCGTTGCTGGACCGTCAGTCCATGGAGGGGGTATTGGCGGGATTGGGGTATAAAGATCACGCATTTGCCGAATACCGTTTTCAGCAGCGAATCGGTAATTATTACGGCATGTCGAAAAAATCTTCGCATGCCGACTTGTTTCCTGCCCTGAATGCCACATTGCAGGAAATGGCCGTCAAGGGACGGGTGGGGGAACTCTACAAGGTTTATGGTGTTGAAGCACCCATGATGGGGCCTGTGGAAAAGACTCCAGGCATAAAATAAGCCCCCGTAACGAGAAAAATAAAATTTAGCACAAATTATTGTTGGGGTTAAGGTGGGGATCATCCCCCCCGGTGGGGTTTGGGGCAGTGCCCCAAGGTTTTGGTTTTTGCTCTAATGGGATGATGTTTACATTTTCTTTTGGGTTGGGTTGTTGTCAATACTCATTTTTGATGATTCGTTATTCACAATCTTTAAAATAAGCCAATCATGGTCGACCCATCGTTTCAGTTTGTTTATATTTGCATCTGGCCCCGGATGTTTTTTAACCCGGTGATTGGTCCCCGAAATTTTGGGACAGTATATCAATACTGATAGCTGTCAAGAAATGTATATACTGTCATCAGGTTTACTGGAAGAGGCAATTTATTCGGGTATTTCCGGAATCCTTAACGATTTAAAGTTTTGAGAATAGTTCTAATAGTATCCAAAGCATAAGTATTACAATAGAGGAAAATGATAATAACCAAGAAATGCGATATAATACAGTTCTCTTGTTCCTAATATAAAGGAGTTGAAGAGCAGTGCAGTCAAGGCACTCAAGTTCCGACTGAGTTGACCAACGAATACGCACAACGAGTAGTAAAATCAATGATGATGTCAGGGTGAGAAAGATGCCTACGATAATGAAAATTCTGTAATCTGTTCGTGATAAATCTGAGATGTAAATGGAAAAAATGGTAGAAGTTATCGCATTAAAACTCAGTAGCGACGCTGATTTACTGTCGAGGATCGATAAACATCCATAGAGATGATCAAATATTTCTTTATGGATCGTCGTGTCCTCCGTAAAAACACCAGCGAGAGTAGTGATGTACCTCTCTCTTTCGTTTTCGTTTGTTTGCAGTTCATCCAATATCTTAAACATTCCAAACATGGTCCCTACCCGATACATCTTCATCCCACAATTTAGGATTCTCGCGAATAAACTTTTCCATTAATTTTATGCACATTTCATCGTTTAAGAGTGTGACCTTGACATCGTGCTTTTCTAAGAAGGCAATATTTCCCCGAAAGTTAATATTTTCACCTATAACGACCCTTGGTATGCCAAACTGAACAATAGTTCCGGAGCACATCATGCAGGGACTCAAAGTTGAGTACAGCGTTACAGTGTTGTAGCGATGCCGTCTGCCTGCTTTGCGGATACAATCCATTTCCCCATGTGCGATCGGGTCACCATCTTGAATTCTCCTATTGTGCCCGCTCGATATATGCTTATTCAACTCATGATCAAACATTAGAGAGCCTATAGGAAGACCTCCCTCATTGTAGCTCTTTTCGGCTTCCATTAAAGCGTATGCCATATTTTCAAAATCTATTTTATACATTATTTCATTACCTGACACTTTTTTAGGAAAAAAATTGGAACTGCTTAAATTTGGTTGATTTTTCTTAATTAATTAATGAGACTCATGGCTGTAAATCACCT
>JACSDG010000006.1 GCA_015660855.1 Magnetococcales bacterium
CCTGCGTTTGGGGGCACTGGAGGTATTGAACCAAGGACGGCAACCCATGCCCATGGTCCTGGACGACATTTTAGTCCATTTTGATGACCAGCGCGCCGTTGCCGCCTTGAAAACTGTATCGAGTCTCAAGCGTCAGGTTCTCTATTTTACCCATCACCCACATATTGTTACGTTGGCGACGCAAGCATTGGATTCGGGATCTTTTGGGGTGCATCACCTTTAATAATTGTTCATTGTTAAACCTTTGGCAGGGAAGCCTCGTCCATTGACGGTGGTATGATATTTGCATTCTGGAGTCTGAGCTTCGGTTTATCCAGACCGGATGCGATGTCAACCTTGAAGTCAAGAGGCTTTGAACAGCGATGAAACTCCAAAGGAATGGGCGAATTCTGCCCTTGATAAGCTTGCTGTGCCTGTCGGCGTTGACGGGTGGTTGCATGGGCCAGGGGGGAGGTTCCGGTGCCGCCAGCGGTACCGAATCCGGTCCCCCCGCCGAGGTCAAGGTAGGCAAGTTTCTTGACGGTCCTACCGATGGGTTGCTCTACCGCACCAGCGGCAACGATACCGGGGCGACCGACTCCAAGGGACAGTTCACCTACGTCGATGGCGAAACCGTGACTTTCTACCTGGGAAGTTTGCCCCTGGGGTCAACGACGGCCCGAGGCGTTGTCACCCCCAGTGATCTGGTGGTTGGCGGTCACACAAACCATGAGGAAGTCGTCAATCTTTCCCGGTTTTTGCAGACTTTGGATGAAGACGGGGATCCCGACAATGGGATCACCATATCGGCGCAGGCTCGTGCGGCAGCGCAGATACATTTTCCTCAAGGGCCTGATTATTCGCTTTTTTTTAAAACGGATGGCCATGGAGAAGGCTTTGCCAAGGATTCCAGTTTGCCTGCGGAGTCGGTCGCCACCAAGGGATTGGAAGAATTCTTCAAGGATGCGGGAATATTTCGCTATAAAAAATCCAATTGGATCGAGCTAAACGACATCGCCGGCTACCTTGTACCGAAAAGTTTCGCCATCAACCATCTGCGCAGCACCATACAAAAGCAGACGGAAAGCTGGACTATGGATTTGGCACCCGTGAAAACTCCCCAACCGGATCCCACGATGAGAACCGCAGCGGCAAGTAGCCCCTCCACCAGCACCATTTTGGTGCCGGGAACGGCGGAATTCAGCGTGAAGTATGCCTCAACGGACACATCCTCCAGCTCGACAAGCACCGCCAGTACGTATCAATATTACGATCCCAACACAATGCCCTTGCTCGACGGAAAGATCACCTTTAAAGGGGTCAGCGTCACCACCACGGTGACATCCACTTCGACGCCAACCAGCAGCACAACGGCAGCCACCACCGGAACGACACCCGCAGCCACCACGACGACGAGGGATGTGACGGTGACAGGTGATCTTCTCGTCACTTTCACGGGAGCTGCGGTAAGTCTGGTCGCCAAAATTGGTACCGACGGAAAGAAACAGGGGCAGCTCAATATTGAATTGCTGGATAACTCATCCGGGAATACCGCCACCTTCACCCCCGATGCCAGCACCACGGAGAGCGTTTCCATACCACCATCAAGTATTTCCTCGTTGGTTTTTAAAGCCACCGTCAATTTGGAGACCGGTGCGATCAGCGATAGCAAGTATTCCATCAAATTTGCCAACCAAACCGGGGAAACCGGTCCGAATCTTGGGACCGCCTTTGGCACCTGGAGTCGGGGCAATGACAGCGGCAACATTATTTTCAACGAGCTGTATCGCGGTCTAACGTCAAGAAACAGTGGCAAAACCTGGGAACTCTATGGCATCGGCTATACCGATCAGGAGATGGTGGCCGAGCTTTCTGGAAATGCGGGGGCCTATACCCAATTGTCCACCAACAGAACCAACCTAAAACTTATTGCCGACGCCAATACCTGGTCGGACAAAAAAAATCCGGTTTCCCTGGAAGGGTTCATTGGCTTTCAGATTATGATTTACGATCAGTCTGTGAAAGTTGACAAGTTGGTCGTGTCGAATGGATCGGGTGGAACAACAGATGTCACCGAAACAACCGAAAAAACATTTGCCAACGGTGATAAACGTTATTTTAATCTGGTCTCGTCAAACATGGCTGAGAGCACAAACTTGAAGAAGGTATTGTCCGAAGATCTGAGTGAAAAAACGACGACGACGACGACGGCCACGACAACCGGTACCGATTCAAACACGAGCGGCACCGAGACCTGGGGTATTGCCGATTCCGGCGCGGGTCCAGGAATGATTTCGGTCGTATTTACAAAAAATTCTGCCTTGAAAAGTGCCGGCTATGCCTTCCAGTCCACGCTTTCCAGCCAGGATACACTGACCATGAATCTGGTCCAATAACGTCAAAGACATCATGCCCTTCGGGCAGGAACCAAAACCTTGGGGGGGGGTGATCCCCCCCGCAACCCCCACAATATTTTTTGCCAAACTTTGTTTTTCCGATACCTGAGAATCATTTAAGGACATGGCCAAGCTTGGAAAGAAATTCCACCGTGAACGCCTCAGGTGGAACCTCTTTTTCATCCTGTGTTCCCAACCGCCATTCTGATCGATAAAGGGGATTCATTTCGGAAAAAGTTTGCATCAGCGCAGGCCGGTATCGGTTCCGGGCCATCCCCTTCACATCCTCAAAACGAACACGTTTGAAAACTTCATTTTCTCTGGCATATTGAACCAACTCAGAAGGGACATGGAATTTTTTATCGACTTTCATCGTCATGAACGCATAGGGAACCCCCTTCGTCGTAGGCGTCAGTTTCAGATATTGAAAATCTTTATCCTCTCTTTCCGCTTGCGCCTGATGATGCAGATGAAATGGCCCGGCCAACAAGTCCATGTTATTGAAAACACCACCAACAATAGACTGGCGCAACTCGCTCTTCCTCGGTTCCAGTTCCCCCGGCATATGGGTCCAAACCACGCTGCCATCCCACAAGGCACTGCGTCCGCGTAGTTGCGGTGGATCCACAATCAAAACAACCATCTGCCCTGATTTGTTTTGCGCCGAAAAAAGAGAAATGCTACTCTTGCGCCTGTCGGGTGTTGTGTTTTCAACGACATAATAAATTCGATAGGACTCGGGAAACATGGTCTGATCCACCTTCAGCAAAATATTCTGCCCCTCAACATCCACGACAGCCCATGATTCATGGGACCATGGGGCGAGAATAATAAGGAATAACAGAGATATCAGACTGGAACGTTTTCGCATAACCATTGATCCTTGCTTTTGGTTTCTAAAAAGGGAAAATCTTTGCACAAAAAAACAGGGAGATGTTTCATTTAAATAGGATCAACTCAACCAGCGACGTTGAAAATAAACTAAGATCTTCATGGATTTAAAATATGGTAATGGATTGGATTTTGATCCTGGCAGGTTTTTGGGGCATGATTCGTTTTGTTCTGGTGCCGGCGTGGAAGTATTGGAAAGCAAGTCGTACACGGTCCTATTGTCCTTCCATCGTCCTGCCAAGATTTGAAAAAAGTTTCGATCACGCCAGACGCATCCCCAGTCGCAGAAAAAGCCAGAAAGACCACAGGGTCAATCTGTACCGCCTAACGTGTTCATGCCACCAGCGCAACACCCGGAGAAAATACAGTCCACCACAAGACATCCGCCGCATGTGTCGGCATTTACGCAAGGAACTGGAACGGGGTCAAGGATGCCTGCTACCAGATCATCCAGGTACGCGGAAACGACGTGGCCCTTGGTTTTCACCCAAAAAACGATTTTGTCCGCGTTTATTCCCGGCGCACAGGAAACAATGAACCACCCGGAAACCCGCCAACCGGACACTACGACAAATTTACCTTTCTCATAAGCCAGGAGATCTGGATCTACGGCGATCCACCTCCAGATTCAGAACACATCATTCCCGCCATTTCCGAGACAATCAACGCCTTCCGGCACCACTACGATTCCCGCCCATCTATTTTCGGTCGGCTGCGGCAACACTTTTAATAAATAATTAATCAGTCAGCCGATCCTACAGACTGGAATTTGGGCTTGCGGTCGCCGTTGGCAAACTGCTCTTCCATTTTTTCCATGACTTCAGCAGTATTGTCATGGAATTTTCCTTTCAGTAGAAACGGACCAATCATGGGAGGGATCCAAAAATCGGGAACCAGTTCCGAAGAATAAATCACACGGGTTCCCTGCTCTGCCGCAAATATTTTCCAGCGTACCCAACCGGAACGAAAACCATTTTTAGCCGGATGGACGATAAAAACGACTTCCCATTCCTTGATGATAACGGTCTGGTTCAAAGTTCGCTCCAGACAAAAAAACAAAATACAGGAACGCAAATCCATGCGTGCCAACAGCCGGTTCCCGGCTTTTCGTTCCACAAGTCGGCTTTCCAGGACATCCGAACTCAACCGTTCCAGATTATCCACATCCACGATGCCAGCCTTCACCCGATCCGGAGGCAATGCCACAAAAGCTTCGGCACCAATCCGATAGTGTCCTTTATCGTGACTCACATTGACACGAACGACTTCAGCCGCCCGGACAGACCGCATCGGCAATACCCATCCCAAACCGGTCAGAACGATAAACAGCAACATGGGCAGACAATAACCCTGATTTTTCATAACGCAATCAACCCCGACCCTCAGGACTTAAGACAAGCAACCTCCCTGACGACTTCGACCCAGAATTCACCCCAGCGCACCTCCCAATGGCGAATTTTCAAACCGGAGGCATTCATTTCCCGGGTCAAGGATTCCTGGGTGTATTCGATTTCATGCGTGGGATCCAGACGCCATTCCACCCCCAGTTCTTTTTTCAACGGAACCCGCCAATCCCTTTCAAAGGCGGGAACCCGCACCAACAACAAGGACGGTTGATAACGGTCCATGACCGACTGTAAAAAAACAACCCTTTGATCCAAATGCTCCAGGACGTTGGATAGTACAACACAATCAAACACCCCGGATTCAAACTCCTTGAGGGCATCGCCTTGACGAAACGTCAGGTTGGGGTGAACATGTTTTTGCTGGGCTTCCAAAATTTTTTCGGGAGAAATATCCATCCCCACGACGATAGCCCCCTTTTGGGCCAGGTTGAAAGCCAGCAAACCGCCGCCACAACCAATATCCATCACCCTTTGCCCTGGCTGGACCCGTTCCAGAAAAAAATCGATGTAACGGGTATGGCGGTATTTGGTATGCAACCCTTTGTCGTAGCGAACCGACTGGCGACCCTGGATGGTATAAAGAAACGCATCCAGACGAAAAAGAAACCGCAAGGATTGGTCCACAGGCATGGTCCCCGCCAAATCCCTGATGGTTTTTTGCATGGCATCCCGGGCCTGTTCCGGTTCCAGGGTCAAAACCAGCTCCTGGAGGAGCCGAACCCGGTAATACCAAGGTATCCACCCAAAGAGCCTCGCCAACATTTTTTTCAGCATGGTTCCATCCTGACATCTTTGCCAACCCAAACCAACCGATTCGCACCCATGATACTCCAAATTCTAGCAGGACGCTTATGATCCATCTCCTCCCCTCAGCCGATTATGAATATTACCTTGGCGGCAATTTTTTGCGGGAGGAACAGGTTTTGCTGGAACCGACCGACCGGCTTTTGTCCCTGTACGAATCCCTTGGTCTGAAGATCACCTTGTTTTGCGATGTTGCCTGTATTTGGCGTTACAGGGAATGGGGTGAGGAAAACATTGCGTCGCAGATGGAACAACAGATGCGAGATGCCCTGTCCCGAGGTCATGACGTTCAGGCCCATCTCCATCCCCACTGGTTAAAAACCGAACGGGCGGGAAGACGCTATGAATTTCGTAAGGAAGATTATTTATTGGGAACTCTCGACGCCAACGCGGAGCGTTGCCAAGCCGCCATGGAACACATATTAGGCCGAAGTGCGGCCTATCTCAACGATCTCCTGCAACCGGTAGACCCAGAATATCGCTGCGTCGCCTTTCGGGCCGGGGGTTACGGCTTGCAACCACGGGAAAAAATGGTCATAGCCGCCTTGATCAAAGCCGGTTTTGCCATCGACTCCAGCATCATTCCAGGATTTATTTACCGCTCATCGACCCACCAGGTCGATTTCAGCACCGCCCCGCGACTGGCCAACTATTGGCTTGACCCACAGAATGGCCTAGCCCAACCGGCCCCCGAAGGCACGGGCATCTATGAGATTCCCATCGCCTCCATGCAATTGACCCCCATGCAAAGTTGGGGCGTCAATCTGCCAGAAGCCTTGCGACAAGCCATGGCCATACTCACAGGCCAGGATGGGGCAACCGCACACAGGGGCGAGCCTTGCGACACCCCCCCCCAAGACACAAAGGCCTCACGTTGGCATCGCGCCTACTGGCGCAGTCGATCCCTGCTGCAAACCCGTTTTCACCGTCTGGAGGCGGGACCCAGCCTGCATCTACTCCGAACCACCCTGGACCGATATCTGCAAAACCTCCCGGCAACCCAGCCCGTGATTCATCTATCCCTCAACAGCCATCCCAAAGGGATGACGCAACATCATTTGGACGTGTTAAAACGTTTTCACCGGGAAACCAACCAACGCCACCCCAATACCCTCCGCTGCATCACCTTCCGCGAGGCTTGGCAGCAAATGACATCTGAAATATGATACTCCATAAATTGGATTTCTCTGGACACTAAGACTGATTTCTACGAAAATTGGCGACAGAATTGCGGCGCAAATGGCCACCACGGCCCAAATTTTATGAAGTGGGTCAGTTCGGTGAAGGTACTGTCCAGTAATCCGCCAGAGGTGGTGGTGGGTTCGTTCATCATGGTTGTGTCATAACGGTGGTTTATGGAGTCTTTCCAAGATGAAACAACGTCAGCTGATCAGCTTCGACTGGGCCTTGAAGCGACTGCTGCGCAGCAAGGCCAATTTCGAGATCCTGGAAGGCTTCCTGAGCGAACTTCTCCGGGACGATGTGCGCATCATGGAGGTTCTGGAAAGTGAAGGCAACCAAGAGTCCCGTAACGATAAATTCAACCGGGTGGATCTCAAGGTCAAGAATGGCCGGGACGAGATCATCATCATTGAATTGCAGTACGAACGGGAATGGGACTACCTGCAACGCCTGTTGTACGGCACCGCCAAGGCTATTACCGAACACATGACAGAAGGCAAACCCTACGCCAGCGTCGTCAAAATCATTTCCATCAGCATCCTTTACTTCGACCTGGGACGTGGCACCGATTATATCTATGTGGGCAACACCACGTTCAAAGGCATGCATACCCATGAGGAACTGGGATTGGACGAAAGACAAAAAGCTTTGTTTCAAAGGAGTTCAGTAGCCGCCATCTTCCCGGAGTATTACCTGATCAAGGTGAAAAGCTTCGACGATGTTGCCCGCGACACCCTGGACGAGTGGATCTACTTTCTGAAAAACGCCGACATTCGTGAAAACTTCACAGCCCAGGGTCTGAGAAAAGCCAAGGAAAAGCTCAACATCATGCAATTGCCAGAGGCAGAAAGAAAGGCCTACGAACGCTATCAAGACGACCTGCACGATCAAGCCAGCTTTGTATTATCTACCTATGGGGCCGGTCAATGGGAAGGACGGCAGGAAGGACGGCAGGAAGGACGGCAGGAAGGACGGCAGGAAGGACGGCAGGAAGGCGAGGCCAAAATATTAACTCGCCTGCTTCAACGCCGCTTTGGCAATCTGCCCGAATGGGCTAACCAAGAAATAGCCAAGGCCGAACCGCCTTTATTGGAGGAGTGGAGTCTTCGCATCTTCGATGCCCAGTCCCTGGACGATGTTTTCTCGGACAAGGCGTGAATAACCATTTCCAATCACATCGGCTCCATCGTATCCCACCGGTGACACTGGGGACATTTCCAATAGATATCCTGCGACTGAAAACCACATTGGGAACATTGAAACCCCGGCTGCCGCGACAATAAATGATCCAGGCAACGCACAGCCACGCCAAGGGCCTCCTCCTCCCGATGCAAATGCTCCAACAACCGAATCAACAACCTAGCCAACTCCACCGAACCGGGATACTTGGAATATCCCCGCAACAACGCATCCACCGCATCCCGCGTTCGATTTCGCGCTTGCAGCTCCCGACTCCAAAGCGCGACCAGACGGGGCGACGCCGAAGAGGCATTGACCGCATCCCGCATGCAAGATTCAAAACCTTCCAAATCATCCTTTTTGGCATAGGCCCGCTTGAGCGGCTCCACCAACATGAAAAAATGGCTGGGCCGGTTTTTTTTCAAGGTCGCAAAACATTGAATCGCCGCCTTGACCTTGCCCTGGGCCAACTGCGCCTCCCCCAACAATCGAAAAGCTTCCACACAACCAGGATAAACCTTGATCGCCTTGCGAAACCATTCCATCGCCGGCTGCACATCCCCCTCACCCGCCGTCCGCGATTGCTCCATGCCAATCTTGATCAGTAAATGCGCCTCCCGCCTTGGATCTTCCTCGCCCGTCACCTTGACCAAGCGTTTAAGAATCTCCAAAGCCATGTCCCACCGGCCCTCATTTTCATGCAACGCCTGAAGTCCAGCCAAAGCCTTGCGATGATTCGGGTCCAATTCCAACACCCGGCGGTAAGCATCCACCGCCCGATCCACAAAACCACCCTGACGATAATCCTCCGCCAAGGCGTACAATGCCGCCTTGCGATGGGCCTCGCTCAAATTGGGACGCGCAATAAGATTTTGATGGATGCGAATGGCCCGCCCCACCTCGCCTCGGGAACGAAATAAATTGCCCAAGGAAAGATGAATCTCAACCGTTTCAGAATTGATCCGCACCACATTGACAAAAGCCTCAATAGCTTTGTCAGGCTCGTCGGATAGCAAAAAATTAAGACCACGAAATGTATAGGAAGTTTCCTGCTGCCGCTCTTGCTCCTCCCCAAAACCGGAAGCATCGTCACGCCCCATCCGATAGCCCGCCCGGAAAACTACCGCACCCACCGTAATGGCCAGGGCAGCCCAACCCGTCAAATGCGCCAGGTCCATCACTTCCGTTGACCAATAAAGCAGTTCATGAGAGCGTGCTGCCCTTCGGGCAGGAACCAAAACCTTGGGGGCTTTGCCCCCAAACCCCCACCGGGGGGGATGATCCCCCCCGGACCCCCGCAATAATTTTTGCCAAACTTTGTTTTTCCAATACGTAAATCAAATCACCAGGTCGCATGGCTTTTTGAGGATCCCCCCTCCCCGACCCGGAATGAAACCAACTTTTTTTTCGCTGGAAAAAAATCGGCAACAAACACAAAACTACCAGAAAAAAAGGCCAACCATGAACAACACCTCATGGTCACTCCATATACTTTAAGTTGGAGGATGCAAACCATTCAAAACAACACCGGCAACCCCATCCCCTCACCCCTCGATCTACAACTGCAAATCACTTTCCAAAGGCTGGTTGCGCAGATTGGTCAATTCCCGCTCCAAAGCCTGGTTCTGCCGCAACAACCGTTCCACACGACGACGCATGGCACTGACACGACCCCAACCTGAGACCGCACCAATAACAAAGCCAAGTAGCAAAGAGACAAACGCGAGGACAAAGATCGGCACACTTGCCAAAGGCCAGAGGCCAGGGGCATGAATAACCACATCTTCCTGGTTATTCAGGGCAAAAACCACCGCGATGACGGTCAAAAACATAACCATCACAAGATTGATCCAACCGCCCATAAGAGCCGATCTTTAAGGAGGGAACATGATGCCCTGCGGGCATAAAGTCAAAATCAAAACCTTGGGGGCTTCGCCCCCAAACCCCCATAGGCATGAAGCTTTTTGTTTAAATTCAAAAACACCGCAAAAATTTTTGCCAAACCTCGTTTTTCCGACACCCAAACATTCTGGGGGAGAGTCTCCGGTCATCAGAAGAAATCAATGATCCACCCGCTCCCGCAATTCCTTGCCTGCCTTGAAGAAAAGAACACGCTTTGAATCAACGTGAACCTTATCCCCCGTCTTGGGATTGCGCCCGTCACGCGAACGCCGTTCCTTAAGTCCAAAACTTCCGAACCCACGCAGCTCCACGCGATTGCCATCTTCCAAAGACTGACTGATCTCCTCGAAAACGGTGTTGACGACAACCTCGGCATCTTTTCTGGACAACCCCTTTTGCCTGGAAAGGGCGTTGATCAACGCTGACTTGGTCATGATAACCTGACTCCGATATCCTTGAGATAAGGCATGTGTTCCCAATTCAACCCAAAAAACTCAACCACCAGCCTTCCGCTCCAATGCTTTGCTCAAGGCCTCGCCAAGACTACTGGTAGCCGTGCTGCCGCTATCGGTCGAGTATTCCTTAAGAGTCTCACGCTCCTGAACGTTTTCCAAAGCCCGGACGGAAAGAGAAATTTTCCGCTTTTGCCGATCCACCTGAGTCACCATCACCTCAAGGAGTGCCCCAGGAGGAAGCTGGGCACCTTCGGCATCGTCCCTGGAAAACTCACCCTTGCGCAACAAACCATCCACATGCTCTGACAGGGAAACCACAACCCCAGCACCAATGACTTCCTTAACGCTGCCACGGACAACGGTACCCTTTGGATTGGCATCCACCCACAAGGTCCAGGCATCCGGATTGGCCTGTTTGAGTCCCAGGGAAATACGTTCCTTGTCGGGATCCAGCGAAAGGACCACCGCTTCAACTTCCTGTCCCCGAGCAAACTGCTTGAGGGCATCCTCGCCCGCCCCCGCATCCCAGGTCACATCCGACAAATGCACCAAACCGTCGATGTCCCCCTCCAAACCGATGAAAAGACCAAACTCGGTAATATTCTTGATCTCTCCCTTGACGGAACTCCCCACCGGATGCCGTTCCGCAAAGGTCATCCACGGATTTTCCATACACTGTTTCAAACCCAAGGAGATGCGCCGCCGGTCGGCATCCACATCCAGGACCATGACCTCCACTTCCCGACCCACTTCGAGGATCTTGGAAGGATGGACATTTTTCTTGGTCCAGGCCAGTTCCGACACATGGGCAAGCCCTTCCACCCCCGATTCCAGCTCGACAAAGGCGCCGTAATCGGTAATGTTGGTGACCACCCCCCGAAATTTAACCCCCGAAGGATACTTGGCCCCGATACCTTCCCAGGGATCGGTCTGGAGTTGTTTCATACCCAGGGAGATACGCTGGGTTTCGGAGTTGAACTTGATGACCTGGACCGAAACGGTATCCCCTACCGAAACCACGTTGGAGGGATGCTTGACCCGTTTCCAAGACATGTCGGTAATATGCAACAGACCGTCCAAACCACCAAGATCGACGAAGGCACCGTAATCGGTAATATTCTTCACGATTCCATCGAGGATCATCCCTTCGTGCAGCGTTTCCAGAAGGGCCGAACGGGCCGAGTCGCGCTGTTTTTCGATGACCGAACGGCGGGAAACGACAATATTGCCACGGCGACGATCCATTTTGAGGATGTCGAAAGGCTGTTCCTCATCCTGAAGACGCATGATGTCGTGGACGGGACGCACATCCACCTGTGACCCAGGGAGAAAGGCCGACAGGGAGTTGAGATCCACGGTGTACCCCCCCTTGACCTTGCCGACGATCCGACCATTGACAACCTGCTTGTCGTTGAAGGCTTTTTCGAGGGTCATCCAGGCTTCTTCGCGCTTGGCTTTTTCACGCGACAGCACCGCCTGACCGTTCTGGTCCTCGCAGCGCTCGACAAACACGTCCACGGTATCACCGATACCGACTTCAAGTTTGCCATTGGCGTCCAGGAATTCGCGCACCGTCAGTCGGCCTTCTGATTTCAGGCCAACATCAATGATGAATTCATCGCCTTCCTGCTGGATGATGGTACCGGTGACGACTTGACCTTCCTTGCCGACCCCTTTTTCGAACGAGTCCTCCAACAGAGCACCAAAGTCTTCGTCCTCAAGTTCGATATCTTCCACCCTTAGTTCCACACCCACGTTGCCACCTTCGATTAATGGTTGGTCCAAAGCCGCCCGCTTTTGATCGTTTTCGCGAAAATCCCGGCAAACCGCGAAAAGGCCAAGCCCCCTACTCACCTGTCTAAGGGGAACCCCGATTGCCACGCCATTCGTCCATCAACGGCGCAATGAGGGCGGCTACCCTGTGTTGGCTTTCCTCCAGCGTCATGGTCGTGGTATCCACGACAATGGCATCACCGGCGGGAACCAAGGGAGCATTGGCACGGCCCATATCCCTGGAGTCCCGAAGTTTCATCTCCTCCAACACCTTCGGCAAGCTAACAGTTTCTCCACGCGCTTGCAACTCCAAAGCCCTGCGTTTTGCCCTTTCTTCGACAGAAGCGGTCAAAAAAATCTTCCGCTGCGCCTCTGGCCACACCACCGTGCCAATATCGCGCCCGTCGAGGATCACATTGTTTTCACCGCAACGAAACGGCCTTCGACGGGACGGTAGACAAACGCCATGGCGCGTGCCAACCCCGCCAAATGTTCCGGTTCGCCCACCAACCCCCCTTTGCGCAAAGACAAAAGGGCCACCGCCCGATACAGGGCACCGGTTTCGAGGTATTCCAGTCCAAATTTGAGGGCCGCCCAGCGGCAAACCGCCCCCTTGCCCGCCCCCGCCGGTCCATCAACGGCAATCACCAACCGGTTATGAGTCATCGATCTCTCCAAACAGGGGACAATGAAACACCCAATTCCCCCATCCGTGGGACAAAATCGGGAAAGGATGTGGCTATGTTGTCGGTGCGCAAAATTTTCACCCCCTTTTGGCAGCGCAACCCCGCCACCACCAAGCTCATGGCCACCCGATGGTCGGTCATGGAATCGACCTCCACTCCCCCTGCCAAACCTTCAGGTCGGCCATGGATGATCAAACCATCCGCCCCCTCCTCCACCTGCGCCCCCAGACGGCTCAAGCCCACCGCCATGGCCCGGATCCGATCGGACTCCTTGTGCAGCAGTTCCCCCGCCCCCGCCACTACCGTCTTGCCGTGAGCCAAGCTGGCCGCGACAAAAAAAATGGGAAATTCATCGATGGCTCGGGGAATCACCTCCGGCGGTACCTCGATGCCCTGCAATTCAGCAAAACCGACGCGAATATCGGCCACCGGTTCCCCACCTTCCAAACGCTCATTGGAAAGCCTCAAACCGGCACCCATCGCCCCCAAAAGATCCAAAAGCCCCGTGCGGGTTGGATTGACCCCGACCCCCTCGATCAAAAGATCACTCCCCCGACATAGAAGTGCCGCCACAATAAAAAAAGCGGCACTGGAAATATCCCCCGGCACCCGGATGGTCTGCCCTTGCAAGCTGGGCCAACCCTCCACCGTCACCGTCAGACCATCCCGATGCACACGGGCACCAAATCCCGTGAACATCCTTTCGGTGTGATCCCGCGACAATGCCGGTTCGGTCACCTGGGTTATCCCGGCGGTATTAAGACCCGCCAACAGGATGGCACTTTTAACCTGGGCCGAAGCGACGCCGGTATCATGCTCCAAAGGCAACAAATCCCGTCCTTGAATGGCCAGGGGGGCCAACCGTCCACCATCGCGCCCCATAATCACCGCCCCCATGCGGGTCAACGGTTTGATCACCCGGCCCATGGGACGGGTACGCAGACTGTCATCCCCCGTCACCACCGAAAAAAAAGGTTGACTGGCCAGCAACCCTGTCAACAGACGCATCCCCGTTCCCGAATTGCCCATGTCCAGCACCCGGTCCGGCTCCGACAATCCGTCCAACCCCACACCCTGAATGTGATACACCCCCTCACGCCGCTCAATCTCCACCCCCATGGCCCGGAAGGCGTCCCTGGTACGCAAAACATCCTCCCCTTCGAGAAGGCCATGCACCACCGTTTCCCCCTCGGCCACCGCCCCCAGAATGATCGACCGGTGCGAAATAGATTTATCCCCCGGGACCCGCATCACCCCCACAAGCCCCTGGTCCACCGCCATCGGCACAACCGCAAGGCCCATGTCGCCGCTAAAATCTCCCGCTTTGTCTTCCCGATGTTCGGTCATTGTTTCACTCACCGCCGCCCCCTCTTGTCAACCCGCAACACCCGGTCCCGAGTATCGCGCGACTGTGCGAAAATACGGTGCAGAGAATCGCCATCCCCCGCCGCCACCCAACCCCGCAGAAGATCCAAATCCCGCCCGAAACGATCAATCATATCCAGAATGGCTCCCCGATTTTCCAGGCATATGTCCCGCCACATGGTGGGATCGGACGAGGCGATCCGGGTAAAATCACGAAAACCGCTGGCGGCAAACCGAAACACTTCGGATTGGACATCATTTTCCAGATCCGACAGGGTTTTGACAATATTGTAGGCCATCAGGTGGGGCAGATGGGAAGTAGCCGCCAAAACCTGATCGTGATGCCGGGGATCCATGGTTTCCACACGGGATCCCACCGCCTCCCACACAATCGTCACCAGTTCCAAGGCATCCTTGGCGGTGCCTGCCGTAGGGGTCAAAATGGTCCGGCTCCCTTCAAACAGGGTGGCAAACGAAGCTTCGACGCCAGAATGTTCGGTACCGGCGATGGGATGACCACCGACAAAGTGGACCCCCTCGGGCATGGCCGCTTCACAGTCCAAGACAATCTGGCCCTTGACACTCCCCGCATCGGTCACCACCGCGCCAGGCATCAATCCTGGGGCAATGACCCGCACCGTAGGAACGATGGATCGCACAGGCGTTGCCACCAACACCATATTGGCCCCCCGTACCCCTTCCACGGGATCGGTGGTAAACCCGTCGATCACCCCCAGTTCCATCCCTTTTTCCAGGCTCGATCGGGTACGGTTGACCCCCACCACCTCGCCGACGCAATCCCGCTCCTTCAAGGCACGGGCCAGGGAACCACCGATCAGGCCCAGCCCGATAACCGTCAGCTTTTTAATAAAAAATGCCATAGAATCACTCGTTGCCGGTTATTGCACCGGTCGGGGAAATGAGCCAAGAATCTTGATGTCCACCCCCGGCATGGAAGCCAGTTGCGCCAGAGCCTGGGCAGGTTGGGGGTCTTCCTGGTGACCGTCAAAATCGAGGAAAAAAATGTATTCCCAGGCCTTGCCACGGGAGGGAATGGATTGAATCGCACTCAGGTTAATCCCCCGGTCGGCGAAGATGGCCAACACCCGGTGCAAAAATCCGGGTTGATCGGAAAAGGAAAACATAACGCAGGTTTTGTCGGTTCCGGAACGGGCGGGGGCGTGGCGACCGAGTACCAGGAAGCGATTTTCGTTTCCCGCCTGGTCCTGGCAATGTTCTGCCAGGAGGTTCAGCCCGTAGACATCGGCGGCGTAGACCCCGGCGATGGCGGCACTGTGCGGGGTTTCCCGCGCACGCAGGACCGAACGGGCGGTTGACTCTTCTTCCTGGGTGGCGACGCCGGGCAGGTGGACCGAAAGCCAACCGCGACATTGATCCAACACCTGGGGATGAGCGAAAACCCATTGAATCCGGTCCAGGGCGTTTTCCTGGGACAGCAGGGTGTGGACCACCGGCAGATAAATCTCGCCGCAGATGCGCAATGGCGAGTCGGTCAACCGTTTCAACGTGTGATTGACCACCCCCTCTGCGGAACTTTCCACCGGGGTCACGCCAAAATCGGCGCGCCCCACCTCCACCTCATGGAAAACGTCGTGGATGGTTCCCACCGGGTACATGCGGAAGGAAGAACCAAATTGTTTGATGGCCGCCTGATGGGTAAACGTCGCCTCGGGTCCGAGATAAACCACCGACAGGCTTTTTTCCAGATTGAGGGATGCGGAGATGATTTCCCGAAAAATACGGTGGAGCGCGGAAACGGGAAGGGATCCACGATGTCGGGCTTGCAGACGCCGATGTATCCCCGCCTCACGTTCGGGGCGGTAAAACATGGGATCCCGGGAAGATTTACCCTTGAGTTCACCTACTTTGAGAACCCATTGCACCCGTTCCATGAGGAGGTCATGGATCCGATCATCAATCCCGTCGATGGCCTGTCTGAGTTCTTCCAGCGTCACTGGTGCATCCAAAGCCGGTTGCATAAACCGTTAAAGAGATTCCCCCTTCGACTCCCCCCCGGCATGCTATCCCTCCCCCGGAAAAAAGGCAATGCCGCGCCACGACCCAAAAAAGCCTGACCACACACCACCAAGTGCCACGTCAGGGAGTTGACGCTCCCGTTTAGCGATCATCGGGGCACCGGCAGACGATGACCAATGATTCTACACCGCAGTCGGGCCATCCATCATACCCATGATACGGGAGACATATTGACGGGTTTCCCCTGGCATGGCGGCCATGGGTTTCTTTTCCAGGTTGCCCATGCCCCAGTTGTAGGCAGCCAGGGCGGAACGAACATTACCGTCATACCGTTCCAGCAAACGCCCCAGATAAGCCGTCCCCCCCATGATATTTTCTTCGGCATCGAAAGGATTTTTCACCCCCAGATCCTTGGCTGTCTTGGGCATCAGCTGCATCATGCCCATGGCCCCGGCCGGCGATACCGCCTTGGGATTGAAACTGCTTTCAACCTTGATGACCGAGCGAATCAGGTCAGCGTCCACCCCATATTTTTGTGACGCCTTTTGGATGATGGCGTCATATTTGCCGCCGCCCTGGCTCACCGCAGTACGATGCGCAATATCCGTCACCGCAACGCGAGGCCTGACCGGTAACCGCGAATCCGAACCCACCCGTGACATGGATCGATCCAGCCCCGAAGCGGACCAATCACCCTGAAGATCCGCAGTATCGATGACACTAAAATCAGGAGTTGCGCTCATACTCCGGTTTTCCTTGGCATGTTTCAAAGCCTCCATGACCGCTTCCACAAACGGATTGATGCCGGATTTGCTGGCCAAGGTGCTGCCCGGCGTCACATTCCTCGCCTCCAGGGCTTGATCTAGGTGTTCGGAAAATGGATTTTTTTCGCTGGAACCCACCCCCCGGGAACGCACGTCGCGGGTCAGGGGAATGGGGACAGACAAATCGGGGATGGAAATGGGAGTGGCTGCCATTGCGTCACCTGAAAGAAGTGAAATAGTGGGTTTTCTCCAAACGGTTAAGCAATTTTTATACCAACAACACATAAGGGCCTGAAAAACTAAATTTCACAGTGCTTGAAAATTAATTATCGACGAACTATCGTACGGCGACGTGGTAGAATCACGTCCTGGACATAATTTGAAAAATATTCAATCCTGGAATTTTTAAGATGGGCACCCAGTGTCAGGGTAGATATCGTGAATTCAAGCGTGCAAAACTATATTGCCATCGCCCGACCTGACCACTGGGTCAAGCATGTTTTCATCCTCCCTGGAATTTTCCTGGCCGCTGTCGTCAACGGAGTGGAAATGGTCCAGATTTTTCCCGTGCTTCTGTTAGGCCTCCCCAGTGCCTTTTTCATCGCTTCAGGCAACTATGTCATCAACGAATGGCTTGATCGCTCCTTTGATCGTTTTCACCCAACAAAGAAAAACAGACCCGCAGCCGCCGGTTTGGTAGTCGCTAAATATGTTTATATCGAATATGTTTTCCTGATCGTACTTGGACTTTATCTTTCCTATTGGGTATCGCCCGTATTTTTTGTGTCGGCGATACTCTTCGCCATAAGCGGGTTCATCTATAACGTACCACCCATTCGCCTTAAGGAAAAAGTGTATCTCGATGTATTGACCGAGTCACTGAACAACCCCATTCGATTGACCCTGGGTTGGGGCTTGGTTTCCTTTCATGCCATGCCTCCTCTCAGCCTGATTATAGCGTTTTGGTTCGCAGGTGCTTTCCTGATGACGGTAAAACGGTTTGCCGAATACCGGTCCATCACTAAAAAAGGAATGTTGGATGAATTGAAAAAATATCGGCGATCTTTCATGTTCTATACCGAAGAATCACTTCTCGTCCTGTCATTCCTGTACGCCATTCTGTCTTCTTTTTTCATTGCTTCTTTCCTCATAAAATACAGAATTGAATATTTGTTTGTATTCCCTTTCCTCGCCGTTTTGTTCACCTACTACCTGGCCATAGGGTTGCGGGAAGGGTCGGTTGCACAAAATCCGGAAAAGCTTCACAAAGATAAAAAACTGCTGCTTATCGTTTTTCTGTGCCTGTCGAGCATGGTCCTGTTCTCCTTTCTGGATGTCCCCTTCGCTCGCTGGATCTTGGTGAGCCATCCTTGGGTTGTTTTCTTTGGGAACCCCGTCCATTGAGTCTTTCTCAATTCATTCATTGGCACAGGGTGCGGGGGGTCATCTTCGATGTTGACGGCACCTTGTACGACCAAAAAATGTTGCGACGGCGCATGTTGGCCGACATCCTGCGTTTCTACCTGTTGCGGCCCCATCAATGGTCAGAACCAAGAATGATATTTTTTTTTCGCCGGTTACGAGAAAAATTGGCCGATGCCGGGCACTCACCCCATGAAGCCATCGATGGTGTCGCCAGGAAATTTAATATTTCCAGTCAATACGTCACCTCGGTGGTCGATCAATGGGTCATGCAACGGCCTCTGCGCCATTTAAAATCCTGTCGTTTCCCTGGCGTTGCGGAATTCATTCAAGCCCTGAGGGACAGAATGATTCCCACCGCCGTTTTTTCCGATTACCCGGCCAGGGAAAAACTGGTCGCTCTGGGCCTGCCCGACATGCCCTGCATCGCTGCGCAAGATGCGGAAGTCAACCGACTGAAACCCCACCCGCGCGGTCTGGAAGTGGCTGCAGAAAAACTCGGGTTAAACCCATCTGAAGGGCTGTTTATCGGCGATCGCCATGAACGGGACGGACTTTGCGCCATGAAGGCGGGGATGCCCTTCCTGATCCTGGGCCGGGGGCACCCGCCAACGCGACCCCACTTTCATTCCTACTGGGAATTATTGGCGGACCTTAACCGCAAAGAAAGCCAATCTTAAATGAAAAACTTTTTCAAAACCTCTTCCTCCAGCCAGACAGCCCAATTCTATGACGCCCTCATGGAAGGCGAGGAAAAACGCTGGACTTTGGGCAAGGATACCCGTTTCAATGCCGTGCGCATCGCTCGCCGTGCATCGACACACAAATATTTTGGCAATGTGGTCAGACCTCATCTGAAAGAAAACGATGTGGTCCTGGATTTTGGTTGCGGTCCCGGTTCCTTTCTGGCCGTAGCTTCCCTTTTTTGCCAAAAAATCATCGGTGTTGACATCAGTCAAAAATTCATCGACTCCTGTGACAGCACCCTCCGCGAACTCAACCTTGGAAATGCCGAGGCGCAACATATCGCCCCCGGAAATTTACCTTTCTCCGACCATACGTTCGATGCGGTGATCATGGTCGATGTCCTGCACCATTTGGAAAATATCGATCCCAACCTTCGGGAGGTTTGCCGCGTCCTTAAACCAGGCGGAAAAATGCTCATCTTTGAGCCCAACCTTCTCAATCCAATGATGGCCCTGATGCATGCCCTGGATCGCAACGAATGGGGTCTACTCAAGTTGGGAACACCCTGGCGCTATCGCCGCGTACTCAAATCCTTCTTAAAAATAGACACCCTTGCCTTCAATGGCATCGTCATCGGACCCGAGTCGGGTATTTTTCCGCTGATTTCCGATTTTCTGGACTTGGGAATCATTCGCCCCTGGTTGGGATGGTTAATGCCAAAAATATTTATCGCCGGAATCAAACCCGACAAAAAAGATTGAATAGCAGTCCAAGAAAAAAGGGATAAGGACACCAATGGTTACAAATTTGTCGAACCCACTCGCAGCCACGGCGAAAAATCGCCGTTGGGTTCTGTTTTGGATTGTCTGGTCGTTTTTGCTTTCCGCCGTCTACGGGATACTGGGATCCGATTCGTACTTAAGAATTCGCGACGCTGCGGATTCCGATTTTTCCAACCAGATCATCGCCGCCAAAGATTTCCTAGCCCATGGATTCACCTTTTGGAATCCCCATCTGGGTGGCGGTCTCGCCTCCTGGATGTCCCAACAGGTGGACAGCCTGTTTTTGACGGTTCCCTTTTTATTCCTCCCACCCTGGGCCGCCTACGCCCTGATCATGGGGCTTCAGCGTTTTGTCGCTGGCTATTTTTGTTATCGCCTTTTTCTGCGCCTCAACATCGGCCAGATCGCCAGTCTGTTCGGAGGCATCCTTTTTTCCCTCAACAGTTGGAATGTTGACGATTGGACCCTTTCGGACGGCTTTGGACCACCAGCGACCCCCCTGTACCTTTATCTTTTCGACCGCTTGCTCGACCTGCCCTCGAAAAAACTCGCCCTGGCACTCTCCGGATGCCTGGGAATTCTTATCGGCATCGGCGGTTCCGCAGCCCACTTCACCCCTTTCTTTCTGGTTTTCCTCCCCTTGTGGTTTTTGATCGTCCGCAGAGTATCCATCCTGAAAACATGGCCTTTTTTTATATCCCTCACCATCGGAGCCATCCTGGCGGAAGGTCCGGAATCCTGGGCACTCTACTCCTTTTCCCTCGATTCGACCCGCATTCTGATCCCCCCCTCCACCGACTCCGGTTTTCCCTCTTTGCTGGCACAGACAAAAGACTATTTCAGCCACATCCTGGCCATCCCCATGTGGGGCTTCCTGGTCGTGGCCCTGGCCGGTTTTTTCCTGCATGGAAAAAATGACGGCCTGTTTAAAAAAGCACTGATCCTGTTTGCACTATTTTTATTATTCCAACCTGTTTCTAGCTGGTCCTTTTTCCTCCTGAGTTTGAAAATGCCTTATACCGGGGGAAACATCATGGATCTTAGACAGTTTTCCTTTTTTTCGTCCGTTCTCGTAACGGCACTGGGATTGCGACTGATTCTCCACGCGCTCCAGGAATCGACGACCCTGACCCTGATCTGGAAAACCCGGCTGGCGGTTTTTGTTCCGGCAGTTTTCATTATTCCAGCCCTGTTTGCATGGAACAATCTCACGGTCAATCTGGCCAGACGGACACACTCGGACAATTATCGGGTACTTTTTGAAAATAGTGCCTTGAAAGAACTGGCCGCAACAACCAAAAACGACAAACCTTTCCGGGTCGCATCCCTGGTCGCCAGCAGGCCCACCACCGCCAGTGCGTCGGGATACCACTTTTTCCCCAATTATTCCGCCACCTATGGTTTTCAAACCATCGACGGTTTTTACCACATGTATTCGCAGCGTCTCTACCAATACTGGCTTCGGGTTGTGTCGGGAATTGTCACGGAGCGACCGGAATTACAGGAGGACATGAAGTTTCTCCAGTTTCTCTATACGCCCCGTTCGCACGGGTTCGACCGCGACCAGGCAATGATCCCCGTCGCCAATCCCGCACCCATCGAGTTTGCCGATTGGTACAACCTGGACATGCTCTCCCTGGCCAACACACGCTTTATTTTTTCCCATTGGCCACTACGCCATCCCGACCTGGAGTTGCTCCACGATCCGGTTGCGGAAAGAAAGGTGCGCCAACAATGGGAGCAATACAGAAAACGCGAGATGGTCCTGAAAGTCATTCAAGGAGAACCGCCACCCCAGGCCCTGTATGTCTACGAAAACCGCGCCGTACTTCCTAGGGCTTTTCTGGTGGGCCAAGTCCAGGCGTTTCCCGACCCAACCTCGCTACTCAACACCCTGGCTACCCGATCAAGTGCCGAACTTGCCAGGATCGCGCTGGTCGAACAGGGAGAACTTGCCGACATTTCCCGCTATGCCTCTCCGATTGCACCCACCATCGTTGATGTTTCCTATCCCCGCCCAGACCGAGTCATCATTAAAAGTGCCGCAAAAACCCCATCCATACTGGTTTTGACCGACAATTACGATCCCCATTGGCGCGTTCGGGTCGATGGCATGGAGAAAAAAATATTCCCGGTCTACCATCTTTACCGGGGGGTTGAACTGGAACAGGGAAACCACGAAATCACCATGGAATACGAGCCAACGCCCTGGGTTCGTATTCTCTTGCCGCAGTGGTGATGAAAATTCATGAAAACAATGACTTCACAGCTTGAAAGATTGATTGACGAAGTTTAAGTTATTAGAACGTCTTGACAGTGCTCATGATGGCGCGGATGGCGGTAGCGATGGTGCTGTTTGCTCGACGTAATGTCGCATAACTCATCCATGCGTTTTACGAGCCACTTCGCCATCCTCATGACTCCAGAATCCCCGCCACATTGGCAGCGATGTTTTTTTCCAGCCCTGGTGCCGGGGCTATTAATTCCAATCTGCGGCAAGCCAACTCGGATACCTTATGCAGTTGATCGTCATTGGTCAGCAATACCGCGCCGTGGAGGATAGCACTGGCGGCAATGAGGGCATCCGGAATCTTGAGTCGATGGTGACGACAAAACCTGATGGTGGTTTCCTTGATTTCATGGGATAAACCAATATGTTGAACGTTGGCGAGGAATCGTGCCAGCCCGGCTTCCTGTTCGCTCGGCAAGCCGGGAAAGCTGCGCAACTCGATTTCGGTGATAAACGAAATCGCCATGCGACCCGGAGGCAAGGGGTCCTTCAATAATCCCTTGTGCAGATAAATGACCGCGTTGGTATCGAGCAGAAAGTTCAGCGATCCCATGACCGTTCCCATTCGTTGCGCTGTTGCCGTTGCCAGGCTACGGGATCGTCCATGGGCCAGTCGATGGTGCCGGCAAACGTCATCAACCGCTGCGAGTCATCCTGGTCAGGCTCTGCGTTCTCGATGGAGTCAGGCAACAACACGATGACCCTGGCCCTGCGTCCGAAGGCCGCATGGAATGTTTCCGGCAATTTGCCATCGGCGGGCAGGACCACATCTTCTTCTATGGCGTGCAGCATGGATTTTTCCTCTGTCAATGATTCCAAGGCAGGCTCCGAATGATTTCGGTCTTCATGCTTCCAATATCTCCGCAACGTTCCTGGCGATGGTCTTTTCCAACTCCCGCGCCTGGGCATTCAAGGTTTCCAGTTCCCGGCATGGTAAGCCGCAGGCTCGTCCACCCGACTGCCACGTCGGGACGACGTACCCGCGGTGCTGCCCCAAACCTAAGCCGGGGGGGATGATCCCCCCTTGACCCCCGCAATAGTTTTAACCCTAAAAAAAAGGGGGGGACTGAACGGTTACGCCATGACAGCCCTTGCCTGGGATACCCGTTATCCCTAGTATCACCCCAGTCATTCTGCCCGGTCAATTGTTTCATCGATGATTTCCCACAAAATGGATCCGATATAACGTGGATTGGTCAAAGAGTCGCCACCCCCATGTTTGATGCCGAAACCAAAAAAGCGTTGCTGGAAGAGTTTTTCTCAGAGAATCGCGAAGCCCTGGGCCGAATCGAAAAAGGATTGCTTAAGCTGGAATCCCAACCGGATCACCGCGAATTGATCCATGCCATTTTTCGCGACATGCATACGGTCAAAGGCAACTGCCGTATGATGGGATTTTCCCGCCTGGAAGAACTGACCCACAAGGCGGAAACTGTCCTCGACCTCATGCGCGATGAAATTCTTTTCATGAGCCAGGAAATCGGCAGTTCGCTCCTGGGGGTCGTGGATCGGGTACGAAAAACCCTCCAGATCATCGCCAAATCGGGATCGGAAGGAGAGGCCGACTTTTCAGCCACCATTCAGGAACTGGAAGGGTTTGTCACCACACCCCAACCAGAACCGTCCCGAGAGAAAATCTTGAAAGAAGACCAGGTCGATGCCGCCAAACCGGACAATCCATCCGACCCCATAGAAATCACCTTGGAAGACGCAGCAGAAACTCCAATACAACGTCCAACAAAATCGTCCAAAAAAACCTCAACAAAAGTTTCATCCCAGGCCGTGCCGGAAGCGTCAACACAAACGCCATCTGTGGTTGCCACATCGCAACCCTCGTCCAACTCGAAAAACACCCCGCCTGCCACATCAAGCTTAGCCGAAGAGGACACGACCGGCACTTGTGCCCCCATAGAATCGGTCCGCCTCTCTCTGGATCGCCTGGACACCCTGATGAACCAGGTTGGAGAACTGGGAGCTTCGTTCAATCAATTGAAATATGTCCTGGCAAAACATCCTGACCAGGTGGATCAGATTCTTGAACTTCACAGCAAACAGATTCATTGGCTGCAGGATGAGGTCATCAAATACCGCCTGCAACCCATCGGTCGCATTTGGGATCAATACCATCGCCTTGTCCGTGACCTGGCGGTAGAAACCGGAAAAAAAGTGGTTTTGGATCTGGCCGGGGAAGAAACCGAGGTAGACCGTAATGTCCTGGTCTCCATCAACGAATTGTTGGGACATCTGATCCGCAACGCCATGGATCATGGCATCGAATCCCCCGAGGAACGTGTCCGGCAGGGAAAACCCGCCGAGGGGAGAATTGACCTGCGTGCCGAGCAAAAACATGGCCAGATTTTTCTGGAGATCCGGGATGATGGACGTGGCATTGACCCCAAGGAGGTTCTGGCGAAAGCCCTGGACACCGGATTGGTCACCCACGAACAATCGCTCGAAATGAACAAACCAGAGATACTCAAGCTTATCATGGTCCCCGGCTTTTCCACCGCCAGACAGATCAGCAAAATTTCCGGACGGGGAACCGGTATGGACGTGGTTCAGTCCGCCCTGAACAAGGTTGGCGGCACCATCACCATCGCCAGTACCTCAAATGCCGGTTCCACCTTCCGCATGTCCATCCCCCAAACCATGGCCATCGTTCCGGCCTTGTTGATCAGCGATAGTGGGGAAACCTTCGCCATTCCACAGGTAAATATTGTAGAATTAGCCTCTTTTTATGGCGATGACATCAAAACCCACGTCGAGGGAAAAATGCAGTTCCCCATGGTACGCTTCAGAGATAAGCTGCTGCCCCTGATTCCACTGCAACGCCTGCTGCGCCGCGATGGGCCCGAGCGCAACGGTCTAAGGGAATGCGAACGCATCCACGCAGCAACCTCTTTGCATGTCGCAATACTGCAAACGCAGGATTCACTTTTTGGCCTGGAAGTTGGCGTCATTTTGGGACACGCCTCCCTTCTGATCAAACCCATCAACCGAATTTTTTCTCATATTCAAATCCTCGCAGGAACTGCGGTCATGCCAGATGGCCGTATTTCCTTCCTGCTCAACGTTCCGGCGTTGCTTCATGGGGTGGAAGAGAGGGATCATCCGTAGAATCTGGCGAGTACAAAGGGAGACTGGTAATGGACAAAAAAAAAGCCTTGATTGTGGACGACAGCAGCCTTGCCCGCATGATGGTACGCAAATTTTTCTCCGATGGTTTCGAGGATTGGGATCTTATCGAAGCGAAAGATGCGATGGACGCCTTGGAAAAGATCGAGGGACAATTTTTGCATCTGGCATTGATCGATTTTAACATGCCAGGGATGAACGGAATTGATCTTGCGGAAAAAATTCTTGAAAAACAACCAGGGATAGCCATTCACCTGGTGACGGCCAACATCCAGGAACGCATGCAACTCCGGGCGCAAGCCATTGGAATAGGTTTCATCAAAAAGCCCATCAGTCGGGAAAAAATTATCGCCGCCATGCAGGAACAGACAAAATAGCCCGCCGCCAATGACGGCTCACCATGGTCTGACCAAACCTTAAACCTATGGAATCACAATGAGCAGGGAGCGTGAAGGCATGTTCAGACTGAGCGAGTTGGAGGAAGACGCCCTGAAGGAATTTTTCAACATGGGTCTGGGGATGGCTGCCAATTCCTTGAGCCAGATGGTCAACAACGAAGTCCTCCTGACCCTGCCCAAACTCAAGGTAGTCCCCTACGAAGAAGCGACCCGGATGTTGGTGGCAAACCAGGATGAAAAGTTGGTGGCGGTTCGGCAAAACTTCAAGGGGGAATTGACGGGAACCGCCCTGTTGATTTTCCCGGGGAGCGAAAGTCTGGAACTGGTGCGCACGCTGTTGAATGAAGAAATTCCCCTGGAAGTTCTCACCGAACTGGAACAGGAAACCCTGTTGGATGTGGGCAATGTCATTCTCAATGCGTTTCTGAAAAGCTTTACCCAGATGATGCACGTTGAATTTGAATTTGAATCGGCGGAATTTTTAAAAGGTTCAAGCCGGTTTTTGTTGGACATAACTTCGCATCTGGCGGCACAAAACCATTCATTAATGGAATACGCCGATGCCGATGCCGACGAGAGGGCGTTCGTCCTGATGATGGATTTCAAAACCAGCGATGAAAATAACACCAATCATACCTTGAGTGGTTTCGTTGTACTTCTTTTTTCGCAGCAGGCCATGTTAATTTTGAGACGTGAGCTGGAAGTCATCCTGTCCAATCTGTAGGGGCACCATGGGAATCATGCCGGATCTGGATATCAGCCTGCTGGCCAATGCGCTTGAAGTCGGTGCCGTGGGGACGATTATCCTCGATCAGGACCAAACCATCGTGTTTTGGAACGAATGGATGCGGAAAGCCACGCGGATACCTTCCCGGCAGGTTTTGGGTCGCCCCCTGCTTGAGGTATTCAGTGAGCTTACCGGATCAAGAATCCACACGGGAGTTCAGAGTGCCCTGCAATCGGGATTGCCGACCATGCTGTCCCACCGCCTGACCCCGACACCATTTCCATTGTTTACCGCCTCGGAAAGGACCGAAGGCAGCCCAAGAATGGACCAGATGGTGCAGATCAAGGCGATCCGCAACGGGGAAGGCGTTCGCTATTGCAGTATCCAGATTCAGGACATCACCAACACGGTATCGCGGGAATATCTGTTGCGCAATCAAGCCCGCGAGCTGCAAAACGCCAAAGAGGCGGCGCAAAACGCCAACCGGGCCAAAAGCGATTTTCTGGCCAACATGAGCCATGAAATCCGTACCCCCATGAACGCCATCATCGGCATGTCCCATCTGGTCTTGAAAACCAACCTCGATCATCGTCAAAAAGATTATACCACCAAAATTTACAACTCAGCCCAATCTTTGTTGAGAATCATCAACGACATCCTTGATTTTTCCAAGATCGAAGCGGGTAAACTCACCATCGAGGCCATCCCTTTCCATCTGGATGATGTCCTCAACGATGTCGCCAATCTGGTTGCCATAAAAGCGGAAGAGAAAGGATTGGAGGTCAGCTTTTATGTAGACACCGGGGTACCTGTGCACCTGGTCGGCGATCCCCTGCGTCTGGGACAGATATTGATCAATCTGGCCAATAACGCCGTCAAGTTTACCCAAAAGGGCAATATTGTCCTCTCCATTCACTTGAAGCGGGCCGAGGATTTCCGTGTTGAACTTCACTTCAAGGTCCGTGATACCGGCATTGGCCTGACCGAAGAGCAGGTGGAACGTCTGTTCAAGCCCTTTTCACAGGCCGACAGCTCCACGACCCGGAAATTTGGCGGCACCGGCCTGGGATTGACGATTTGCAAGCGGTTAGTGGAGATGATGGAGGGAAACATCTGGGTGGAAAGTACCCCTGGTGTGGGATCCACCTTTCAGTTCACCATCCTGTTTTCCCATAAGCAAACCAGTCGCCGCCGCTTCAGACTCCCCTCCAAAGACCATGTCGGTCTCCCGGTCCTGGTGGCCGACGACAACCCGGTGGCACGGGAAATATTACAAAAAAACCTGGAATCTTTTTCCTTCAAGGTAACGTCCGTCGCCTCGGGGGAAGAGGCCCTGTTTGAATTGGAAAGGGCAGCGGGCCAGGAACGTCCTTTCCGCTTGGTTTTCCTCGATTGGAAAATGGAAGGAATGGACGGCATCAAGACGGCCCGTGAGATCAATCGGCGTTTTCCCGACATCAAACTGCCAAAAATCATCATGGTCACCGCCTATTCCCGCGAGGATGTCGCCCTGTCCGCCAAACAGGCCGGAATCGACGCATTTCTCACCAAACCGGTCAACCTTTCCGTCATGTTCGATGCCATTTTGGCCACTCTGGGACAAAACATGGAACACTCCTGGTCTCCCCAAAGCCAACCAGGAGAAGGTGCCGATAGGATCACCTCACTCAGGGGAGGTCGTATTCTTCTGGTTGAGGACAATGAAATCAATCGACAGGTTGCCAAGGAACTGTTGGAAGACGAAGGTTTGCATGTCCACATCGCCAACAATGGCGAAGAAGCGGTAACGGCGGTCCGACGGGGAACCTTTGACGCCGTCCTCATGGATATTCAAATGCCGGTCATGGATGGTTATACCGCCACCCGAGCCATACGTTGCCTTCCCGACCTTCAGCATTTGCCCATCATCGCCATGACCGCCAACGCCATGACCGGTGACCGGGAGCGATGTTTGCTGGCAGGGATGAATGAATACCTCAGCAAACCCATCCATCCCCCCACCCTTTTTGCAACCCTGCGTCGGTTCATCAAACCTGGAACCAACCTGACACAAGGCCCAGTGAATACCGTCAAGGATTCGATCCGGCTGCCGGAAACCCTGGATGGTGTGGACATTTCACTTGGCCTCAACAATGTCAGCGGAAAGAAAGAACTTTATTTCAGAGTGTTGAAGAACATTTATGTTGGTCATCGGGATGTGGTTGCCAAAATACAGACTGCCCTTGCCACCGGTCAGATCACCGAAGCCCATCGTATGGTGCACACCTTAAAGGGAATGGCCGGTACCATGGGAGCCAAACCCCTGCAAAAAATTTCCCAGCGTCTGGAGTCGGCACTGAAACCTGAAACCATCGACCAGGCGCAAGAACTGTTGCTGCCGTTTTCACAGGAAGTCACCCAGGTCATGCAATCTCTTCAACCCTATCTGGCCTCCATCGAAGCGGCCAAAGCCACTCCAGCCAAACCCGCCGTTCCCACACAAATCCCGGACATGGAACGTTTACGCCCCATTCTTGCTGAACTGAATCAATTGTTGGATGACGGCGATTCGGAAGCCATCAACCTGGTGGTCATGGCCAAGGAACTGTTATCCGGGTCTGCGGTTTTTGATGTACTGCAAACTTTGGAAGAACAAATCGATGATTACGAATTTGAAGCGGCACTCGAAACCTTTAAAAAATTCACCCGAGACTTGGTCTCAGCCTACGGACCAGTTTAAATTCGGATAAAACCATGGAAACAGAGAGTGAAAAAGCGAAAATTCTAATCGCCGACGATGAGAAGGTCAATATTGACGTTCTCGATGGATTATTGAAACCTTACTATAAGACCGTCATTGCCAAGGATGGTTTTCAGGTTTTCAAACGCCTGGAGAAATCCCCCCTCCCCGACCTGATTCTATTGGATGTCGTCATGCCAGGGATGGACGGCTTTGAGGTCTGTCGTAAGGTGAAGGACAATCCATTGACCCGGGAAATTCCAGTAATTTTCATTACCGGCCAAACAGATGAACAGCACGAGGCCTTGGGATTCGAGGTCGGCGCGGTGGATTATATCCAAAAGCCTTTCAGCCCGATGATCACCCTGGCTCGGGTCAAAACTCAGGTCGAGTTGAAGAGACGCGGCGACAGGCTGGAAAAGATGGCCATCTTTGACGGTCTGACCGGCATTCCCAACCGCCGCCGTTTTGATGAATTTTTGGAATATGAATGGGAGCGATCATTACGTTACCGGCACCCCCTGTCCCTCATCCTGATGGATATTGATTTTTTTAAACGCTACAATGATTATTTTGGTCATTCCGAAGGAGATGAATGTCTCAAGAAGGTCGCCAGGGCCATCGCCGAATCCTTGCCCAGGACCGCAGACTTGGCCTGCCGATACGGGGGAGAGGAATTTGCCTGCATCCTCCCCGAAACCAACGCCGAAGGGGCCACAATCGCTGCCCGACGCATCCTGGCCAATTGCAGGGATTTACGTCTCCCCCATCCCCAATCCGAAACTGAAAACATTGTCACCCTCAGCCTGGGGACCGCCACCATGACCCCAACCAACGAAATCCAAAGACAAACCATAATAGAAATGGCCGACAAGGGGCTCTATCTGGCAAAGAAAAATGGCCGCAATCAAATCAGGGCGTTCGAGGAGTAATCATCATTTCGGCCACAACACAGGAGCATGGAAGCTTTTTGTTTAAAGTCAAAACCCTGGGACAAGAATTCCCCAGACCCCTTCTTTCTTTTTAATGGTTTTCCGGTCTCCACGCGCAATCCGTGGGCGGAACAAGGATCAATGCCTAAGAAATCATGTGACAGGGACAAATGGACCATGCTCAATGAGCTTGAGGAAGACGCCATCAAGGAGATTTTTAATCTCAGCCTCGGTCACGCCATCCCAACCCTGAGCGAGATGGTGGACGCTGAAATTGAATTTTTTCCCCCAGGCATTGAAATGACACCGGCAAATCATCTGGCCAACACGATCGAAAAACTCATGGGGTCAGCGGTTTGTCTGGTGCATATGGGATTTGATCTGGTTTTTACCGAAAAAGCCAACATTACCGGAACGGCTATTCTGTTGCTGCGATCCGGGGTCGTTGAACCATTACTGGATGCCCTCTATGGCGAACATGTCCCCGAAACGATGCAGAATCATGTTTGTCAGGAAACCTTCACCGATGTGGGGGATTTATTGCTTTATACCTGTGTGAGCACATTGAGCCGCTTGCTGGATTCTGGCCTGGAAGGGCGAAAACCTGTTTTTTTTCGAGGAAATCCAATGGATTGGAACATTGGCCCAGCTCTTTGCCTTGCGCCAGAAGACGTCCCCCATGGGGAAGAAATTCCAAAAGAAACCCTTTTCATCAACCTGCGTATTGATCTGGCGATTCCAGCGAAAAAAGTTGCCGGTTCGGTGTTGATCTGGCTCAACACCTGCGATAAAACCGATATAAAAATGGCCATCCAACGGTTCATCGCAGACCGGATTGATTGACGATTTATGGCCACCAACCTTTCCGATCATCAAGTTGTCAATTTGGATCCCGGGGAATTATTTGTCGGCACCCGCCCTGCTGAAGTCCACACCGTATTGGGATCGTGTGTTTCGGTCGTGCTTTTTCATCCGCATCACCGAATGGGAGCCATGTCCCACGGCAAACTCCCCACCCGCCCGTGTAACCAGCCATACTGTGGTTTGAAGATATGCCGCATGATGGGGGATTTTGTCTCCTGTTCCCTGCATTTCATGCTTTCCTGGTTTTATCAGATGGGCATTCCTGGAAAAGAACTGGAAGTCAAATTATTCGGAGGGGCAATGATGTTCAGCATTCCCAACAATCCCCAAGAACAAAGCATCGCCGTGGGGAAAAGAAACGTAGAGACCGCCATGGATATTATTCGGGCGGAGAAATTACATCTGATCGCCTCGGACGTTGGTGGTCCCTGGGGACGAAAACTCGTCTTCCATACAGGGACAGGGGAAGTCAAACTGCAACGAATCCGAAAAACAGTATTTGAACTGGCCAGTATGAGCGGATGACCGTGCTTGACACATTGGGCAAAGGCGTCGGTAAATGTCTGTAAATACACAGTCCCAACTCTCCACTATTAAGAATATATGTGAACTTAAAATAAATCGCAGAATACCCCCACATCAATAAAAGAAATTTGTAACGGTCATATATAATCTATAATTTCATATTGACACTACGAATACTTTTGATCATATTGAAATGTCCATTTTCAGTATAATTCGTCGTTTGTCGGGGACAGCAAGGAAAAGAGAAATGCGACTCCCGCGCAATAAAACCACTTCCATTCTTCTTGACTTTCTGGCAGTGTTAGGGGTGCTGCGATGCGGATCTACCTTTGGCGTCACCTGTACAAAATAATATTGGTTCTGTTCGACACTTGTTTTTAAAATTAACAATCTAATCCAAGATTAGAAAATACAACTGGAAGAGTATTTTTGCCATGAACAGCACTTTAAGCGAGCGTATCAGACAAGCCAGGAAACATGCAGGTTTAACACAAAAAAAACTTGCAGACATGGTCGGCATCAGCCAGACCGCGATTCACAAACTTGAAGGTGGTGGGTCGCGATCTTCCCGCAAAACAATTTCCATCGCACTGACTTGCGGCGTTGACCCCATCTGGCTGGATACGGGTCGCGGCGACATGGCCCTTTCGGGGGCACCGCACTATTCGGCCCAAGACGACGGCGGCGTTCACGCTGGGGAGAGCTACCGTCCCTATCCCCTTGTTGCCCGAATTCCTCTCATTTCCTGGGATGAGATGGCGAAGTTCTGTGGAGCGTCCAAAGAAAACTTCAATCCTGAAATTACATCCTGGATTCCTGTGGCTCCCAAAGCCAGCGACCTTTGCTTTGCCCTCAAGGTGCCCGACGATTCCATGGAGCCGGAGTTTTTCGAAGGGGAGATCATCATTGTCGACCCGACCCGCAAAGGTTCCCACAACCAGTTTCTGATCGCCCATGAAGGGAAAAATCGCCCGACATTCAAGCAATTGCTTCACCACGGCGATTTGCGCTACCTCAAACCCATGAATTCCAGGTATCCCCTGATCGATGTCAAAGGTGAGATTGAGGTCTGCGGCGTCGTCATCAGCAAATACAAGGAATATGAATAAAAAGATCGGAAATTTTGCCTATCGGAAAAACAAAGTTTGGCAAAAATTATTGCGGGGGTCCGGGGGGGATCATCCCCCCCGGCGGGGTTTGGGGCAGCGCCCCAAGGTTTTGAATTTGATTTTGATTTTACTGCCCCCCAAGGGGGGTCTAGGGGCGCAGCCCCAGGGTTTTGATTTTGTTTTTTTACCCGCAGGGCATCATGTTCCCTTGACCCAAGCAACGATTTAAAACCGTTTAAAAAAATCGGGTGTCATGTCAATCCTTGTCATGGAAAAGTCGAAAGCTTTGGTACTGCTTTCCGGTGGGCAGGACTCCGTAACCTGTCTGGCCTGGGCACTGACGCACTTTTCCTGGGTGGAAACTATAGGGTTTGACTACGGCCAAAGACACAACATTGAGCTTGATTGTCGAAAAAAGATCCTGACACTGGTGCGCCAACGCTTCCCGGAATGGCAACAAAGACTGGGAGAGGATCATCTCATCGAAATGAAAGCCCTCGGCCAAATCAGCGACACCGCGCTCACCAAGAACACCGAAATCATGCTGAATCACAACGGACTGCCAAATACTTTTGTCCCAGGCAGAAATATACTCTTTCTTACGATGGCCGCCGCCGTCGCCTATCGGCGAGGATTATCCATCCTGGTTGGCGGCATGTGCGAAACCGACTATTCCGGTTATCCCGATTGCCGTGATGATGCCATCAAATCCTTGCAGGTCAGCCTGAATATCGGCATGGCAACTAAAATTTGCATCGAAACACCGCTGATGTGGTTGAACAAAGAACAGATATGGAATCTGGCCAATACCCTGGGAGGACACAACCTCCTTGAACTGATACGCACTGAAACCCACTCGTGCTACCTCGGTGAAAGAAACCATCTCCATGCCTGGGGCTTCGGATGCGGGACATGTCCCGCATGTCAACTTCGCGCCTGCGGATATACATCCTACCTGACCCGGAAACCGTAATCATCCGCCCCCCACCTGACAACTAGGCCTGCCATGCCAAATTAAGTTAACGCAAGTTATGCGTTTGTTTAAATCATTTTAATACAACTTTGTAAATTTAGCGGGTATTTTTTTGGTCGTTTGTTTTTATTGCGTTGTTTTTCATTATGGGATCGTGTATAAGCTGTAGGATCGAATGATGGCCATGAACGTTTAGGTTTCTGGAATGGCGCAATCGTTTCGCTCTGGCGCATGAATGGAGGGGCATGGTCGTGCATGGTCGCAAAAGGGATATTAAAACAGATTTGGTAGCGATGATTTTGTTGATCATCGGCCTGTTTTTTTTCGTCAAACCCGCAATGGTCTGGGCGGAAGATTTAAAATGGAAAGAAGAAAACTTTGATGTCACGTTTGTCGATGCCGATATTCGGGACGTGTTGACTGACCTGTTGAAGCGCAACGAAAAAACCGCTGTTTTCCTGCCGGGTGTGCAGGGGGTGGTTACCTTCGACTTTCACAACAATCCCATGCTGGTTGAAGCTGCATTCAATAAAGTTTTAGCAGAAAATAATCTGACCTATTTCTACGATCCGGTCATCAAAACGGTCAAAATCCTGCCTGCATCAGACGCCGCCGTCGTCGATGATATTTTCACTCCGAAATACAGTGATCTACAGAATATTCTGGATGCCTTCGCCCGCTTCGGCCTGGGCAGTGGTGTCGATATTACAGCAGATCATATAACTAACGTTTTGTTTTTTCATGGTGCCCAGGGAAGCGTGATGGCACTGAAAAAAATTGCCGCCGAGGTTGACGCGTCGCTGCAAAACCTGCAAGGCCGTCTGCTGAAAGATCTGGAGCAAAAACGGTTGCAAAGCTCCGTCTCGGTAGATGAGGAAAGGGCGCGACTGGAAAGGGAGAAAATTGATACCGAAAGATCGGTGACCGTTGATGTCATCCCGTTGCGCTACACCAGCGTAGCACAATCTACGACCTCGTTTCAGGGTGAAAAGGTCACCCTTCCGGGTATTTTGGATTCTCTGCGCGCTTTCGTCGGTCCTATCCAGGTCATCGACCCCAGCAGGGAGGATGAAGGCAAGGACAACAAAAATCCCACCCAAAACGCCACGGGCAACAAGCCCATCGTCTCGATAGATGTCCGAACCAATTCGGTCATCGTCCAAGGATCCCCGGAGCAGATCAAACGGGTAACGGAAGTGGTCAAAAAATTGGACAAGGAAGTCCCCCTGGTCGAGATTGAAGTGATGATTGTGGATGGTTCTGCGGATGCGTCCCGTACCTTTGGTCTCCAGTTTGGCACGACCAACACGTTTGGACCGAATGCCGAGAACAGCACAGTAGCCGTGGACAACGGTCTCACTTCCCTGGAAATCACCCCTTCCAGCGACTCGACGACTGTGCCAGTGAAAGTTAGTTTGGGTCAAATGCTATCTACAGGCACAGGAGGACTGGGGGCGCAATTCATCTACCGGGGCACCCGGGAACTTTTGGAGACGACGATTTCGGCCCTGGCCAAGGATGGCAAATTGCAGACGGTAGCCTCGCCTCGGGTAGTCACCCTCAACAATCTTCCCGCCAACATCAGCAGCACCACCAAGATCACCAACCTGTCCGTCAGTTCCGTAACCATCGGCGAAACCAAATCGGGTTCTTCCAACCAAAACCAATCGTCGGTGGAGGCAGGTATCACCCTGGTGATCACCCCTTCGGTGATCATCACCGACGAGGATGATGGTTCCCGACTGGTTCGCTTGACCATCGATGCCAAAAACACCTCGGCCACCCCCCCCGACGGTGGTATCGCCATCACCAGCGGTCAAGGGGTGCAAACCAACATCATCATTCCCGATGGGGCCACTTTTGTCATGGGTGGTTTGTTCAGCACCGCAAGGGTAGAATCCCACTCGGGCATCCCTTTGTTAAAAGATATACCGGTGTTGGGTAATCTGTTCGGGGGGAAAAACTCCCAGGATACCAAAAAAGAAACCGTATTTTTCATAACGCCAAAGGTTTTTTCATACAAAGATATCGTCACCACCCAGGGGGTTCGGGCCAAAAATTATGTCGAGGGACAGCGCAACATGCTGACCCAGGAGCAAAAAAGTTTGGAGCGGGAAAGTCAGTTGCTTTCCCTGCCGCAGTTGGAAGTTTCCGAGGATGAATAAGGGGCGTTGAATGGAAAAGACCTTGATTCCCCTGAACTGGACCGTGGGCACCCTGCTGCTGGTCATCGCAGTGACCTATCCGACGCTGGATGAAAAATTTTTTACCGGTGGCAAAAAGTTGGAAGTTCAGGCAAAGGTTGCGCATCTGGCCAAGTTGCAAACGCGCCATTATCAATCGAATGAGCAATACGTTCTTTTCACTGCCGAGGAAATCCCGGAGACCTTGCGTAGCGAGCTGGGGCTGAAGGGACCGCCACAGGATGACTTTGTGTATGACGCCTTCCTGGCAGGCAACGGACAACTGGTTCTCCGTGCCCAGGCCTCCCCGGAAAGCATACGAAATGGCTCCCTGCCACCTTTAACCTATACCCTGCGACAATCCGCAGGGGGACAGGTAGGAGAAGGAACCTGGGAACCGCTCTCCGGCAAAAAGCCGGGACTGTTTTAAATTTTCTCTTGCCTTTGGGACAGGAGTAACACGTTGATGTCATTTTGTTTCTTCAATAGAACCTTATGGGTCTGTTGTCTGGCCCTTCTGTTTTTCCTTGGGGGGTGTGCCACCTTTGAAGACGCCTCCTGGAATCTGGAAAATTCTCGGGAACCCGCCCTTGAAATTTCCCCGAATCAGGCCAAATCGATCACAACCCTCCCCGATGGCCGTTTTACCGAACCACCGACTTGGCGATTGGGAAGCTTTTGGCAATACAGTGATGGTTACGGTCTACAGGTCACGGAAGCCGACGGTCGCTCGGCAACCCTCAAACGTATGGACCGGCCTCAGGATTGGATCAAGCGTGACGGATTCTTCACCGTGGACTCCGTGAGCAACGGGGTACGGCGGCAGGTTATCTACCGCTCCCCCAACCCCGATCAGTTGTTCCCCCTGGCCGTGGGAAAAAATATTTCTTTTGTACGGGAATACCTGATCGACAACAAGCTCCATGTGCATAAAACTTCCTGGAACGTCGTCGGTCGTGAAACCATTGAGGTTCCAGCCGGCAAATTTGACTGCTGGGTGATGGTTTGGAACACCCGTAGCGAAAAAAGCAATTGGAGCGGCTACGAAAAATGGTGGTATAGTCCGGCGGTGGGCAACTATGTACGATTGGAATATCGGTATGCCAAAGCACCGGACTCGTCGCGGGTGTTGGTGCGTTACAACAACGGTTCACAACCCTGAAAGTTCTGCCATATTTCCCAAGTATAAAAAATACCCGAAAAACAGGTGACCATGACAACTTTAATAAGACGGAGGGAGAAAATGGATACATTATTCGCAGCACGGAAAAAAGACTTTCTGCAAAAAAAACATGCGGATGAAAAAGGGTTCACCCTGGTGGAACTGATGGTGGTGGTTGCCATCATCGCCATCCTGGCGGCCATTGGAATACCCAAAATGGCAATGTACATCAAGGTGGCCGAGTCTGCCGAGCCGGTAGAGCAAATGGGAAAAATGTCCAAAGCCATACGCGGTTACATTGACAGCCACCCCGGAGCCGCCAACACCGATCTGCAGACAGCACTGAATGGAAAAATTCTTTCCATAGGCGCGGACAACACCCTTAAAACCAAGATCCCAACCCTTTCCATCGCGGATAACGCCAAATTCGCCTACAAGATTCACAATATCACCATTGATGCTACTACCAAGGCAGCCAAGTTCTGTATCAAGGCCGTCGCTGGGTCAACTTATGTCGCATCAGCGGCAGCTGTGTACTTTACAGAAACCGCGCCCACCGACAAAACTATCTGGGAAGGGCAGATCTACCGTGCCGGATATGCCGATGGTGGTTCGACCATACTGGTCCCGGACGGAGATTGTCCCGCTGATGCCGCAGGGACGGCCTATTGATAGTTCCCGGGGTTCAACCTTGGACTTGGACCGGATGCATTCATTCCGCAACGTCTGCTGACCGATGGTGCCCAAATGGGTAATGAAGAACGCTACATCGACTGGAAGGAGGTTGGCCGGGGAGCCTTTGGTTCCGTCTGCCGGGTCTTCGACACACTCCTGAAACGCCACGTAGCCATCAAGTTGCTCAAGCCCGAACATGGCGACAACAAGCAACTGATCGAAGCCCTGCAACAGGAGGTCATCATCTCCCGGGATTTGCGGCACGATTGCATCTGTCCGATCCATGACGTTTATCGGGGAGAACATGGCGTCGGCACCGTAATGGATTTTATCGACGGTCGGGAATTGAGCAAGTGGCAGGAAGACAACCGGGGGCGTCTGCTGGATACGGCGGCGCAACGTCTGGAACTGTTTCGCAAACTCAGCGACGCCCTGGCCTTCGCCCATACCCGTATTGTGCACCGGGATCTCAAGCCGGATAACATTTTTCTGCTCAAAGGTGATCCAACCCGCCCGGTGATCATGGATTTTGGCACGGCGGTGCTCGGGAGTTCGGTAGAGGATGGCGTCGTCGCGGGTACACCAAAATACATGTCGCCGGAACAATGGGATACGCCAGACTCGGTGGACCAGAGAGCCGACCTGTTCGCCCTGGGAGTTATTGCCTACGAGATGTTCACCGACCGGGTACCACCGACATCTTTACGCAAGATTCTTAAAACCCGCAAGCCTCCCAGGGTGGATCTGGCGACCATCGATCCCCCCAGCCGGTTTTGCGCCGCCCTGCCAGCCGATCTGGATCGTATTATCCTGCAATTGATGGCCTATGACCGGAATGATCGTCCACAGACGGCCCGCGATGTCTGGGTCGCTCTGGAACATGTCCAATTGAAGCAGGGTGATGTCATTGCCGAGGCTGGGCGATCCGGCGTACCTCAATCTGAGTCCCGTACGGTCTTTCTTCCCGGGGGCGAGTATTATCTGGGATCCACAACCAAACATCCCGACAGCATGGAACACGAACGGCCACGCAAACGGGTTAAACTGTCACCATTCCGGATGGGCATTCATCCCGTCACCGTAGCGGAATACAGACATTTCGTTCAGACCACCGGTTACGCACCCCCTCCATTTCTGGATGATCGCTTATTCGGCAAAGTGGATCATCCTGTGGTGGGTATCGGCTTTGACGATGCCCTGGCGTATGCCCGGTGGGCCGGGGGTTCACTCCCCAGCGAGGCCCAATGGGAGTACGCCGCCAAAGGGGGAAACCCGTTTCCGCTCTATCCCTGGGGCGACACTCTGCCCACACCGACTTTAGCCAACATTGGCAGCGTTTCCAGTTCGACCTCGGCGGTAGGAAGTTGTCCGTCAGGGGTCAACCCCTTTGGCCTGTTCGACCTGTGTGGAAACGTCTGGGAATGGTGCCTGGATGTGTGGAATCCCGAATATTACCGGACATTGCCTGTGGACTGTCTGGATCCTGTCTGTCAGTCCGGGGGGACGGACCGGGTGTTGCGCGGAGGTGCTTTTGACAGTTTTGTCAGTCAAGGCCGCTGCTCTGCCCGCTTCCACGCCCCCCCGGATATGGCCAACTTCGCCTTTGGCTTTCGTCTGGTCTTTCCGGTTAAAGAAACGCCATGAGCGAATCCGATTGTCTTTATTTTCAAATATATTACTCAAATGGTCAGATCGTTGAACTGGCCAAGACAGGCCCCAGTATCACCATCGGGCGTCGCTCCAAGACCGGCAGTCGTCTGGCCGATCTTTACATCGATGATCCTTTCGCCTCACGCCGGCACAGCAGAGTATTTCGTGACCCACAAACGCCGGACCAATGGCTTTTGGAGGACATGGGTAGCAACAATGGCACGCGACTGGATGGGGTTCCCATAGCCAGTGCGGTACCGATCAAGGAAGGATCGTGGATCCTCATCGGCACCACCCGCATCACCTTCAACCACGAATCCCAGATTTCCGAAAAGATACCAGAGGTCCACGATGCGGCGAACGACCCGCGAGGGAGCCAAGTTGCTCAGCCCCCCTCCGAATTACCCGCCCAAAGTGCCACCGGTGAAATTGCCCCCGAGGACGAAGCCACCGTTGTCCGGGTTCCCGATGCTGCCGGGATTATTGCCCCCGAAGACGAAGCCACCATCGTCCGGGTTCCTGATGCTGCTGGGATTATTGCTCCCGAAGACGAAGCCACCATCGTCCGACCTCCATTGCCCGTTACCACGCCATCGGTCTCCCCGGACGACGAAGCCACAGTGGTCCGACCGGCGAGCGGTTCTGCGGTACTCCCCCCATCAGACGGCAAAGCCGCGACCCTTGTCCCCCCCAAAAAAGACAACGCGACCCGGACCAAACCGGTCCCGAAGGAAGCCGCACCCGATACCTCGCAGAGTGCAAAACATGAGGAAAAACCAAAGGCCGATACGGTCGCAGTTCCTGGTGCCGGGACACTTCAAGCCGCCATGCTGCATAGTCATGCAGCCCACCATTGGCCGACCGGTTCCGTTGCCAACCTACACAGCCAGGATCCTCTGAAAATCTCCGTCAACTCCAACATGATTCAAAACATCATTGCCGCCAATTATATTGACGAAGTTCAGGCTACGGAAATATTGAAAACAGCCCAAAAAGAAGGACAGACATTTTTTCTTACCCTGGTCCAAGATCAATCGGTTCAGAATATATTGGAAATGATTTTGACCAATGTTTCCGAGACCTTTGATTTGGAATATATTCATTCTCCGGAAACTTTGGCGACGCAGGCCGAAGAGGTTGGCTGGCTTTCCTATGCCCGTGCTTTGGAGTTGGGCTGCGTTCTTTTAAAGACAGACCCGAGTGTGGTCGGCACGGTACGGTATGCGGCTCTTGATCCTTTCGACGTGACGTTGCGTGACTGGGTGGAAAGGTGTAGTCAGGCGCATCCGCGTTGTGTTCTGGTCCATCCGGAAACTTTTTCCACGGTCATTCAAAATTTAAAATCCAAATCCAGCGAACAGGGTGACGGGGTCGGTCTTTCCATCGATTTTTCCGCCCATGCGGAAACGCACATCCGCGATCAGATCCAGGATGTCGATGTACCGCAGATGGTCAATTATTTTCTCCACCGTGCCCATCTCCAAGGGGCATCGGATATCCATATCGAGCCGACCGAAGAATTTTTGCTGGTACGTCTGCGCGTGGATGGCATTCTGCAAAAAGAGATATCTCTCCCCATGGTATTTCATTCCGAGATGGCCTCACGGCTTAAAATTTTGTCGGGAATGGACGTGGTGGAAAAACGCCGCCCCCAGGATGGTCGTCTGGCGGTGGTGATACGCAACAACCCCATCGATGTGCGGGTTTCATCCTATCCGACGGTGTACGGAGAAAAATTTGTCCTGCGTCTTTTGGATAAAAATGCCCTGCGTCCCTCCATCGAAACGTTAGGACTGATGGAACGCGATCGCCGATTGTTGCGGGAAAAACTGGCGGCCCCCTATGGCTTGGTCATGATCAGCGGCCCCACGGGGTCGGGCAAGACGACGACGCTGTACTCCTGTCTGGGGGGGATGGACAGAAACAGAAAAAATGTTTTGACCGTAGAAGATCCCGTTGAATATCGCATGGCCGGCATCCACCAAATGCAGGTCAATTCCAAGATCGGGCTGACCTTTGCGTCGGGGTTGCGCACCATTTTGCGTCAGGATCCCGATGTCATCATGGTAGGCGAGACCCGCGACGGCGAAACCGCCTCTATGGCGGTACAGGCTTCGTTGACAGGTCATATCGTTTTTTCCACCATTCACACCAACGATGCCGTTGGGGTCATCACCCGATTGCTGGATATGGGCATTGAACCCTTCCTGGTATCCACCTCTCTTTCTCTCGCGGTCGCCCAGCGATTGGTACGCACCATCTGCAAACACTGTCGCATGTCGGTCTCCGGTCAGACCATTCTGACACAATTGCAAAAGGATGGAATTACCATAGAGCGACTGAAGACCCTGGATATTTTTATCGATCCCCATGTGGACTACACCCAGGGAAGTGGTTGTTCCCGCTGCCGGGATACCGGCTATCAAGGTCGCCGCGCCGTATTTGAAATGTTTGAGATGACCGACGAGGCCCGCAACCTGATCATGGCGGGCAATGTCAATTCGAGCCAGTTGAAGGCGTTGGCCAGGGAGAAAGGGATGACCACATTGATCTCCCACGGTGTTCGCCTGGTGGAGGAAGAAGTGACCACTTTCGAGGAAGTCGTGCGGGTGTTGGGGGAAGAGAACTGATGTCCAGCAGCAAGCAATTGGCCAATCTGTTGATTTTCACCAACCAGTTTGCCTCCATGATGCAAAGTCAACTGCAATTGGTGGATGTCCTGGACAATCTGGCCAGGGAGACTCCGGGCAAAGAGTTGCGGGAGGCGGTTGAGGAAATTGCCTATGATGTGCGACGGGGCAGTGATTTTGGCGAAATTTTGGGCAACTATCCCCGTTTGTTCAACCAGGTATTCGTCAATGTCGTAAGGGCCGGCATGGAGGCGGGACGACTGGCCGATTCGCTGGTACAGGTCGCCATTTATCTTAACAAAACCGATTCCATCAACCGCAAACTCAAAGGTGCCCTGTCCTATCCCATGTTCATGGGAGTCGCGTTTTTCCTGGTGTTCAATGCCATGGTCTTTTTTATTTTGCCACGCTTTGCGACCATGTTCACCCAGATGAACAAAAAGTTGCCCTTGCCCACCCAGATTTTATTGGATGTGGGTGCATTTTGGAAAGGCAACTGGCACCTGATCATAGGAGGCACGATTCTGCTGTTCGTAGCCATACGTATCTGGACCGCCACCCGTGAGGGACGCCAGATATGGGATGAACACAAGCTCAACCTGCCCATCATCGGCAATCTGTGGCGCATGGGTGCACTCGGGCGTTTTCTGCGAACCTTCGCGGTACAGATTCGCAATGAAGTCCCCCTGCTCCGGGCCTTGCGCCTGGCTGCCGCCTCATCCAGCAACACCTTCATCGAGGAGGCCATCCTCACCATCGCCGACGAGGTGGAACGGGGAGTAAGCGTTTCTCAGGCTTTCCGGGAATATGAAATTTTTTCGGGGATTGTCCTGCAAATGATTTCCGCTGGGGAAGAAGCGGGCAATCTGTCCGACCTGCTGCTGTCCGCTGCCGATTATTTTGAAAGGTTGCTGGAAACCCAGACCGAAACCGTCACCAGCCTGATCAATCCCATCATCACAGTCATGATTGGACTGGCCATCGCGGGAATGATGGTCGCTGCCTTCTTGCCGGTTTTCAGCATGGGGTCGGTTGGGGGGGGTGGGTGAGTCATCACCAACAACACTATGGGAGAAAACGTCAATGACGATGGCCAATGAACCCAACGCGTATGGAAACCAAACCGATGACACTGACGAGGATGAAGACGACGACTATACCCGTACCATAGACAATGACAGTGTCACACGTTGTGAAGTAGGCATTGAATACCAGTTGCTGGGCAAGCCTCCCCATGAGGGGGTGTTTGTCATGCTGCGGGCACTTTACCAGCATCATGATTTCGCCCAGTTGCTTGCGAAAAAGGGCCAACACGTCGTCGCCTTGGATCCAACATGCCGAATGGTGCTCAAAAATAATTTATTCAAGGTGTCCAGGACAGACATCGATGCCCAGGGTAAAACGTCGGCTGCGGGCAGCAACAAACAGTTCTCTATTGAAGAATATTCTGAACGTTATAAAAATAAAAAACTTTCTGAAAATTTCAGGGAATTCGGTGAAACGAACAACCGACTCAAACTGGAACTGAGTCGCATCACCATGATTGACCTGATGAAGCTTTTCAAAAAAGAATGTCTGGAGGTACTTCATCACCTGACAGAAGCGCAAGCCAAACAGTTGGTTCATCCGCATCTGTACAAGCTCTACATCTTGCTTTCCAAGTGTAAGGAACAACCTATTCCGTTTTATTCCGATCCTTCATGACCAATGTATCAGGCCTTCTTTAAACTTGATGAACCGCCCTTTTCCATTACCCCAGACCCGCGATTTCTCTATTTGGGGCGGCATCACCGGGAAGCTCTGGCGCATCTGCTCTTCAGTGTCCTGGGCAGCAGCGGTTTTATTTTGCTGACCGGAGAAGTCGGTTCGGGCAAAACCACGGTGTCTCGCTGTCTGATCCGGCAAACGCTCGACCTGGTGGATGTAGCCTTGATCTTCAATCCCCGGTTGTCGGCACTGGAGCTGGTGGCCTCCATCTGTGATGAACTGCATGTTTCCTACCCGGCCACGGCAACCCTGAAAACATTGTATGACGCGCTCAACCAACACCTGATGCAAAGCCATGCCAAAAAACGCAATACCGTTTTGATTCTCGATGAAGCACAAAATTTGAGTGTTGACCTTTTGGAGCAGGTGCGTTTGTTGAGCAACTTGGAGACTGATCGAAAAAAACTATTGCAAATCATTTTGATCGGTCAACCGGAACTGCTGGTTCTTCTGGCGCGACCGGACCTGCGTCAATTCAGCCAGAGGGTGACGGCACGTTACCATATCGCCCCCCTCGAATGGACCGAAACCCGGGAATTTATCCACCACCGACTGTCGGTTGCCGGGTGCCATCGGCCCATATTCACCCCCCTTGCCTGTTGGCTGATTCATCATACAGCCAAAGGCATTCCCCGCCAGATCAATCAATTCTGTGATCGGGCCTTGTTGGGTGCTTTCACATTGAATCGGCATCGGGTCGATGGTTGGATTGCTTATGCGGCCATCAGGGAGGTATTGGGGAAAACGCGCCGTAGCGTCAAACGCTGGCAGTTGGCGGCTCTGATTTTGCCCGCATTGGTGTTGGGCTTGGCTTTTTTTCTGTTTATTCAGAATGATCGTGGTACGACAACCATGGGGCGACCCTGGTTTCATTCCAGTTCCTGGTTGAATTCGGTGCAAAAGATAATGGATGACAGGTTGGCACCGTTGACAGAGAAATTCCATGGGAGTGCTGCCATTTCAGCCCGTCCACCAAAACCTGCCGCCGCATCCCCGGTCCAGACTCAAGCCGATACGCAGCCATTACCGGTTCAACAACAACCGGCCCCATCCATCGAAACGCAAAAGGTTTCCCCTCCCCCCGATCCTCCTGTGACCATGGTGCTGGATGCCCTGTTTCGTGCCCCGCAAGAAGAAACAGCCAACGAAAATGCCGCCCTAACGCGTCTGTTTGGTTTGTGGGGGGTATCTCAAGAAAAGTTTGACCATCGTGCCATATGCGAATCGGCCTTGACCATGGGAATGGGTTGTTACAACCTGACCGGCAACTGGAATACCCTGCGCCAACTGGGTATTCCGGTAATGATTAAGTTTGCCTTTTTCGATCAGACACTTCGTTATGCCGTAGTGACCGCCATAGGTCGCAAAAATATCTCCCTGAGCTTCCCGCATCGGGATGAAACGGTATCCCTTGAGGAGGCGGATCGTTATTGGTTTGGACTGATGACCGTGGCATGGCGGATGACACCCGGCAAGAAAAAAACGCTCCTCGAAGGGATGCAGGGGGCAGATATTGTTTGGTTGCGTAGCCGGTTGGCACCATTGCAAAAGGATGAACCAACACATTTGGACTCCGACCTGTTTGATGGCGACCTCATGCAGCGTGTGCGTCGGTTCCAGGCGCAAAAATTCATGGAACCGGATGGCAAGGTTGGGATGCGCTCCATTCTGGCTCTGGATCTTGCCACCCAGGATGCCCATCGCCCCACCCCCAGGCTGGGTCTGTTATCCGAAGGGGGGAATTGACGCCCATGTCTTTCGTCCTCGACGCCCTGAAAAAATCGGAACGTGACCGACTGATCGGTTCCGTTCCCAGCCCGGTCGACATCGGGCACACGCCGGTACACAGAGCGCGGCGTACAAGCTGGGTGGTGGCGGTAGTCGGCATGGTATTGAGCATGCTGGGTGGGGTGTATCTGGGAACCCGTGACAGTGAACCCAAAGCGGTCGCTGTCAATCAGGATGGAACGCACCCACCCACATCGCCTCTGCCATTGCCCTTGCCTGTCACCACCCAACCGGTCCCCTCCCAGGCGTCGCCCATTCAGGCACAAACGTCCCTATCTGTCGCAGGGAGACACCCCGCATCCCCGGTCGCGCCCCCAACTCTCGCACCCATGACCTCCCGAACGTTGAGCCAAATTCCCATCCCCGGCAAACCCAAAACAGACGCCGCAACGCCTGCCTACAAAACAATGTGGAGTGCCAAAGGTGCCGGTATTGTCGATGGGTGTACCATAGAAGTCAGAACCCAGAAAAATCAGCTACACAAGGTTCGACTCGCAAATATTTCCTGCCTGTCGCCCCGATCTTTAGCCGGCAAGGAAGCACGGACTTTTACAACCCGTGCCGTTTTTGTCCAGGATGTGGTGATTGCCGTCGTCCGGGAAGAGGCTGGTATACTGGTGGCGGATGTATTAAACCGAGAAAATACCTTGTTGAACCGCTCTTTGGTTCAGCAAGGCCTGGTCAATGTCGTGGATAAACGGTTTGCCGCCGAGGAAACAAAAGCCCGAACGCTACGACGGGGTCTGTGGCAAAACCCCGCCGTGTGGACACGCGCTCCATGATTTAATTATTATACTGAATCTTCAGCTTGATTGGATTGACGACCGGAAGTGGAGTCAACAGACATGACAATACATAAAAACAATGCTGTGCAGAGCAACAGAGGAAAATCCGGTTTTACCTTGGTGGAACTCATGGTCGTCGTTGCCATCATCGGTATTCTGGCAGCCATCGGCATTCCCAAAATGACTACCTTTATCATGGTGGGACATTTGGAAGAGGCTAAACCCTATCTGATGGCCATTGCCGCCAAGGAACGGGTTTACATGACGCAGAGAGGAAGCTTTTACGTCCCCACAGGGACCAACTGCACCGACAATTTTGAATCCTGTCTGGAGAATGAACTGGGTGTGGATCTCAAGGATGCCACCAATTTTTGCTTTGTCGTGCGTACCGCCACCGCCGGTAGTAGTAGTGGCGATTTTATCAGTACCAGTTTTAATGATGACACGATAAAAACCAAGGCCAGATTTGAAGTATGGGCCATCCTGAACGCGCAATCGACGGCGAATGCAGTCATCTCCGTTACCCCGACCCCCGCTGTTTCCGTGAACTGTAAACTGGCAAACAACAAAGGTGCCCCCAGCGGTTGGGTGAAAGAAGGTAACGTGGCAGGTGGACAGGGACGAGTCGTGGTGCTGCGATACCCACCCACCACAGACGGTCAGGACACCGCCGACCGTTCGGGACGCGCCGGAGTCCCCGCCGGAGTCCCCGGAGTCAAATTGGACTGGATCAACGGTATCAGTATCAGTGACCCCATCCTGTGATTATGATGATCCTCGCCAAAAAAAGCACCCGAATGTCGGGATTCACCCTGATCGAAGTCATGGTCAGCATGGTCCTGACCGGCATTCTTGTCGCGGGTGTCGTCGGATTGTGGGGGATGGTCGCCGACCAGTTTTTTCGCCTGTCCTTGCGACAAAAAGCGGTCTTCGTCCTGCATGGTCACATGGAACGGTTGGCCATGTTGTATCGTACCCAGGCCAACACCAAGACCCTCTACGCCAGTTCAACGGGATATAGCCAGGGAGGGGGAACAGCACGTGTCATTCTGTATGTCGATACCAACACAGCGCGATCAACCGATCCATTGATGAAAACTTCGGCAGCCTCCAAATCCAATTTTGACGACGGATACATTCTCTACCTGGACCAGGGGGCGTCAGGACTATCAGCCGAGGACCGGAATATCGTCTGGCTGGACAGGGACAAGGATGTGACGGCGCAAATAAGTTTTACACTGGATGCTTCACCCGACCCGGACAGTCTGTGTTATCCAGACGCAGATTCTACCGGCTGCCATCTGCTGACGTTGTTTTTGGATTATCCCTATCGGTTTGTCCCTGGCACGACTCCCGCCAATAATGTGCTGCCGGGGATCGCTGTCGAAACCATTTCTGTCCAAACCATCGTTGGTGCGCGCAAATGATAAAATTTCACAGGGCAGAAAAGCAGGTCTCAGGGTTTACCTTGGTTGAGCTGATGATCGCAGGCTCTCTGGGAACCGTTTTGTCTTTGGTATTGTTCGAGATGCTTCTCCAGGCGCAACACATGGCCGACGCCATGATCATGCAGTCAACCTTGAACGGTCAGGCCCGAGAAGTGTTTGATCTGTTGATGGATGGTGGTGTCGAGCCTAGCACAACGAACCGGATACCGGGTTTCCACGGTCGCGCAGCCTTACCCACCAACCTAAAAACAACGACATCTTTTCGTTTACAATTGTGGAATACAGGCGAAACAATAGCCCTGCGGACGCGGGAAACACTACCCCAATTCAGCATCACCTGTTCGGCCCAATACACACCGGTTAAAACCTGTGGATCCAATGGTGCCACCCATACCATCGACGGATTCATCAATGAGTTCACCTCAACCTCTCTTCTTTCAAAAACTTATGATATAAAATTTTCTCTGATTGATCCTCAGATGGTACCGCGTGCCGAAACGGATCAGCGTTTTACGCAATCGGAGTACAGTTCTTCCTTCTGGACAGTGTTTGCCCTAAACGTAGATTAGGATTGACCATGGCAAAAAACAGAGCCACCCTTTTTTACTCCGGCATGAACCAGCAGGGCAATATTATAATTGCCGTCATGATTTCCATGCTGATGATTACGCTGCTGGTTTCTGCCCTCATCGAACATTTTCTCGTAGCCGAGGCCAGGGCGGTGGAAGAAAGTCTGGCCAAGGTGCGTGTCTATTGGGCCATGTCGGGCCATGTGGATTATTATTTGAGCCGGGTAAAACAATATGCGTCTCAATGCAGTGCGGGTAGCACCATCCCATCGCTGACAAATTTTAATACAGCGTTCAATAATTTTATTTTTGTCGCAGGCCAACACAATACCTGTGATACCACCTGTAACGCAACCAACACCGCCACGGACACGCAAGAGATTATCCAGTGCATCCTTAATGATCTTGAAACGGACAAAGCCACCGATATTCGCACCTGGAACAATTATGATGGCAACGCAGGGTATACCTTTGCCATCAAACATATGCCCGAGGTAGCCGGTAAAATTCAGTTCAAACTGGTCAATCCGGGGACCATCGCCGCTCTGAGTGGACTGGACGCACGTCTGTTGCCATTGTATGTCAATGCGAAACTTGACGAGGTTACACCAACAGCAACACTGACGGTAGAAAAGTATGAACGCTATTAAAAACTCAGCACCAACATCGGGATCCGTATGGGGGAGGACCATGTCCATTTTTTCATCAATGAAGAAAGATAAAAAAGTTGCCGCTGCGGACGCGCCCAAAGCGGGTAACGTGGACAAGCGATTCATCCTGTACAGCACACCACTGGGTTGGCATAGCGGTATGCAACAGGCCGATGGTACTTTGAGCGATTTACAATCGGGAGAAGATGTACCGGTCGAGGCAGAGGGCTGGCAACGGTCCAGGGATGTTTTCAAGGCCGCCGTGGTCGCTAATGCCAAATCCATTGCCCAGGCAAAGTCCATCTCCCTGCTGTTGGATGATTTTTCGGTCCAAGTGATGGACAACAAACCGGCGGCCCTGACTGCGGTCAGTGGGGCCACGGCACGGCAATTTGGCATACAGTTGCTCAACGTCAAGGATGTTTCCTACGGATATGCCGACCTGCCTCCCGTGGCAGGACAGGCGAAAAAGAAAAACAGTGACGGAGTGTTTGCCTTTGTCGATGCCCAGAGGATGCGGGAATACCTGGCACTTCTGGACAAAGATGGCATCAAGGTGACCGATGCCGTCCCCAAAGAATATCTCATGATCCAGCGTGCCCTACACTCCGGCGAGCCTGTTTATGGCGGCTTCCAAATGAGTGGTCACACCTCCACGCTGGTGTTGGTCAACCATGGCGCAGGTATAGTGCAGGTTCGCAAAATTCCAGTAGGGTTTTTAACCCTGGCCAAGGCCATCGCCGCCAAACTGGAAGTGACAACACACAACGCCATCCAGGTGATGGCCCAGAAAAACTTGGTAGCCGATGTGGTACCCATGGCGGCCAATGATATGGAAAATGCGGTGCTGATAAAAGGGAAGAGTCTGCAATATCAGGCTTTGCAACCCCCATTGACCCGTCTGTTGGATGACGTAAAAGAGTTTTTGGCTTTTTTCACCTTTCAAAAAGTAGCCGGTGTCCCCAAACAATTGGAACTGTTCGGGGCCTTTGGCCGGGTCGCGGGTCTGGCCGACTGGTTGAGCCGAAATTCCGGCGTGCCGGTGGTGGTGTGCGAAAAAACCATGTTGGAGTTGTTTGTCGGGATGCAACAACCCGTTGCCTGCAATCTCCTCAAAGGTGCAGAAAGCAACTTGCTGACCATCGGTCGGACGCGTTTTTTTTACACGGAGGATAAAGGATTCATATCGGATCAGGAGTTATCTATTCGCAACCAGGGGACCGTGACGCGCACCGAAACCCAGCATTCCGCCTCGGGTGCTGGCCCATCGCACACCCGCAAACGTCCCGACCGCCCCGGCCAGCGTCAGCGTCGGGAGAAAAAAGAAGCCCCTGATGTCGGTCAAAAGCTGTCCGCCCTGTGGGCACGCCTGCACACGGGCAAACCCACCGGGACGAATGACCCGGTCGTCGATGAAGAACAGGGCAAGGATAGATTTTTTTTCGCACTCTTTTTGCTGATTGTGTCAATCCTTCTCTACTGGGGGTATGACGTCAATGCGCAGATGACAAAGCAATATATGAGCAACGCCGCATCTTATCTGCAAACTTCCACAGAAAACGATCAACTGCTGAAACAATTGCACGGCCAGGAAACTTCTGCCCAAAAAATGGGGGCTGCCCTGGACACTTCAAAAATTTTCTGGTCGGAGAAATTTTTAGCTCTGGCAAAGAACATGAATGAACACCTATGGTTAACCGACGTACATCTGGCTGAAGATGAGCGCAGTGTCGCCGGTGTCCAGGTAAAAAGCAAAACCATGGTCATCGAAGGACATGTATTGCCTTCCACCGATGGGCATGTACAAATCATTGCCGAATACATCGACAACCTGTTGCGTGACACCCAATGGTTCATGAGCGATTTTCGTGACGTGACGTTTCAAGGGGCCGAAATCGAGGGCGATGCCACCGACACCTCCGGAGATCCGCAAATCCACTTTGTCCTGCGCGCCTTGTACGACAAAAACAAACGTATAGAAACGGACAAGAAGGAGGGCGAGTCCGCTCCAGCAGGGCTGGGCACGATGCTGCAAAATACTGAAAAACACAACAAGGATCTGGAAAACGTCCTGCGCGGCAAAAAGGATAACTAAACCATGGAAGCATGGATCCATAAACACCAGGCACTGATATTGTCCACCCTGTACATGCTGTTTTCCCTGTTGGCGGCGGGCTACTCGGTTTCGTACAGCAGCAAAGTGGCCTACATAGCCGATCTGTCGGCAGTATCCGGGCGCATCCAGACAGCCAATACCGAAATGCAGAATAAAATCGACGCCTCAAAGAAAACCCAAGAAGCCAATGTAGAGACAGGCATTCGCTATCTGCCTCTGTTTTTAGCCAGAATCAATGAGATTGCACACAACAATGAGGTGGTCATACGCAAGCTTTCCCCAGACAAAGAGGGTACCCTGCTTAAATTCGACCTGGACTTCACCGCCGACTATTCCACCTTTGTCCGCTTTACGGCAGAGCTTGAATCGTTGGATATTCTATTGGACAATATTCAGGTGCATCCCTACGATGCCAGCAAGACCCCGCCCGTGCATGCCATCACCTTTTCCCTGATTCCCCAGAATAATGCGGAACCTATCTCGGGCCAACGGCTGGAAAATCTGAAAAAATGGGTATATGCCAAGGACAAGCGCGATCCGTTCCAGCGTTTTGCTTACGACACCACGCGCAAGGTTGTCAATCCAGCCGTCGATCTGACCTGGATCTATAAACTGGAAGGGATCGGACTCACGCCAGAAAAGAAACCTTACGCCAATGTCAACCGTAAAAATTACCAGGTGGGTGACTCCCTGGATGGGCGGACCATCACAAAGATTGACGAGGCAAAAATCAATCTTGAAAAAAGGGATCGCGATGGCGTGACGGAATACACTCTCGGATTTCGCAAAAATGAAAAAAAACAAGCCAAGGATAAGGACAAGGGGAAAGGAATTCTTCCTCCGGGCAGAAATCAATGAACGTCCCCTGGGGAAACGTTTTCTGTTTCAAAAAAATATTTCAACGGTTTGACATGCGTGGTAGAATGGCGGAGCGGTGTCACAACTCTTGGGCCCATGGATAAAGAAACGATGAAAAGTTTCAAGATGCGTTGGTTGCTGTTCGTGGTGGTGGGGTTGTTCGTCCCCCTTCTGACCGTCATGGCCGGAGAATCCCCAAAGAAGGAACCGGGACCCACGACAGAAAAACGAGTGGCACTCATCATCGGAAATGGGGCCTACATCGGCGAGAATCTAAGTCCTCTGGATAACCCAACCAACGACGCGGAAGACATCGCCAAGATTTTGAAAGAGTTTGGCTTTGACGTTAAAGTTTATAAAAATTTAAAAAAACCCGCCATGGACGAAGCCATTGCCGAATTTGGCAGGCGCGCCAGCAATGCGGACGCCAGCCTGTTTTATTTTGCCGGCCACGGATTGCAAATCAAAAGTCAAAACTATTTAATGCCTATCGACGCAGCGGCAAAGAGTGAAGCCTCGATCGGTTATGAAGGGATAAACGTCAACTTTGTCCTGGACGAATTGGAAAACGCCCACAGCAACGTCAATATGGTGCTGTTGGATGCGTGCCGAAACAACGCCTTCAGTGGCAAATTCAGGGGAGGAAAAACCCGTGGTCTGGCCGTCCCCGACAGCACACCCAAAGGAACCGTCCTGGTGTATGCCACCGACCCGGGCAACGTGGCCGCCGATGGTGAAGGGCGCAATGGATTATTCACCGAAGGGCTGTTGTCGGGTTTCCGGTCTGGAGACCTGAGCCTTGACGGTGTTTTGGCCACGGCAAGCCTTTATGTCGAGGAAAAAAGCAACAAACAGCAAACCCCCTATGTCAATGGCCCGCAAACGGTCATGAAACGCTTCAAGTTTCAGGCGGGAGGGACAACGCAGGCGGGTTCACCGCTCGCGACGACAAGCATTGCGAATACCGGAGCACCTGCTGACCGGGAAAGTATTTTCTGGCAATCAACCCAGGGGGATCCCGAACTGTGCAAAGAATATCTGCGCAAGTGGCCCAAAGGTGTCTATGTCCTTCCGGCCAAACGTTGTGTGGACAAGGTCAAACTTGACCTTCTGGCCGCAAAAAATGAGGTCGAGAAGAAAAAATTGGAAAAAGCGGATACGCAACAACTACAGTCGGAGTTAACACCAAACCCGGAGACTTTTCGCAGTTCCAAGGCAAAGCCTGTATACGGAATGGAGTTCGTTAAAGTCGCTGGTGGATCCTTCCCCATGGGGTGCGGCTCATGGCAGTCGGATTGTCAAGAGGATGAAAACCCCGTCCATGAAGTCCGGGTGGATGGATTTGAAATTGGCAAGCACGAAGTGACGCAGGGGGTATGGAAGGAGGTTATGGAATCCAATCCGTCTCATTTTGCTTCGTGCGGGAAAAACTGCCCTGTTGAGCAGACTTCCTGGGAGGACACACAAGATTTCATCGCCAAGCTAAACGGGCTTAAGGATGGATGTACCTACCGCCTGCCAACAGAAGCCGAATGGGAATATGCCTGCCGAAGTGGCGGAAAAGAGGAGAAAAACTGCGGCGAGGGAGAAATGGATCAGGTGGCCTGGAACAACGAAAACAGCAGTAAGGAAATCCACCCGGTCGCCCAAAAACAGGCCAATGGTTTGGGACTGTTCGATATGAGTGGAAATGTTTGGGAGTGGGTGTCCGACTGGTACGGGGAAGATTTTTATGCCCGTTCCTCGAAAGACAACCCACAAGGACCCGAGGGCGGGACAGGGCGGGTCAATCGGGGAGGTAGTTGGGATGACAAGCCGACCTACATTCGCTCTTCCAATCGCGACCGCAACGATCCCGGAGTTCGCAACCGCTTTCTAGGTTTTCGCCTAGCGAGAAATTGTCATTAGGGCACGCATCGGAAAAACAAAGTTTGGCAAAAATTATTGCGGGGGTCCGGGGGGGATCATCCCCCCCGGCGGGGTTTGGGGCAGCGCCCCAAGGTTTTGTTTTTGAAGCTTTCACCACCCGACACCATGGCCGGAGCCAAACCTTTAACAAAACGCATCAGGAAAGACCCCTCCTCCACCCCCTTGCGCAAACTTGCCAACTCCCAACGGGTCACATCCTCCCCCTTTTCCACCATGGCAACCGCCTTCTTGAAAAACAACCCATTGGAAAAATTGCGCCCCAGAACAACCGTATGATTAACAGCCTCCTCCCGCAACCCCAAACGTAAAGAGGTCAATACCATGCTGAACAACGCTTCCTCCACATAAATCGTCGTGCTGAAATCGGTATCCTGAATCACCCGCTGAAACCGATTGTTGGCGGCAATGTATTCCTCCCGTTCCAAATAGTACCGCGCCACCACCATTTCCTGCTCCGCCATCCGGTCCTTGCAAACGTTGATCATGCGCTTGGATTGCCAAGCATAATCGCTGTCGGGAAACCGCGATACCACCTCGCGAAAAGCAACCAAGGCATCCCTGGAGCGTTGCTGATCACGAAAGGCATCGGAAATACGCTGATAAAAACTTAAACCACGCATATAGTACGCATAAGCTACACTCTTATGCCGAGGATGCAACCGAATGAAACGCTCGGCTGCCGCAATCGCCTCCTCATAGTCTTCCTTGCGATAATGGACGTAGATCAGGTTGAGCTGCGAAGGAGTGGCCAGAGCAGAAAAAGGGTGCTGACGATCCACGTCCTGAAACTTTTCCGCCGCCAACCCAAAACTCCCCAACTTGAGTGCCTTGACCCCGTCGCCATACAACTGCTCCGCAGAAAACTTTTCCTTAACCCCATCCGTGGAAGAACAACCTGCAAGCAATACCACCCACAACCCCGCCACCAACCAACAACGCCATTGAATCATCATATTTCTCATCGCATCCCGAGTCACCAACGTAGGCACAAACCAAAGTCAAGTCCAACCGCACCCTCATCCCTCTCCCACAATCTTGCGGGCGTCTCTCGCCAACCGCGGACGATCAATCTTGCCATTGGCCAACAACGGGAATTCCGACAAACGCCTGATATGGTGCGGATGTTTGTAACGCCCCAGACGCGGATTCAACCAAACGCGCAACTCATCCAGGTCCAATTCCCTGGCAGCCACAATCCACGCAAACCCAACTTCGGTCCATTTTTCATCCCGGACCGCCACCACAACCGCTTGATGGATGTCTGGATGCGCCACCAATTGCTTTTCCACCTCCCCAGGGTAAACGTTCTCACCCCCGGAGATATACATCTCCTTCTTGCGGCCAACGACATAAAAAAAACCCTCCGCGTCCCTGCGCACCAAATCCCCCGTGGCAAAAAATCCACCTCGCAAAGATTCCTGAAACCGCAGTTCATCACGCCAATAACCTTTGCAAACATGGGGGCCGCCTAGCAACAATTCCCCCACCCCATCGGCCACAACCTCCCGTCCCCCATCATCCACCACCCGTGCCAACGAATTCGCAATAGGCTTGCCGATGGAGTCGGGACGCAGCCACGAATCCTGGGTTTGCAGCAAAAAACAATTGGGTCCCACCTCGGTCAACCCAAACCCCTGTTTAAAAGGAACCCCCTTTTCATGGTAGGCCTTGATCAATGACAAACTCAAAGGGGCACCGCCAGAAAGGAGCACCCGAACACGTCCAAAGTCGGTTTGGGCAAAGCGGGGGTGATCATGAATCGCCTGAAACATGGTGGGAACAGCCCAAAACACATTGACGGCATCATCACGAATGGCATCCAGAACACCACCTGGATCAAAACGCTCGAAAAGTATCATGGTCCCACCGATGGAAAGCAGCGGCAGGGTAAAAACATTATAAGCCCCAGTGTGAAAGAAAGGGGTATTAATGATAGAAACATCACCCGGTGCCAAAACCCCGGTACCAATGGTATGCTCCATGTTAGCCATGAGCATGCCGGCGTGAAATAACACCCCTTTGGGATCCCCGGTAGAACCCGAGGTATAAAGCAGCAACAGGGCTTCATCATCGGCCACCGCCCGGGGAGCTGGAATGGGCAAGGTTTCATCACGGCGAACAGCCTGGACATCGTGCCAGACAAAAGGACTGGAAAACGTCGCCGGTCCCTCTCCCACCAACACCTTGGGTTCCACATGCCGAACGATGGATTCCAATTCCCTGGGAGACAGACGATGATTGAGCGGCACCAAAATCGCCCCCAGCTTGGCACAGGCAAAAAATAACGTCAAATGCTCCAAACGGTTGGGTGCCAACCAGGCCACCCGATCCCCCCGATCCACCCCCCGCCCCTGCAACCATGCAGCCCAAAACAAAATTTCCCCTTCCAGGGCAGCATAAGACCAGCACCGATCACCAACGCGATCAATGATGGCAGTATGACCCGGCATGGATTCCGCCTTCTCCCGGATAAAATCACGCCACATACGTAATCCTCCCAACCCAGGTCATCGCCCACCAAGAAAATCTTCAATCGCCGCCGTCGTCTCGGAAACCTTTTCCAGGAAAAACAAATGGTCCGCCCCTGTCACTTTCACCACCCGCGCATGCGGTAAATCCCTGGCCAAGCGCAAAGCATTGGCCTCCGGGACCAACAGATCCTGGTCAGCGGTCAAAATCAACACCGGACAGGTCACCCGGTCCAACGGCAAAGGCCGGTCCATGAACCTTTCCACAGCAAAAAATTGATACATCACCTGTTCGGGATCCGCAGGATCGGCCACCCGCCTGCTGACGACATACGCATACACTTCTGGAAAGGCGGTTTTGAGCAAAGGACACAGGTTCTCCGACAAGGCCGCAGTCACCCTGGCAAGGGGGTCCAAGGCATAGATTGCCCGGATCTGCTGTTGCGTAAGGGAGGGGAAGGTTTGCCGATAATCCGGCCCCCCCGAAGTGGTACACAGCAAAACCATGGCCCGCACCCGCCCCGGAGCCTTGAGGGCCAGCAGTTGGGCTATAAACCCGCCCATGCTCAACCCAATCACCGCAAACCGCTCGATGCCCAGATCATCCATGAGGCCCAAAGCGTCATCCGCCAAGTCATCCAGGGTATACCCCACATCGACCGGAGGAGACCGCCCCATCCCCCGGTTGTCCGGCAAAATAAAACGATACCGATGGCACATGGGTTCCAACAATCGGGAAAATATCCAATTGCCACTGGCAAAACCGGTCAGACACAAAACCGGTTCCCCCGCACCAACACAATCGTAATGGCCTGAAAAAGCCATGGCTAACCTCGAACATGATGCCCTGCGGGCAAAAAAACAAAATCAAAACCCTGGGGCTGCGCCCCTAGACCCCCCTTGGGGGGCAGTAAAATCAAAATCAAATTCAAAAACAAAACCTTGGGGTGCTGCCCCAAACCCCGCCGGGGGGGATGATCCCCCCCGGACCCCCGCAATAATTTTTGCCAAACTTTGTTTTTCCGATACGTTAAAAAACCTACCGGTCGTGCTCCCCGAACAGCACCTGACAGTCGGCCAGAACCGCTTCGACATGCCCCTTGACCCGGACGTTATCGTAGATTTTGCGAACCACTCCACCAGAATCCACCACAAACGTGGATCGGACCAAACCCATAACCGTTTTGCCAAAATTTTTTTTCTCGCGCCACACCCCAAACTGTTCACACATCGCGCCGCCAACATCGCTCAAAAGGGTAAACTTGAGTCCCTGGTTGGCGCGAAATTTAACGTGTGAAGCAGCGTTATCCCGTGAAACCCCGACAATATTCACCCCCATCCCCGCAAATTCGGAAGCCATTCCCTGAAAATCCCTGGCCTCCTGGATACAACCCGGCGTGTTGTCCTTTGGATAAAAATAGATGACCGCCCCGTTACTCCCCGGCAGGGAGGACAAGGCGACCGAATGGCCATCCTGATCAAGAAGAACCATATCGGTTATGGCGTCACCCACTTTGAGACTCATGGCACTACTCTCCCCAATTATCCCTCGCGTTGAGCATCGTCATACTTCTGCTCGATCTGCTTACCGTGTTTGGCCTCCTGTTCGGCCAAAAAGGAAAAAATTTCGGCCAATTCCGGATTGGGTGCCGTATCGGCCAAAGCCCGATAAAAACGCGAAGCCTGTTTTTCCCGTTTGGCGGCCAGGATCAAGGCATCTTCGTAGCCGATGTTACCACCACGATCCTTCACCACCAACATTTCGGCCACTTTCATATCGGGATCGGCGGTGATCCTGGAGGAAACAGGCAGGCGCTTGTTGGCCAGAATCGCCTCCAAACGCCGCTTATGATCGTATTCCTCATCGGCATGGGCCAGCATGGCCTTCTTTTGGTCCTCACTTGTGGAGCGTTTGGCCATTCCTTCGTAAAACTTCGCTTCTTCCTCTTCATGATTGATGGCAAAGCGAATGGCATCTTCAAAGGTATTCATTTCCGACATATTCACTCCTCATTAGCTTGGATTGACCCGCACGGCCAATCCTGACTGTGGCAGGATCACCAATATTTTTCCACATGCAAATTACCCGGTTCCTTGTGAGATCCCGGATCAAACCCACGCCCCCGAAGAATGGAGGTAGCATTTTCCACCATACCCGGGTTGCCACAAAGGAAGACATGGCAAGAATCGGGGTTGAGCGTAAAACCAACGCGTCTTTCGATTCCGGGCAGTTCCAAGAAATTATCCAGACGACCAGTGAGTCCATTCCAGGATAGATCGTTCCTGGGATTGCTAACCACGGGGACATAACTGAAGCCCTCACAGGCACGGTCCAGGGATTCCAGTTCGGCGCGATAACCCAGATCCCAGGAATATCGGGCACCGTGAAGGACCGCCATGGGCCGCGCCGGACACCCCTGCCCCAACGCCAGCGTCCGCACCATGCTCATGTAGGGGGCAAGCCCGGTTCCGGTTCCCACCAGGAGCAGGTTCTTACCCGGAGGAACCCGGTCCAAGGTAAAAACACCAACGGCTTTGGTCCCCAGGAAAAGCCGATCGCCAGCCTTCAGACAAAAAAGACGCGGAGTCAACTGTCCACTCCCCAGCAGGGAGATGTAGAATTCGACAAATTCGCGTTCCTGACTGCCCGAACTGATGGAATAAGCCCGTCGAATCAACCGCTCCGCCTGCCCCTGATCCCATTCTTCAGGATCGGCGTCGAGCAACCGAGGGGACCCGTAGGTCAACCCAAGGACATTAAACTGACCCGCTTTGAACTGGAAGTCGCCATCGGGACGCACACGAAAAATGGCCAGACGCGGTGCGACATCAACTCTCTCGATCAAAGTGGCGTTATAGGCTCCCTTGGATAGGGGCACCGCGTTGTCGGTCGTTCCCATAAGCCCTCCCACGTTACCTGGGGCAACGATTAAAACCCCGCCCCACCATCCACAAACCTCTTCACCGTGTCTCCCTTATTATCACTCCCTGGGACGATTTTCCACAGCCATCGAAAAGATACCACCCCATTGAGTAGGATTCAGGACGATGGACACCCACGAATCTCCCCACTCAAGGCGGATGGAAACCGCATCCTAATACTCAGCCTCCTCCCCGGCCAAAGCGCGATGAAAGGCCTTTTGAAAGCTGATGAAGCGGCCCTGCCCGATGGCCTCTTTCATGGCGTGAGCGAGATCCAGATAATAAAAAAGATTGTGTAGCGTCATCAACCTCAGGCCGAGAATTTCCCGGTTGACATACAGATGTCGCAGGTAGGCACGACTGTAATGACGGCACGTTTCGCACCCGCAACGACGATCCACAGGCCCCGCATCCTCCCGGTTTTCGGCCCGTTTGATGTTAAAAGGCCCTTGCCGGGTGAACAACTGGCCATTGCGGGCATTTCGGGTGGGCAAGACGCAGTCAAACATGTCCACGCCACAGGCCACGGCATCGACGATATCCTCCGGTTTGCCCACCCCCATGAGATAGCGCGGTTTGTCCAGCGGCAGCAGATGTGGGGCGTAGGAAAGTACCCCCAACATGGCTTCACGCGACTCCCCTACCGAAAGCCCCCCCATGGCGTAACCATCAAAACCCAAATCCACAAGCCCAAACGCCGACTCCCGCCGCAACCCTTCATGAATCCCCCCCTGCATGATGCCAAACAATGCGCGATTGGATTTTTCTGGATCACGGGCCGATTTGCCGCGCCCAGCCCAGCGCAATGACAACGCCATGGCCGATTCCACTTGGCTCAACCGGGCATCGGCGGGGGGACATTCATCCAATTGCATCATGATGTCCGACCCCAGTGTTTCCTGAACCGACACGGCATTCTCTGGACTTAAAAAATGTTTTGAACCATCAATATGCGACCGAAACAAAGCCCCTTCCTCGCTGATTTTACACAGTGCCCCCAAACTGAAAATCTGGAAACCACCCGAATCGGTAAGGATGGGTCGATCCCAGTTCATAAACCGGTGCAATCCCCCCAGCCGCCCCACGATTTCATGACCAGGCCGCAAAAACAAATGATAGGTATTGGCCAATACAATCTGCGCCCCCACTCCTTTGAGTTCACCCGGAGTCATCGCCTTGACCGTCCCCTGGGTTCCCACCGGCATGAATATGGGTGTTTCCACGGTTCCATGCGCGGTATGTACCTTCCCCATACGGGCACCACAGGGGTCGGTGGCCACAAGTTCAAACGAAAATGGATCTGACATCAAAATCACCTGGCATCAAACATCATAAAAATGAAAGCTGCGTTTAACCCGGCCACAGCAAGGAAGCATCACCATAGGAATAAAAACGATAATCCCTGCTCAAAGCATGGGCATAAACACGATCCAATCGCGGCAAACCAATGAAAGCCGCCACCAACAACAGCAGGCTGGAACGTGGCAGGTGAAAATTGGTGATCAATCCATCGACCACCTGAAAATCAAACCCTGGCAGGATGAAAAGATCGGTTTCCCCCTGCCAGGGAAAAAGCCCGCCCGCCTGACGCACAGCCCCCTCCAATGTTCGCACCACCGTCGTCCCCACCGCCACCACCCGCCCCCCTTTGGCGCGTGTGGTCCGAATCGCCGCCACCGTCGCAGCGGGGAGACAACACCATTCCCGGTGCATTTTTTGCCCCGACAGCCCCCCCCTACGCAAAGGTTGAAACGTTCCCAACCCCACATGCAACGTTGTTACAGCCCAACCCACCCCGCGCTCCGACAAGGTGCAGAACAACTCTTGCGTAAAGTGCAATCCCGCCGTCGGAGCCGCCACAGCCCCGGCATGACGGGCAAAAACCGTCTGGTAACGCTCCCGGTCCTCACGACCCGGCACAGGGGCAATATAGGGCGGCAATGGCACCTGCCCAAAACGCTCAAGCACGCTTTCCTGCGTTTGCCCAGGGTGATGCAGCCGCACCCGAAACCCGGCCTCGGTCCGATCCTGAATGATCACCTCAAAGTCGGGTCCGATAAAAACCGTCTCCCCCAATCGCACCCGCTTGTTACTCCGCACCAAGCCCTCCCAAACGCCCTCCTCCCCCAAAGGCCGCAACAAAAACACCTCCATCGCCCCTCCCGTTTTTCTGCACCCCGACAACCGCGCCGGAATCACCCGCGTATCGTTGAGCACCAGCAGGTCACCTGGAGACAATTCTTTCGCCAGATCAAAAAAACTTCGATCTTCCTCCTCTCCCGCATGACTCACCAGTAAACGCGCCGTGTCCCTGGGATTGGCCGGGATCTGGGCTATGCGATCCTGCGGCAGATCGTAACCAAACTGATCCACACTCAAAGGGATTGAAAAGTTGAATACCTGGGCCATCCGCCGCCAAAGGAATCAGAAAGTTGCTACGCGCATCACCCTTCTACTTCTGGGGGATCAGCAGACTCGAAATAAAGATCACCATGGCCGCTACGACAATGGAGGGACCCGAAGGGGTATCCCAATAGAAGGAAGCTGCAAGGCCAAGAGAAACCGACAGCATACCGATCAAAGCACCGAACAAGGCCATGGCTTCGGGTGAACGCACCAAGTTGCGCGCTGCGGCAGCAGGGATGATCAGCATGGAGGTCACCAATAAAATACCGACAATTTTCATGGTCATGGCGATCACCAAAGCGATCAGCAGCATGAAAATCAGATGAATGCGATCCACGGGAACCCCTTCAGCCCGTGCCAAATCTTCATGGATGGTCATGAGCAACAAAGGATTCCACAACCTGGCCAGGATCGATAACACCACCCCCCCCCCCAGGACAATCCCAATCACATCGGCCATGGAAACAGCAAGGATGTCACCGAAGAGATATCCCATCAAGTCAATGCGCACCTCAGACATGAAGCCCAGAACCACCAATCCCAGAGACAGGGTACCGTGGGACAGGATTCCCAAAAGGGTATCGCTGGCAAAAGCCTGCCGCCGCTGTAACGGCAACAAAACCAAGGCAATGACACAACTGACAACCACCACCCCCAGGGTCAGGTTGGCATGCAGCATCAATCCCATGGCCACACCCAACAAGCCACCATGGGCCATGGTATCGCCGAAATAGGCCATACGCCGCCAAACCACAAAGCACCCCAAAGGTCCGCTTACCGCAGCCACCCCCAAACCGGCCAACCACGACAGCAGCATAAAATCAGCCATTTGCTGTCTCCTCACCTGATTATTTCTTTAACGGAGACAGACCACTGACGCTCCGTCCCCATCCAACCCCCTCCTTAAATCGGACTTTCCCTCTTCAAGGTGACATGTTCCCCATGGTCATCACAGCGATGCCGATGGTGATACAGTGCCAGGGATTTAACGACATGATCGCCGAAAAGTTCTTTGAACTCCGGATGATTGCTCACATGATCGGGTTTCCCGGTGCAACAGACATGATGGTTAAGGCATACCACCCTGTCGGTTGCGCCCATGACAATATGCAAATCATGCGAGACCAACAGCACCCCCCAACCAAAACGATCCCGCAAAGTACCGATCAGGCGATAGAGTTCAATCTCGCCGGCATAGTCAACCCCCTGGACCGGTTCATCCAATACCAATACATCGGGACGACCCAGCATGGCCCGCGCCAAAACCATTCGTTTAAACTCACCCCCGGACAGACCATGCACCGGGGCATCGTGGAGGTGGACCACACCCGTCAACTCCAAGGTTTCCATAATGGCACCCATGGATTCTCTTCCCAGCTTGAGAAAACGTGAAACCGTCAACGGCAGGACGGAATCAACGGAAATATTTTGCGGGACATAGCCCAAACGGATTCCCGGCTTGCGCCACACCTGGGGGGGATGACTGGGATGGATTCCAAGCAAAACCTTGAGCAAAGTCGTCTTACCCGCCCCATTAGGCCCCACCAGCGTCACAATTTCTCCCGAATGCACCTGAAGGTTGACCCGATCCAAAATTTTTCTTCCCCCCAGGTGATAATCGACCTCCCGTGCTGCCAACAGAAGATTCGGCGAAGATTCGGCGGCCGTCATGAATGTTCCCCTTTGCAATCGGAACACACCCCAACCAGCTCCACATTGACCGTTTCCAGGTTGAAACCAATATCCTGTGCCACCTGGGGGAGAAGATTGGCAATAGCATAGGATTCGGTTTCCACCACGCAATCGCAATGGCGACATATCCAGAATTGGGGACGTTGATCATGCCCTGGGTGGGTGCAGGCAAAATAGGCATTACGAATTCCGACGCGATGAACCAACCCCATGTCCATGAGAAACTCCAGGGAGCGATAAACCGCCATGGGAGCCAGACGCCTCCCGGTCCGACCATTCATCTGCCCTAAAATATCATAGGCACCCAGGCAACGATGGCTACCGGATAAAATGGCCAAAACTTCGCGTCGTTGCGGCGTTAACCTGACTTTTTTCTGCCGGCAGATGGCATCTGCCTTACCGAGAATGCCTGCCTTGCAACGATCATGGTCATGCTGGAATGGCAAAAATCCCGTCTGCATGAATCCCCCCCTGGCTGGAACAATAATCCTGGAAATATAGATTTTTTCACAATCTTGACGTTATAAATGTTATAATATAGCATCAACGTGATTCCTGCCAATTTTTTCCTCCCCCAGATCAAAACGTGAGCCGCCCCGATGCCCCGAATCTTGGTCAAATCGTCATGGAAAAAAATGGTTCTGGTACTGTTTTCGATCCTGTTTGCTCCCCCAGCCTGGGCAAAGGATCCTCAGGTTTTGGTGAGCATCAAACCCATCCACGCCCTGGTATCGGGGGTAATGCAGGGGGTTGGGGAACCAAAATTGTTGCTGCAAGGGGCGGCCTCGCCCCATTCCTACGCCCTGCGCCCTTCCGAGGCGGTGTTGTTGAACAAAGCAGACCTGATTTTCTGGGTGGGCGAAGATTTGGAAACTTTTCTCACCAAACCCTTACGGCAACTGGCGGCAAACGCCCACATCGTTGCGCTGCATACGGCCCCCGGAATCCACCTGCTACCCAACCGCAAAACCGGAGAATCAAAAGAAAAGTCCACCCAGGATCACCATGAAGCTGAAACCAACGATGTGCATCGACATGGCACCATGGACATGCACCTGTGGTTAAGTCCCACCAACGCCGTGGCCATGACAAGAGCCATCGCGCACGCCCTGGAAAAAACAGACCCCGCGCATGCCAGTCACTATCAGGACAATGCAACACGATTGGAAAAAAAGATTCAGACCTTTGCCCTGGACATCAAGCGGCGGTTGGCCGACATCAAAAACAAACCTTTTATCGTATTTCACGATGCTTACCACTATTTTGAGGACAGTTTTGGCCTGACCATCGCCGGTTCCCTGAGCGTCAGCCCGGATCGCCCGGTATCAGCCCAACGCCTGCATGAAATTCGCACCATCCTCCAGAGCACCAAAACCCTCTGTATCTTTTCCGAACCGCAGTTTGAATCAGGACTTGTGGACACCCTCACACGTGGCAGCACCGTTAAAAAGGGAACCCTTGATCCCATAGGATCGGACGCTCCCATGGGAGAGGAGGGTTGGTTTGTATTGATGGATCACTTGGTTACCAACCTTGTCCGTTGCCTGGGCCAACCCCCTGCCTGAGCGAGACCCGGAGTTTTGACTTTGTTTTTCCGCCCGAAGGGCATAGTATTCCCCAAGGAGGGGCTAACGGTCAAACCTGAAGCCTTGGGGTTCGACGCACCGGATTTTGGGATCAGTCATCATGTTTGACCATGAAGATCAAAAGCAACGCCTCGAAGCCATCCTCAAAATTTTGGACGAATTGCGCGTCCAAACCCAGGATGGGCTGACAGACAGCCCGGCAATGGAGGCTTTGATCCAGGAAATTGACAGCCTGAACGGGTCCGGGAGTTGGCGCGAAAAATTTCCCTTTGTCGATGATCCGGGCAAACGCGACCAGGCCCTGAAAGTTTTACAGGCTCTGGTCGAGAAAGAACGGGAATCCCCAACTTTACACTAGCCCCGGTTGACTTATAAATGCGCATCTGCTGGCACAACACCAAGGCGTAGTCCCATGGCGTCCAGAACCTTTACCAAAGTACTGAGACGCGGGTTACCATCTTCAGAAAGTGTACGGTAAAGCGTTTCATAATTCAGATGCGCCGCACTTGACAGCAACGTAACACCACCCCTCGCGTCAGCAACATGCTTAAGAGCTGTTGTAAACATCCCCATATCGCCGTCTTGGAGACATTCCTCAAGGTATATGGCGGCGACCTTCGGATCACTCAACAATGTCCTGCGTGTTTCGTCAAACGACTTGCTGGTCCTCATTCTTTCATCCGCCTTTCATAATCGGCCAAGTTTTTCTTGGCCTTCTCAATGATCCGTTTTTGATCTCTTTTTGTTGACCCTGCCAAAAGCAAGATAACTTTCTGTCCAATGATGCCATAGAAAATACGGTATCCTGGACCGTAATTTTCCCGCATTTCAAAGACACCCTCTACCAAAGGTTTCCAATCTCCAAAATTGCCATGTGCCGCACGATCAACTCTCGCCACCAACTTGGCTTTGGCAACGACATCTTTTAGTTTCACAAGCCAATCTGAAAAAGGACTTTTTCCATTAACAGCGACGTACTCTTCAATTTCGTAGTTCATTTTCGTTTTGTAGCCTGAATCACACGCCAAGGAAACGACGCAAACGGGGAACTAGATCCTGGGACGCCATGGGTTTGGTGATGAAATCATAGGCCCCCATCTGGAAGGCTTTCTGCCGGGTCGCCACGTTTTCGTCCGCAGTCACCAACAGGGTCGGAATCAATTTAAGCTTGGGGTCTGCTTTCATCTTTTCAAGAAATGCAAAACCATCCATCCCGGGCATCTGAATATCGCATATGACAAGATGGTATCGATGCGAGCCAAGAAGTCGCAGTCCTTCGGGGCCAGTAGCGCAGACATCCAGTACCACCCCTTCCTTGTTTAAATAGTGCTCAAACAAAGCCCTGGAATCGGGGTCGTCATCGACGATAAGAATGCGTGGAACCACTTCAGACAAGGTGACGCAAAAAGTGCTTCCTTCACCCAACCTGGATTCTACCGTCAACTGACCGCCGTGAGCTTTGACGATATCCATGCTGAAGGGCAAACCAAAACCGGTTCCCGATTCTCCAGCCGTGCCGATGGTGGAAGTTTTTTCCTCCAGTTTGAATAAGTTTTTGATTTGTTCCTGGGCAATGCCTACACCCGTATCCTTGACCGCCAAAGAATTAGATTGCTGGTCCGGCCTGAAAAGGGTGATGGTGTCGCCTCAGGAAGAAAACTTGATGGCATTGGAAACCAAATTTTGTATGACTTCCCCCAACAGGTTGGGATCGGCATACATTCGCGCCTTTTCTTCGACAGCGTTGATCAGGGTAATCCCTTTTTTGGTCGCCAGAGGTGCTAGGTTGGAAAAAACCTTTTCACCCATGAAACGGGTATTGATAAACTCCAACTCAAGGGAAATTTTCCCTGTTTTAAAACGACTGATGTTCAATAATTCATCAATCATGCACAACATTTTTTGACAACCTTCAACGACCCAGCGCAAAAATTTTTTTTGTTTGTCACTCAGAGGGGCTTCGGTATCTTTTTCCATCAGTTCCAAAAAACCCAGAATGGTCGTAAATGGTCCACGCAGATCATGGGCTACCAAAGACACAAAACGATCCTTAAGCCGGGTGGAACGTTGTGCCTCTTCCATGGCACGGCGCAAGACGTGCTCATTGCGTCGATATTGGGTAATGTCGCGCGGAATCACAACCGCATGCCACCCCTGGGGATTTCTGAAGCGGGAGATGGAGGCGGCGACGGTCAAAAATTTTCCATCTTTTTTTTTGACGGTAAATTCGCTGACGGTCCCCACCAATCCCCCCGTACCCGTATGTTGAAAATCGGGGAAGGTGTTGATCAATCCCCGTTTAAAGGTCGATGAGGGTAGAAGACAAAATATTTCTTCACCCATGATTTCGACTTCCGAATACCCGAAAAGACGTTCGGCGGCAGGGTTCCAGAAGGTGATCCGGGCCTCATGATCGATCATGATGATGGGATCGTGGGCGGTGGAGGTGATGGTATTGAGTTTGTCCTGAGCCGCCTGAAGTTCCGTGGTACGTTCGCGAACGCGCAATTCCAGGTTTTCCTTGGCTTCCTTCAGGTCATGCAGGGCGGCATCCAGGGCGCGTGCCGCTTTGACCTTGGCCAGGGTGTTGTGGATGACCCGACTGATGGCGTCAATACTGAGATCATCCTTGCTCAAATAATCGTCCGCACCGGCCCGCAAAGCTTCAAGCAGTGCCGTTTCGCCCGCCTGGCCGGTAAAAAGGACCATCCCCGAACGACAGCCCGAATCCTTGAGTCTGCGGATAAGGTCGGTGCCGAATTCCCCTTCCAGGCGAAAATCGACGAAAGCCACGTCCGGCATCTGCCCGTGAACACAGGCGATGGCCTCGGTCCCGGTGGCACAGACGCTGGCAGTGATTTGCCACGGACGAACTTTTCCCAGCAATCCTGCCAGGAGTTTTCGTTCCACGGGGTTGTCGTCCACGATCAAAACTTGCAGTGCAGTATCCATGTCAAACCGGGTCAGAAGGGATGGCATCCCTTATCCAAAGGGAGACAATTCGTCAGTATAATTCTGCCAAGGTCTTGATGGAAATGAAAATCATAAGGGTCTTCCAATCTTTCGCCGCAATTCCCGCACCTCTCGGCGCAGAGAGACGAGTTGGGCGATCAACGTGCGTATTCGTTCCGCCATTTTTAACAGGATCCTCAAAGCAAAAGCAGGATCCTCACCAAGCCACTGCAAAAACCCCCGCTTGTCCACCGACAGCACCCGAACCCGCCCCAGAGCCTGGGCGGTGGAAATGCGTGGTGAACTGTCGTAAAGGGAAACGCCACCAAACACGTTGTCTTTTTCCAGAACGGCCACCAAAAAGGGTTCCTTGTCGCCATCATCAACCCAGATCTGCACCCGTCCCTCAAGGATGATAAACATGGCTCCAGGGGGATCGTACTGTTTGATGATGGTTTCGCCATTCTGGAATATTTTTCCCAGAGAAGCCTTGCTTCGGTTGAAAAGCATGTCTTAAACATCCTCCCAGACGAATAACAGGGGCCACCGGGACCGGTCAGTTTTTCATTCGGGCCAGCAATTGGCGTAGAATGGCTGAAAAAAAACGCGCCATGACACCAGGATTGGCGGCATTGGCAAAAATGGTACGGTAAGAGGCACTGCCGGAAAAGGTGTCCCAGAGGGCCATACTGAGTTTCCTGGGGCTTGTCGGATCGTTTTGCTCCCTGCGGATACAATCCAGAAGGGCTTCCTGCACGATGGCAACCGGGCGTATGCGGCGATCCATGGAAAACATGACACCTCCGAGAAAATTGTCAAAGTCCATTTTTCGGCAAGCTGGGGCGTAATAATGTTGAAATGCCTCTTTGGAGATGCCGTGAACAACGGTAGTGTAGGCACAGGCTTTGGCCAGCGTATACGCGGCACCGATGCCATCCTTGAAAAGACGGGAAGAACTGCAATCCCCGACCATGACGACGCGGTCGGCAAAGGGGTGACGCGGGGGGCCGATATGAATTCTGGGTTGACAATGACAGGTGACGACAGGAACTTTCCAACCGGGTGGAAAGCATTGGGCCACTTGCGGCGATTGGTAGATGCGTTCCAACATGGTTTCGTCAATATCATCCCCCAGCACGACCAGAGTAGCATAGGGCCCTTTGGGGGTCAGGGCCAAAAATTTCAGGCCGGGAATATTCAAAAGAAAAACATGCATGGATTTGCCAAGCCGTTTTTCCACCTCTTTGGAGCCAAAATACAGTTCAGCAATATAGGATTTGGTGTGACGGGGCGGACGATAGCCAAAGTTCATCTGTTCGAACATGGACAACCCGGGGCCATTCAATCCCACCGCACCGACCAGGAGATCGTAGGTGCGCACTTCGCCCTCGCTCCAGGAGACCCGGGGCCTACCCTGATCCCAATCGAGTTTTTTCACGCGTTTTTTAATCCATTGGGCACCCTGTTGCCGGGCCAGTTCCAGCAGGTAATGGTCAAAAGAACTCCAGGGCAAGGGTTTTTGCGTTTCCGCCCCTTTGGGTCCCTGGCCGCGAAAAATGCAGGCGATGCGCATTTCCTCGCAAGCCGCCCCGATTTGGGCGTTGCCATGATCGGTATGCAGTGTGTAGGCGTCGATGGTATCCAGAATAATTTCCGCTGGCAGATGAATCCCTGAAACAGCCAGTTTCTGTACCAGGGATTCGGAAATGACACCGCCACACATGTTACACCCAGGAGGGCCGGTCAGGGTGAAATCTCTGGGTTCAAAAAGATCGACCTCCACGATAAGATCGGTGCGTTTAGCCAAGTCCAGGATAAAACAGGCCGTCATGGAACCGGCTGGCCCTCCGCCGACAATCCCGATGCGGGAATGGTTTTCCAGCTGCATTAGCCGAGTTCCCTTTCAATCTGGTCCAGCCAATGGTTCAAACCTTGGACATTGATTTCCCAATCCATGGACAGCACCTGCGAACTTTCCAGAAAGGTTTTTGGGCAACCGATGGCTTCCAGACGTTCCCGGCTCAAGGTTTTGATTCCCTCAAGGAGCCGGACAGACTTATCGGAAAGGGTATCGGCACGGATATCCCAGGCCAACTGAGCATAGTCTTGAAGTTGGCGTTCCAGGTCATCCATCAATGTCTGGTTGAAATCGATGGAATCAAAATGAGTCAGATGCAGTCGATGCGGTTTTAAGGCGGTCAAACGACGGATACTCTCCACGCTGGCTTTGGGATTGAATTGGATCGGAGTCGTCGCGGGAAATAAAAATGGCCCCCCTGGGCCGTCCAGTTCCCGATAGGAAATTCCCAGGGCGTCTCCCGAAAAAATGCCTCGGCTTTTGGCATCCCAGATCACCAAGTGGTGAATTGCGTGGCCTGGGGTATGGATGAACACCAATTCCCGACCGGCAAGAAAAAACCGTTCTTCGTCTGCTGGCGTCACGGTTCGATGCGAGGGTGCCGGGGTCAAACCTCCCAACGTTTTGCCAAAGCGTTCTTCCCCATAAACCATCATGGCACTGGCCAACAGTTTGGAGGGATCGATCATATGTTTGACCCCCTTGGGGTGGACATAAAGTTTGGCATTGGGGAGTTTTTCCAACAGCAAACCCGCGCCTCCGGCATGGTCAAGGTGCACATGGGTGACCATGATCGCTTCGACGTTCTCCCTGGGTATGGATTTTTTCGCCAGGGCATCCAAAATACGGGGGACCGCCAGTTGGGGACCGGTTTCTATGAGTACGGCCCGATTCTGTTCGACCACCAGGTAGGATCCAGCCAAACCTGGACGGATGTAGTGAACGTCAATCCGGGTAATGCCATGCTCCAGATCTTTGATGTCGATAGACATTGCACTCTCCCCTTAATGATTAATGAAAGTTTACACATCGTCGCGGAAACCCGCCTGGGGTTATTTTCACCTATCGGCAAAAAACAATGAAAATGACCTTGTATCCCCTCCGGGTCAACCCGTATGATACCCCTGACTGCGGGGTGGTGTCGGTTTGATGTAACCTTTGGCAGGCTGCGATAAAAATCACGCTGCATCCGGGACTAATGATACCCCATGATTCCCCTTTCCCTGAACAGATTACAAGCATGGAGTACGGATTGGCTGGTCCAGGGCCAAGCGGTATTGCAAACTATGGGCCAACGCTTGGTTACCTGGGGTCAACCTTTGGCCCGGATTCCAGCGGAACTGTTTTCAAGGGACAACCTGTCCCAGGTTGCCCAACGGCTCGTTTCACTGCTTCAGGATTCTGTTTCCGAAGCGACCAGCAAGCCAGAGAAAAAGGGTGCTGGCGGAAGGGTGGAACTTTATTCTCCCCAGGGAGCCAAATGGCCGTTGGACAACCGTGGCAGGGGAAAATTCAATCCGACGGATTTTCGCTCCCGTTGGCCTCGGAATGCCTATGATCTCGACCTTTCCCAAACGGCTAGGCTCGCCCATGGCATTGCGACCCATACGACAGCACCAGACAACGTGCGGAAAAATTTTGTCCAACATGTCCTGGAAGCCCGCAAACAGGGGGGCTATGACGAGCAGACATTTATAGAAGCCCGCCAACTGCTTAACCTGCCCTCCGACCGATCCGATACTCGTTGGGATGGTTGATTGCATGTTCTGTTTCGCCAGGATGGCATTGTTTCCCTTCAAAGGTGGATTCTATCTCATGATGACTCGATCCGGACGAATCGTGTTCCTTGTCCTGCTGGTATTGATCATGACGTTGCCGGGTTTGGGACAGGCCGAAATGGAATCGGGCTTTTCCCAGGGCGACGCCAACGCCGCCTTTTCCAGGCTGCAATCTTTTCTTGCCGGCATGCGCACCATGGAAGCAGATTTCGTTCAACGCGTGGTCAACCCATCTCAGGGGACTCCGGAAGAGAGCAAGGGAAAATTTTACGCCTTTCGTCCAGGAAAATTTCGTTGGGATTATGAATCGCCGTATGTGCAGAACATTATTTCTGATGGCAATGAGATTTTCTTTTATGAACCGGACCTTAAACAAGTTTCTGTAGCCAACTGGTCGCGATTACGAGACTCTCCGGCAGCATTTTTTGTAAGCCAGGATCCTTTGGAAACGGTGTTTGACTGGTCGGTCATCCCCGATCCGGCTCTTCGCTATCCTTCCGTGCGTCTGAAACCAAAAAAAGAGGGAGATGTCAAACACATCGATGTCCTGCTCAGTCCTGGTGGCGACACACTGTTAAAACTTTCCATACTGGATGTCATGGGCAATCTGTCCCACTTTTATTTTCACCAATCGCGCCTCAATGTTGACATTCCAGAAGATCGTTTTCAATTTCAGGTTCCAGACGGGGTGGACGTCGTCCAAACCGAATCCATCAAACCATAATTTTTTCCTCCAGAGGATGCCATGCCTTCTTTCGATATTGTCTCGGAAGTCAATCTTCAGGAAGTGGATAATGCCGTTAACCAAACCGCCAAGGAAATTGGTACCCGTTATGATTTCAAGGGGTCCAAATGTAAAGTTGAGCATGAAGGAGCGGTGATTACCATAACTGCCGACGATGATTACAAGTTGGAGCAAGTGGTGGAGGTGCTCAAGGAAAAAATGGTGCGGCGCAAAATTGAACCGGGGGTGCTGGATTTTGCCAAGGTGGAACAGGCGTCCGGAAACCTGGTGCGGCAGGTGGTTACGGTCAAGCAGGGAGTGGATACCGAACTGGCGAAAAAAATATGCAAAATGATCAAGGGGGAAAAACTCAAGGTGCAAACGGCCATTCAGGGGGATGCGGTCCGGGTTACCGGAAAAAAACGTGACGATCTCCAGGAAACCATTGCCAAGGTCAAGGGAGCCGGTTATGAGCTTCCCCTGCAATTCATCAATTTCCGGGATTGATCGCTTTGATAAATCGTAACCGGCAAGGGGGAAAAATTGGCGTTATTTCACTGGGCTGCCCCAAAAATCTGGTAGACACCGAAAAAATGCTGGGCCGTTTTTTCGAGGCGGGCTACACCTTGACCCCCGACCCCGAAGAGGCCGACCTGTTGGTAGTCAATACGTGTGGTTTTATCGCCGATGCCGAAGCGGAATCCCGGCAAACCATCCTGGAGATGGCCGCGATCAAATCCAGGCGGCCTGGGGTTCGTTTGGCGGTGACTGGATGTTTGGCCCAGCGTTATGGTCGTCTCCTCAAGGAGCAGATTCCCGCCATCGACCTGTTGCTGGGAACCCACGACACCGCCGCCCAACCACGCCAGTTGGTGGCACCGCCGGCACACGGCAGACCCGTGCCCATTTTAAACCCCCTGAATAAACCCCTGGAAGATGCCCCACGGGTATTGACCACCCCATCCCATACCGCCTATCTCAAAGTTGCCGAAGGTTGTAATAATCCGTGTTCCTTTTGCATCATTCCCCAATTGCGTGGTCCGTTTCGTTCCCGACCCGTGGACGAACTGGTCGCAGAAGCCGGGGCATTGGTCAAGGGTGGGGTATTGGAACTCAATCTGGTATCCCAAGATACCAGCCTGTATGGTCGCGACCTGACACCACGATCCAGCTTGTTGTCGCTTCTTGCCGCCCTGGAAAACATAGAATCGTTACAATGGATCCGACTGCTCTATCTTTACCCCACTCTGGTCAACGATGCCTTGTTGGACCATATCAACCAATCCCAAAAAGTACTGCCCTATCTGGACATTCCGTTGCAACACAGCCATTCGGCAGTCCTTGCCAGAATGAAGCGGGCCGAACGAGGGACAGACATACGCCAATTGGTACAACGAATACGTTCCCGGGTACCCAAAGGGGCGATAAGGTCTACGTTTATCGTCGGATTCCCCGGGGAAACCGAAAAAGAGTTTAATGATCTCTATGATTTTATAAATGAATTTCGTTTGGATCATGTCGGCGTTTTCACCTATTCCGATGAAGTAGGCAGTGGTGCCCAGCAACTGCCCGACAAGATTGCCCCGGAAATCGCCGCAGAGCGCAGGGGCCGGATTTATGAATTGCAACAAGGGATCAGTCAAGAAAATCTGGAAGCCCAGGTGGGATCAACCTTGCCGGTCCTGGTTGAGCATTCCGTCAAGGGAGAACCATGGGATTACCTGGGACGAACCCCCTGGCAGGCACCGGACGTGGATGGTCATGTCCGGCTCCAGGGAAAAAATTTGGCCATTGGAACCATTGTCACGGCCAGAGTGCTACAGGCTACGCCGTATGATCTTTTGGCCACAACGTGATAATTTTACGATTGGTTTAAATCCACTTGGCCATCGTGGCCGGTGAAGGTTCACCATGGTTCCATTCTCCCCCTTGGCAGACCGGATGCGTCCACGAACGTTGGCCCAGGTTCGCGGACAAGAACATGTGACCGCCCCAGGGCGTTTGCTCTTCCAGGCCATCCAGACCGACCGTTTTCCATCGTTGATTTTTTGGGGACCTCCGGGTTGTGGTAAAACCACGTTGGCCCGCATCATCGCCGCACAAACCCACAGCCATTTTGCATCCATGTCGGCGGTGATGGCGGGTGTGCGTGAGGTGCGGCAGGTGGTCGAGAAGGCCAGGGAAGAAAAACAACACTCTGGCCAAGCGACCATTCTGTTTATCGATGAAATCCACCGCTTTAACAAAAGTCAGCAGGATGCCTTTCTCCCTTTTGTCGAGGATGGGACCATCATTTTGCTGGGTGCCACAACGGAAAATCCCTCCTTTGAACTCAATGGCGCACTGTTATCACGCACCCGGGTCATCACCTTAAACCCATTGAACACGGAGGTATTGGTTCAGATCATCGAAGAGGCGGTTCGGGATGACGAACGGGGGCTGGGGAAAACAAAAATTTCCTTGTCCCCCGGGTTGGCCCTGCAAATGGCCGAGGTGGCGGATGGCGATGCCCGATTGGCCTTGAACCTGTTGGAAACCGTGGCGGACATGGTTTCGCCCCGTGCGGATACGCTCGCAAGTCTGGGAGAGGATGACCTGAAGGCGGCTTTGCTGCATGGGACGTTGCGACATGACAAGTCAGGGGAATCCCATTACAACCTAATCTCGGCACTGCACAAATCGTTGCGCGGGTCGGATGTGGATGCGTCGCTGTATTGGCTGGCACGCATGTTGGTCGCTGGAGAAGATGGGTTGTATGTCGCCAGGCGACTGATTCGGTTTGCGAGCGAAGACGTGGGCAATGCCGATCCGCAAGCCCTCGTTGTCGCCCTGGGGGCGAAAGACGCCTATCATTTCCTGGGTCGGCCAGAGGGGGAACTCGCCCTGGCTCAGGCGGTCATTTATTTGGCCACATCCCCGAAAAGCAACTCCGTGTATGTCTCCTACGAGGCCGCCAAGGCAGCAGCCATTCAATGGGGATCGCTGCCACCCCCGATGCATCTACGCAATGCCCCTACGGCGTTAATGAAACAATTGGGCTATGGCAAAGGTTATCAGTACGCCCACGATTATGAAAACGCCCTGGTGCTCCAGGACCATCTTCCCGAGCCTTTGCTTGGCCAAAGCTTTTACGCTCCCGTTGCAAGGGGATATGAGAGGGAAATTGCCAAAAGGTTGGGTTACTGGAAAAAATTGAAAAGCCAAAAGTACACGCCTGGAGAAACCTGACAGATCCTGCTATCCCAAGTTTAACACAGTCTTTTTTATTTCATTTAGTTACCCTCCTCTTTAACAAACCCTTCGTACCGTACGTAATGCCCTGGAAATTTCTTTGATTCTGCCTTTGCTTGGTACATATATGCGTCAGCCGCCTTCACAAAAGTATCCATATCCGTATATCGATCTGGCCCCATTTGATGGACCCCTATGCTGAAGGTTACGCCTTGGTTTTTCAACTTATCAAAATTTGAGGCCATTTGATTACACACAGTGACGGCAGCCCCCAACAAGGTATCAGGCATAATAATCACAAATTCATCTCCGCCATAGCGGAATGAAATGTCAAAATCGCGTACAGAATCTCGGGTGTTTTTTCCAACAAGAGCCAATAATTCATCCCCCGCCTTATGACCCTGGGTATCGTTTAGAGATTTAAATTTATTCAGATCAAAATATACCAAACTCAAGGGGCCTCTATTTTTTTCAGCGCGTGAAATTTCTCTGCGAAGAATATTATAAAAAGATCTTTGGTTTAACAGACCAGTCAGGGCATCTCGACTTGAAAGTTCCTGGAGCTGCGCTGTTCTTTCAGCAACCGTAGCTTCAAGGCTCTCAGCATATATTTCAATCTCATCTCGGGCCGACGAAATCTCAGCAATCATGCTGTTGATGTAGGTATCAAAAACAAGTTGCACATCAAACATCAACAGCTTATGCAGAGAGTCTCTTTTTTGATCGCATTGCGTACAATTGTTTTCTTGTTTCACTGCAACTAAAACTTCTCTATGTAGTAACGCTTCAAGCCTTACCAATGCTGAAATATAGAGTTTTGGGGAAACCCCGATACGTTTATGAACCTTCCCAATTCGTAGGCGTTTCTCAACATATGCCAGATCGTAGTATCCATCAAAAAGCTCAATAACGTAGTTCTTCATTGAAGCATGCAGCCGGTTGAATGTTTCCGCGTCTCCAATTATAAGCTCAACGGCACGAATGGTTTGCTGGTCGTCGTAAAATTCCGTGATTATTCTATCAATATTTTTTATAATATATTCTTTGCACTCACGTAATGCCTTGGCATCAGAATCAGAAAAACCTATCAGGCTTTTTCGTTCTTCTATTTCACGCTCTGTTATTTTCATTTGTTCAGCTAGATTTCTCTGTGTCAAGAGGGTTTGGGCAGGAAGGGCTTGGCGCCTTTTTTCTTCCAAACGTTTTTTTTGTTGTATCGATTCGGATGGATCGAGATCACGACTCATAGCCATACCCTCATTAGCTTCTCAAGTTTGAAAGAACATCGATTATCGAAACATATAAATCTTGTGTTTAAAATACGATCAAAATATTATAGCATTTCCTCCGGGAGGCTTACCACAAAAAAATGGCTTGACTTGTCAGTCCAGTGTTAAACGTGGGCTATGGGGCCGAATGGTGCAAACGATGCACTGCCGCTTCGATGGCCAAACGATATCCCAATGCCCCAAGTCCGGAAATTTGTCCCACAGCAATATCGGAAATGTAGGAATGGTGGCGAAATGTTTCCCGACGATAAATATTGGACAGGTGAATTTCAATAATGGGCAGACCTACCGCCAGCAGGGCATCGCGTATGGCGATGGAAGTATGGGTAAAGGCCGCGGGGTTGATGATGATGAAATCGGCAGTGCCCAAGGCGGCTCCGATTCGGTCCACCAGTGCCCCTTCATGGTTACTTTGGAAAAAATCAAGATCAACATTGCGTTCGGCGGCCAACGATTGGCAATCGCGTTCAATGTCCGCCAACGTCGCCACACCATACACCCCAGGCTCCCGCCGTCCCAGCAAGTTAAGGTTGGGACCATTGAGCAGGAGAATGCGAAATCGTTTAGCGGACAAAGCGGCCTTCCTTTTTGTGGGTTCTGCCCAAAGCACCACCAAAAGCGGTCAAGCGTTCCGCCAGACGGTGCCTGCCAGACGCAGGCTTATTATTGGTATTGCCTTGATCCCGCATCCGACGCCGCAGACCATCCAGGCGTTGCTCCACACGTTTGACCGGATCCAACCGCTCCACATGCGCCCGCTGTACCCGTTCCAGAAAGTGGACAAGGGGGACGAGTTGTTGATCGTGTGTCAGGTTTTGGGTTTTTCCCTGTTCTGGCTCACCCAAACGTTGTTGGATGACCCCAAGAAACGCTTCCAATCGCTCAATGCCCTGGTCTGTTGGGTCAGAAATTTTAAATTTGACAGGTTTGTGGGTTTCCAATTCTGCAAGAATACCATCAAAGGCCCGTGTAGCGGCCCGACCGATTTCACCCAGAGCACCGCGCACTTCATCGCCAAAACGTTTATCGCCACGGACAACGAACTGCGACAACAGATACCACTGCGCCACCAACTCCGGGTCGGTGACCAGCAGGGTGTCCAGAAAGCTCCAGGCTGCATCAAATTTGTTATCTCGTATCAGGGCCAGGATTGTTTTCAGATTGTTGACTTCAGTAGACATTGCCCCTCCGGAATCGGTGCGGCGGCGTTCATTGAACGCGATGACCGAAAAAAATTCTCCTGATTTTGCCAAATAATGAAACCAAGGGCAATCGTTTACATGCTTGAGAGGGACGGAATGGTCATCATTTTTTCCGGTTTTCCGCCATCTGACCGGCGAGAGCCAGGGCATGTCGAAAGGAACGACCATCGGCAACGCCCTTGCCGGCAATGTCATAGGCGGTGCCATGATCAACGCTGGTGCGGATGAAGGGTAATCCCAGAGTGCAATTGACCGCCTCACCAAAGGCCAACATTTTTAATGGAATGAGAGCCTGATCATGATACATCAGGATGATGGCGTCATAGGTAGCGCGTGCCCGGTCGTGAAAAAGGGTATCGGCCGGCAATGGCCCCACCAGCCCAGGCCCCAGGGTGTGACGCAAATGGTCGCAAACGGGTGCGATGATGTCGATTTCTTCCCGTCCGAAAATACCCCCCTCTCCGGCATGGGGATTCAGCCCGGCAACGGTGACTCTGGGGGCGGCCACGGCAAAATCCTGGATCAAGGCTTGCCAAGTAGTAAGAATGGTCTGACGCAATTTATCCTGGGTGAGCGTCGCAGGGACACTGGCCAGGGATTGATGGATGGTTACCGGTACCACCCTGAGTCCCTTGCCCAGCAACATCATAACCGGCTGCGCTACCTTGGCTGCGGCCCCGATAAGTTCGGTATGTCCGGGAAAAGCATACCCCGCCGCATGCAACACCCCCTTGTTGATGGGAGGGGTGACCATGGCATCCACCCGATGCGACAAAGCCAGGGCGCAACAATCGAGGATGCTGTTGACCGTGGCTGGAGCAAAACACCCGTCGGGGTTGCCAAAGAAAAGCTTCCCGACTCCCCCACCACCCGCAACCGGAATGATTGCAAAACAGGTCGGAGGCAACATAGCTGCCTCTTGCGGAGAGGTCACCTCCCGGATGTCACATTGAATATTAAAATGCCGCGCGGTAACTCTAAAAACCTCCGGATCCCCCACATGCACCCGCCGAGGAATTTCTGAAAATTCCCGCAATACAAGCTCCGGTCCAACACCCGCCGGATCTCCCATCGAAACTGCAATCAAGGGAACTCCACAAAAGCACGCAGGCGCAAATCCCTCAGCCATTGTTTGTAACGATCTTTGGCCTTGGTCGCGATCAATCGCTGTTCCAGCATGGGTCTTTGCGCTTCAAATGAGTTGGAACTTAAAGATTGTTTGTCCTCCAGCTTGATCAAATGCCAGCCAAAAGGAGTTTTTACAGGCTGACTGACCTGTCCCACGTCGAGCGACTTCACTGCGGTATCGAAAGCTTCAACCATAACCCCCTGATCGAACCATCCCAGATTACCGCCATCCTTGATGGTATTGACATCCTCGGAATTCTGAGTGGCCAACTGATCAAACGGTTTGCCATCCATGATTTTTTCGCGAAGTTGTCTGATTTTGGCCAGGGCGGTATTTTCATCACGGTTGGCGTCAACCTTGATAAGAATATGTCTGGCCTTGTAACGGTAACTCGCCGTCTGCTCCTGGGTAGAGATAGCCCTGGATCTGCGCTCGATCATCTGGATGACATGAAATCCCTGAGCAGAACGCAGAGGCTCGGAAACTTCGCCTTGCTGAAGCTGAAAAACTTCCTTTTCCAGGTTTTCCGGCAATTCCCCTTTTTTAAACCAGCCCATATCCCCCCCCGCCAATCCGGAAGAATCACTGGAAAACTGACCCGCGAGGGATGCAAGGCTTTTTCCGGTGCGCAAACCATCGGCCAGCGTCCTGGCTTTTTCCTGAACCCGAGCGACATCACCAGGAGAGGAGCCTGCGACAACCTCCAGAAGAATTTGCCCCAAATGGACCTCTTCCTCCCCGGTTTTGTCCAGGGAAGTCTGGTTATAAAGAACTTTAAGTTCTTCGTCGGTCACCGCAATGAGTGGCCAGATAACCCGTTTGATCAATCGGGTCTCCATCAACTGATCACCCAATTGTTGCCGATAACGCTGATAATCGACCCCCTCGCGCCTCAACACCTCGGGCAGACTTCCCGGGGGCAACTTGTTTTTGCGTTCCACTTGATGGATGACGTCATCGATATCATCATCGGCGACGGTGACGCCGATCTGGGTCGCTTTCTGATCGCGAAGTTTTCTGACGATCAATTCATCCAATCCCCGCTTGCGTAAAGATTCCAGTTGAAAATCTTCACCTTTCTGCCGCAACTTGTCCAAGGTAGGCTCAATCAAATCGTCCACTTCCGATTGGGTAATGATTTGTGGCTGCACCGGCTGGTCGCTGATGATCTGTGCCTCCACGATGGCAACGATTCGATCCAGCGCAGCCCCCGGTTTCACTGAGGCGAGGGAGGTGGCTTGGGGGCTTTTTTCGGAGTCACTATCGGTCAACCCGCTGACAATTTTGAGTGATTGTTCTCCGGTTTCATGGTTGCTGGCCAAGCCTTCCCTGCCCGGCAACCAGATCACCCCCCCCAGGAGCAACAGAAAAGCAATTTTTTTCCAAATGTTTAGACCACAGAAACGGTGGTTTTCTTTCCCTTCTGCATACATTCGAGTGGGTTTTCCTCTTGCGGGAAAAAGTTCAGACGCCATAGTCGCCAAGACCTTTCAGACCCAAAAACAGGCCGATAAAACCACCCCCATGGGAATCGGTATCGTGCGCCAAGTTGCGGCCCCCCTCAAGCGTCAGTTTCCAGCATTGATGTTCGTAGGCCAACCCTGTCCGCCAACTTTTCATATTGCTGCTGTTCAGCGAATAACTGACTTCCTGGCCCCACGACCATTGATCATTCAGACTGAGGTGGGTATCGGCAACAGCATCTTCCAGGAGTGACCCGTTGTTTTCCATCATGTTGCCCGCCGGAGAGGGCTGGTTATAGTGGTAGCCCAGGGACACACGGTTACGTTTGGATCGGGATAGGCCCAGGCGCACGGCGGTGTTTTCCAGTTCCTGATCATTGGGATCATAACGGTTGGTGGCATCAATAGTCACCCCACCCGCCATTTGAATCCCCAGGGCAGAAACAATGGGAGAGAAATCCTGGTATTGCTGATATTCCTGGTGGCCTTCCGGTGCCCACCTTTGACCGATGCTCAATTCAACATTTTCCCAAAGAAAACCATCCCCGCCATGGTTAAGCAGACGCGAAGTCAAGGCATACCCCACGCGCTGACCGACACTGATCCGGTCCAACCCCGAGTGCAACGAATCCCCGAACAGGTTGGAAAAGGCAAAATATCTTTGAGTGGCGTCGTAGTTGGGCAGCAAACTTTGTTCGGTAGCGGCACTATGGGTCACTTCAATTTTTGGCTCCAGGGTATGGGTGGCAAACCCTGGATAATTTCTGAACAATGAACTGCCTAAGCCAACACTGAACATGGATGCTTCACGATGTTGGGTATTTTCGCGGTCCAATCCGGTTTGCACGGGGTCGCCCTGGATAAGGTAGACGGTTTCACGCAACTGACCGCGTGCGGTTATCCTGGCCACCCCCAGGGGGCGCGAATATTCCACGGTGGGGGCCGCATCGAAACGTTGAACGGAGTCTCCCGATTTCTGGTAGAAATGGTCCAGGTGAAACTCACGCTGCAAACGCCAGCGGTTGCTGTCCAGGCCATCGAAGATCCAGCCATCCGGCAGGGAATTCAAAGGTTGACTGTCGGCATAAACGGCGAAAGGGAGACTTTGGACCGTGAATTGATCGTCTCGGGCCTCCAAATCTTGATTCCAACGTCCACCGATACGCATGTCGGAGTATCCTTCGTCACCAATCCGATAGCGATCCGCTGTCAGATGGGATTCCAGACGACGCGCCCTGGATTCCACCAGATTTTGATTGAAGTCGTTAATATAATCCCGGGTTTGACTCAACTCACCCCGGGCTGTCAGATCCCATCCCCACTGCCGTCCCCTGTGATCGTAGGTCGTCAAACCCCGCCATTGGTCTTCCAGTTCATCCTGGATCTGTTGGGTTTGCAATTTACCTTCGTGTCCCAGGCCCAGGTAGCGAAACTGCATTTTTCCCATGACGCCGCGACGGGTGACGGGACGGACGGCAACGGTAAGATCCCGTTCGGGGGCCAAGTTAAAATAGTAGGGAACTTCAACCTCCAAACCATTGCTGCTGCTGGAACGGATATCGGGGGTTAAAAAACCACTTTTTCTTTGTTTGTCGAGAGGTTGCTCCCACCACGGCAACCATAGCACCGGAACCTCTCCCATATGAAACTTGACATTCCTGGCCGTTATGGAATTTTGCTTGCGGTCAATATCCACCGTTTTGGCTGAAAGTTTCCAGGGTGGTGGTTCACAATCACATTGGGTGAACCACGCCTCGTTCATGGTCAGATTATTGGGTCCCAGCAACTCGACATCCTGCGCTCCGCCGCGTCCCCCCTCCCCGGCCATGTCCATTTTAACCTGTTCCAAATGACCCGCCTTGGTGTTGGCATTAAAAACCGCCCGTTCGCTTTCAAACTGGTGGCCCTGATGCGTCATGCGGATATGGCCCTGGGCGTGGATTTCTCTGGTTTTCCCGGAATAGCCGGCCGCATCGGCTTTGAGTTCCAACTCGTCTTTTCGGATGATGTGGACGTTGCCTTTGGCGACGATCCCCTGGTTGTCACGGTCCATTTCCAGGCTGTCGGCATGGACATCCATGGGAACGTCCTCCCCCCTGACAGGTGAAGGAGTGGCAGACAACAGTACCACCAGACCAAGCGTCAGGCTTATCCGTATCCTTTGGCGTTTGTTTATTTTATCGGTATCAACCGCAAGGAAACGCTGCGGAAGCATGTCAATCGCCCTTCTGATGGCTGTTGAAAAAAACCGGTTGGCTGTAAACTTCGCTTTCGAGTTGCCAAACCACGCAAAACCGGCGGTAGTTTATCAGGGAAAATGTTTGTCAACCAGACATGACGGACTTTGAGGATCAATAATTGTCCATGGTTTGAAAAAACAAAGTTTGCCACAGTAGGCTAAAAAAATTATTGTGGAAGTCTGGGGGTGGACCCCTCAAGGTTTTTGTTTTTGCCCAAAGGGCATCATGTTCGGCCAGAAGTGGGGGGATATGAATCAAGAGCATCCTGGCCTGACCAAGGCCAAAAGGTTGGTCAAACAATTACTTGGCCGGGACATGTGGATTTGGCCACAAGTTCGAGTCAAGACCGATTTTCTTGGCGGCCACTATGGCGGATATGCCGTCTTCCCGGAAAGGTTGAATCGGGGGAGTGTCATCTATTCCGTCGGCCTTGGGGAAAATATTTCCTTTGATCTGGCTTTGATTGAACGGTACGGCTCCACAATCTTCGCCTGTGACCCCACCCCCAAGTCCGTGGCATGGCTACGACAACAAAATCTTCCCGAACAGTTCAAGTTCAGGGCGATAGGTCTGGCCGCCTACGACGGGGTTGCCGACTTTGCCAGTCCCAGGTTGGCGCGCAACGTCTCGTTCAGCATGGCCAGACACGCATCAGACCAGGAGACAGGTGTTACCGCCGAAGTGGCCTGCCTGGCAACTTTGATGCGCCAGAATGGACATGACCATTTGGATATTTTAAAAATGGACGTGGAAGGTGCCGAATACGATATTCTGGAAAATGTGATGGCATCCCATTGCTCCATAGGTCAGATCATCCTGGAATTTCACCCAGAGATGGTGCCCCACGGTTTACAACGCACCAAGGAAATTCTAAAAAAATTATACCAATTCGGCTATCGTATCTATGCCATCTCCGCCGATGGCCGCGATTTTTCCCTAATGCACACAAGGTAACTCCATACGGACATAAAATAGAACCTTGGGGTGCTGCCCCAAACCCCGCCGGGGGAAGAACCTCCCCCCGGACCCCCGCAATACCTATAAAGAAAAAGAAGGAGGGGGGACTAAACAGTTAATTTTTCTGCTCTGGGTTTAATAATATTTTTTAATAAACTTCTTTATATTATCATCATGCTGAATGGCTCCAGTGAGGAAGTTTTCTAAATAATCATCCTTAGGTTGTTTTGTGTCGGCTTCAAGAATAACTTTTTTATAAAATCCTTCATCACTTTTAAACATAATCATCAACCCAACTCCAAAATATCTGCAAGCATCTATTGCTTCTTCAAGACCAGAAATTTCCTCATTTTCTCTCTCAAGAACGAAGTATGAGTCATTAACAAAGCGGCTATGAGACGCCGCTTCAAATACCGAGTTTATACCCCAGCTATCAGCCTTCTTAACTTCAAACGATGTCACATGTATGATTTTCTTTTTTAATACACTGTAATCAGTAACGGTAATTTTTAATACGTCTGGATTTTGCCACAAGCCCGACATTCGCATTCTACTTATGTCAAAAACATCAGAATTCTCTTCTTCAAATTCAGCGTCTTCTTTTAGAAGATCAATCAATATTGGGTACAGCTCAATTTCAGCAGCAACTGCGGATTTGATTTTCTTCAGTCTTGCTGATGAGCTTAATCCTGATTCTGTCAAACGAACTCCGCCACCTCGGCATCGATATTTTTCAGCAAGTTCTTCATTAATAATTTGATTGAGTACGCTCTTAAATTTATCTTCATCCCAATCCAAAACCTCTATTAATCTGGAATATGACAATTGCCCATTACTGTTTACCAAAGCAGAAAGCATATTATCTTTGTCGCTTCTAGGCATTTTTACCTCCCGATTATATGCATACAATTATTTAGTTTACTAACAAAACGTATAACCTCGTAACAAGTCACGCCAATCTGGGGAAACCATACTAATTTCCTATGGCAACAAATCCAATGGGGACGGACTCCCCAGATTCTTAAACACCCAGACCATCACTCAGCCGATGTAAATTCCACCACTTCAGACAAAAAGTCAACCGGAATTTTATTGTTTGATTCATTTTTTTTCCTCAAATTTTTGAGAGAATTACTTAGATTTTCGGTACTATTGATCTTCAGCCAGCTTGCGTTTCCGTTCATCAAAAATCATCTGAGTACACCATTCTGTTTTATCTAGCGGGGCGATGTACCAACGGCAGAGTTCAACCGTTTTCTGTTGTAATTGTTTACATATCAGCCACCATTTCCCGAATGGTCTGGCGCACCATGGTTTCAATCCTCGGCTCCAACCAATCCCGAACGGTTTCCGCCAACACCAGGGGATCAACCCGCCCCAACTCTTCCTCGCGCAACCTGGCAATCTCCTCCCGAATCAAAGGTTCCGCAACCCGTGGCAACAGGCCCCGAACCCACTGCCGCACCATATCCCGGGTCGAGTAGCTTATCCGAGATGGCATTCTGTCGGATTTCCGCTGAACCAGCACACTGAACGCAATAAATTAGTCGGGTGTCCCCGAAATTGCCGGAATTCCCCCAGAATTCCGGCGCGGCTTGCGTGAAAGATCCACATATTCCCGGCCCGACTCCTGTTGCAGACGTCTCATGTCGTTGTAGATGGCCACCGGATCATAATTAAAACGGGCAGCGTGTTCTTCTCTGACCTGGCGTACTTCTTTAACGATAGGGTCTTCCCACATGGTCATCCCTCCTGAAGTTGTTCGGGGGTGGCGATGGCTGGGGGTTCATAGCCTTGGGCGCGACAGATGCCATCAATCCGGCTCCACATGGTGGCATTGGCGATATGCTTGCAATTCCATGTCAGCAGGTAATCCATCCCATGTACGACAGCCAGGGAGATGTGATAGGCATCATCAACCGCCTGTTGCGGAACAGCCCTGGCATCCAAAAGCGCGATGGCCAGAGTCATGACCTCATTATTGATATTCAGACTGGGCAGGCCCGCTAAGAATTCCAACCGACGTTTGGCGGCATCGGGATTGCCCGCGCCTGCCTCCCGGATCATCAGTTCCGACGTGTAGAGGTCGAAGCGATGGCGGCAGTTGTCCCACCATTCGGCGGTAATCTGCTGATGGGCGGCCACCACCAAATCCCGGCTGGGCCGGGCGGCCAAGTAACTGATGATGCTGGTCTCTAGGTAAACCTTGGAGTTCATGAGCAGCCAAAATCCGCTAAATCTGAGGCTAATTCTGAGAACAGTGATAGGGAAATGGACATACTGTCCCCAGATTTACTGTCCCCAGATTTACACAACATTTTTTTTTCCAATACGTAAACGGCATCCATCACCCCCCCTCGCGGATACGCCGAATTTCTTCCTTGATCAAGGTTTCCGCGATTCCCGGCAGAGCAGAAGCCACCATTTCCCGAATGGTCTGGCGCGCCATGGTTTCAATCCTCGGCTCCAACCAATCCCGAACGGTTTCCGCCAACACCAGGGGATCAACTCGCCCCAACTCTTCCTCGCGCAACCGGGCAATCTCCTCCCGAATCAAAGGCTCCGCAACCCGTGGCAACAGACCCCGAACCCACTGCCGCACCATATCCCGGGTCGATTCGGGAAAAACCGAATCCACCGTCAGATTGCCGGAATCCCGATTTGTCCCCGCCGCATCATGATTCATGGTCGTCCACCTCGTCGCCGTCGGCTCGGACCTGCCTTATTCCGGCACGACAAAATAAATCTCACAGAAAAAAGCAACCCCATCCATTTCAAAATGCCGACACAACCATTTCGAGGAATGTCGGCCAGAAACTTGGTGGTTTCTACCCTGAACCACCATGGGAGGCGTCATGGCGATGGAACCCAACGCCCCTTCCACCCGAGTTTGTACCCCACCGGCAATCATATTGGCCATTTCCCCAAAGGCATCCTCAAATTCCTGGTCCCAGGCGTCCCGTAACTCCCCCAACAAGGCCCCCCCCACCCGTAACGCAGCAGCCAGCGAACCACCCAGGCGCAACCCCCCATTCAAACCGCCGCTGTAACCCACAACGGCACTGACATCCGCCGCACAAGGATCCCCCTGGATTTGCAGTGGACCGACACCAACTTCAACGAACAACATGGTCTCGGCAATTTCGGCAACCGTTTCGGACAAAGCCACCAACAAGGAATCAATCATGGCCTGCGTTTCTCTGGCTAAAGAGGAAGATTTTTAAAATTATCAACGCCATCCGTCGCACGAACCCGGGCAATCAAATGCGTCACACCATTTTCTACCGCAATACGTTCCTTTTCAGGTTGACCACGCCGCTGCACCTCCACCGCCCCCTCTTTCAAAGAGCGTCCTCCCACCACGACGCGAAACGGCAACCCCAACAAATCGGCATCCTTGAATTTCACCCCCAGGCGCTCATCCCGATCATCCATGAGCACCTCAATGCCCACCTGCCGCAACCCTTTCTCCAAAGTCTCAGCAACCCCGACAGATTCCTCATCCTTGGGGTTGACCAACAATATTTCCACCGCAAACGGTGCCAAAGCCAAAGGCCAGACGATTCCGTTGTCATCGTGGTTTTGCTCAATGGCCGCCGCCACAATACGGGAAACACCAATACCATAACAACCCATAATGGGAATTTTTTCCCGCCCATCGGCATCCTGCACCGTCACCTTCATGGCACGGGTATATTTATCCCCCAGTTTGAACACATGCCCCACCTCGATGCCCCGATCCAAACGCAGGGGAGAAACCTGGCAACGTGGACACAGATCCCCCGCCACCACATTATGCAAATCAGCCCACGGCGGTTTGGAACAATCCCGCCCCCACACCACATCCAAAAGGTGACGCCCATCCGCGTTGGCCCCGGCAACCCAACCCGACAACCCTTCCAGGCACCTGTCGGCCAGAAGCGGCAGCCTCGCCCCCACCGGACCCATGGAACCGACCGGAACTCCGGACAATTCCGCTGCCCGAACAGGATCGGCCAATTGCACAGAACCAACCCCAAGGGCGTTGGCGGCCTTGACCAGGTTCAGTTCATGGTCGCCCCGGAGCAGCAATTGCAACGCCCTTCCCTCCCCCTCCACCACCAGGGATTTGACCATTCCAGTCAGCGCACACCCCAGAAAAGCGGCAACCTCCTCCATGGTTTTCATCCCCGGAGTATCCACCTGGCGCATGGACCCGACTTGCCCATGCGGCGCAATGGCGGAGGAAACTACCGATTCGGCTTTTTCCAGGTTGGCGGCATAGCCACAGCCGTCGCAGGAAGCGATGACATCCTCGCCACTCTCGGCCAACACATGAAATTCATGGGAAAAAGCACCACCAATGGCCCCCGTGTCCGCCTCCACCGCGCGAAAACGCAAACCGCAACGGCCAAAAATACGGTGATAGGCATCCACCATCCCCCGATAACTCCGGTCCAGACTGGCCTCATCCAAATCGAACGAATAGGCATCCTTCATCAAAAATTCCCTCCCCCTCATGATGCCAAAGCGGGGACGGATTTCATCACGAAACTTGGTTTGAATCTGGTAAAAATTGGCGGGAAGATCCCGGTAGGAACGCAGTTCGCGCCGGACCAGATCGGTCACCACTTCTTCGTGGGTCGGGCCAAAGCAAAAATCACGACCGCCACGATCCTGAAACCGCAGCAACTCCGGACCATATTTTTGCCAACGCCCCGATTCCTGCCACAACTCCGCCGGTTGCACCGCCGGCATGAGAATTTCCTGGGCACCAGCGGCATCCATTTCTTCACGGACGATGGCCTCCACCTTGCGCAGCACCCGCAATCCCAAGGGGAGCCAGGTATAAATACCCGCCCCCAACTGCCGGATCAGACCGGCACGCAGCATCAGGCGATGGGATTCCACCCGCGCCTCTACAGGGGTTTCCTTCAATGTGGGAATCAGGGTGGTTCCAAAACGCATAATCCCTCACTTGTCCTTCAAACGCGGCTACCGCCCTCCAAAAAGGCATAGGCGGAATGGTTGTGAATCGATTCAAAATTTTCCGATTCTACAGTAAACCAGGCGATCCTGGGGTCTTTTTCCAATTCAAAGGCTACCGCCCGCACCATATCCTCTACAAACATGGGATGCGCATAGGCTTTTTCGGTGACATATTTTTCGTCCGGTCGTTTGAGGATGGCATACAACGGACACGAAGCCTGGTTTTCCACCATCTCGATAATTTCTTCCACCCAGACAAACTTGTGGAAACAGAGGTTTACCGTCACATGGGAACGTTGATTGTGGGCACCCTGTTCGGCAATCTCCTTGGAACAGGGACACAACGTGGTCACCGGAACCACCACCCCCAGGGTCATGCGAAATTCTTTTCCGCGCTGGAATCCGGAAAAACGAACGTGATAGTCCATCATGGCCTGGGCACCCGTCACCGGTGCCCGTTTTTGCATGAAAAACGGAAACTCCAGATCAATGTGGGCTTCCTCCGCATCCAAACGATCCCGAATCCCCTGAAGCAGGTCGGGAAGATTTTCCACCGACACCGCCTGGTCATAGGCACTCAACACCTCAAGGAACCGCGACATGTGGGTCCCTTTGAACCGGTGCGGCAACCTGACATACATGTTCACCGAGGCGATGGTATGCTGGTGCCCCCGGCTGCGATCCCTGACAATGATGGGGTAGCGAATGTTTTTGACACCCACCTTGTCGATATCGATTCTGCGATTGTCCCTGCGACTCTGAACATCGGTCAGTTCCATTGCGGGGTCGTTGGGAGCTTGAAGGCTCATTTTTTCTCCATCAGGGACATGACGCCCTTGGGGCAAAAACCAGATCCTTGGGTGCTCTCGCCCCCAAAACCCACCGGGGAGAATGATCCCCCATCAACCCCCGCAATAATTTTTGCCAAACTTTGTTTTTCCGATATGCACAAGTTATCAACACGCCTGCCCCCCAAGGAGATCCTGGTGTGAATTCATTGGCGTTTACACAAAAAAAAGGGCATTGTATGCCGTTCACAGGTCAACCGGCAAGACCATTAATGCCCGGTTTGTCCCCCCAGGTTCATTCACAACCATTGATCGACCCGTTATGAAAAACATCGGCATCATCACCAAACGTTCCGACCCCATGGCCCTGGATGCCAGTGCCCAACTGGCTTCCTGGCTGCATGAACGCGGCCTCAAGGTCACGGTTTCCAGCGAAACGGCCCGCGATGCCGGAATTGACCGAGAAATCGCCGCCGGGGTACCCCAGTCCAAAATACCAGCGGAATGTGACTTGATTGTCGTTATTGGTGGCGACGGCACCTTCATCGCCGCCACCCGCGCGGTAGGCGACCGCGACACCCCGTTGATGGGAGTCAATGTGGGACGTCTGGGGTTTCTCACCGAGGTCGTCGTAGACAAGATGATTTCCACCTTGACCTTGATCTTCGACGGCCAATACCGGGAAGATCATCGCACCCTTCTGGATGTCTCGGTCATCCGCAATGGTGACCAGGTTCTCAAAACCAGGGTTCTCAACGATGCCGTCGTCCACAAGGAGGCCCTGGCCCGCATGATGGAATGCGAGATCGCCATCGACGATCAGTTTGCCTTTTCCACCCGATCCGACGGTCTGATCCTTTCCACCCCCACTGGTTCCACCGCCTACGCCCTTTCAGCCGGTGGACCCATCATCCACCCCGCCCTGGATGCCATTCTTCTGGTTCCCATCTGTCCCCACACCCTGGCCAACCGCCCCATCGCCGTTCCCGGCAACGGCTGTGTTACCGTCACCCTGGCCCACGACGGCCTCGACCGTCTGCTCACCCTGGACGGCCAGACAGGATTCGCCCTTTTCGACGGTGACAAGGTACTCGTGCGGCAATCACGCAGAAAACTACGTGTCCTCCATGCCCTGGACCGCGACTATTTTTCGGTCTTGCGCGATAAACTGCACTGGTGGGAAAATCCCGCCTACCGCAACCATTGAGGAAAATATGCAGTTTCAAATTATTGAGGGGCCTGGGGGGGCACCCCCCCGGTAGAGATCGGGGCGAGGTCCCGAACAAATAACTTCGTATCCCAAGATGGGCGCGATTTACTTAAGATTGCGGACCCGTTTTTCCACAAAAGTGCGCAACCGAACACTGAGTTCACCACTTTCCAAAGATTTTTCATAGTACCGCAAAGCATTGGCAGGTTCATTGAGTTTTTCCAGGGAAATGGCCATTCCCATCTGCCAGATGCCTTTATTGGGATCGTTTTGCAACAAAGCCTCGTAAAGATCCACGGCTTTCCAATGTTCCTCCTGCCGTTGGTACAAAGCCGCGAGAAAAGCTGAAAAATTGGGATCCGCACTCGCCAAACTCCGACTGTCCCGCCCCGCAACCGCCGGTTTCAATAGGGCCAGGGCTTCGGAAGTCCGACCCGCCTCCACATAAATTCGCGCCAACCGCTGCCGGGCAAGGACATGTCCCGGGTCACGCTCCAAAATCTGCCTGTACAACCCCTGGGCATCATCCATCCGGCCTTCTTTTTCTTCTCTCATAGCTTGGTCAAACAAATGTTGAGCATCACCCCGGCCTGGACCGGAAAGATTTTCAGCCTTACCCGGAACCTGCCCCTGACTGGCGGTTGATTTCTCAGCGATCTGCCCAAGATCAACCTTCAAACCCTCTACCGGCGACGCAACCGAAGGTGCTGCACCAGTTGCCAAATCATTGCCCTCAGGTTTTCCATCCTTGGCCGATAAAACTGCCGGTCCGAGATCCGATCCGGATTTGGTCACCGCAGGCATCGGCTCCCCCTTGACATCCAGACCAGCCCCAACCACCTGCTCCACCGACAGTTCATCTCCATCCTTACCGTTGGAGTCGGATGAAATCTCCCCAACCCCATCCTTCGATTGGACCGGCGTTTCCTCGGTCGGTTTGACGCCACCCCCCTGGTTTTCAAGGTGACCTTCACCCGTCGGCACAACCGCCTCCCGGGCCATCACCATGGGATCGTCAACCGGGCTTTTGCGATCTGACGGAACGACCGGTCCAATTTTGTTTTTTGACTGACTTTCCACTCCCGACACTTGGGGCTTGCCCGCTGTTTTGCGCGCATCCCAACCCAAGCCCGCAGTCAGTGCCATTTCTTTGGGTGGGGCAAACGAATCGCTGGAGGCCAGATAACCATCACTTTTTTCCTTGGCGCGGAATTGTTCCAGAAAACGCCGCCCCTCGACAACACTGTCAAAACGGCCAATCCGCACACTCTGCCACAAACGACTGGGATCCTTGATGCCATACAGTTCCAAAAGATAGGCATCGTATCCCTTGCGGTGCCAAAAAGCCGCCATTTTCAAGGCACTTTCCCGATCCAGAAAGGCCCCCACCTGGATGGTATAGCGGAAAGGCATTTCGCTTCGCGCCACTTCCTGCACCCTGCCGGTAATCTTCTGACTTCCCGCCCCATCGACCGTATAAACCCGATCCACATCCTTGCCGTTCTGAGGCATATCCACTACAGGCACAGGAGTTCTGACCTCACTCTGACCGGGTTTCACCACCCAGGCCTTCGGTTTGGCAACCTCCGCCGCCGGCTTGACCGCTGCAACAGTCGGCTTAACGGCATCCGCCGCTGGTCTAACCACCTCATCGACCGAATTAACTTCGGCTTTCCTGACATCGTTGGACATTTCAGCCGTGGTGGCAGATTCCTTTTGCGTATCCGGATAGAGTTTAAGATCCACCTCCATCCGCTGTCCCTTCTCCACATGGATATCCACGACCAGATCGTGATAGCCATATTTTTTCAATTCCAGGCGATGAATCCCCGGCTCCCAATCGAAACGGAGCGGTGTCATCCCGATAAAATGGCCGTCCATGAGAATACCCGCCCCCACAGGGTCGGTAACCGCCTGGATATTCCCCGATCCTGCAACGACAGGACCGGCCGTCGGAGCCTCGGCATTGGCAAGATTAGAAAACCAGACGCTCCAAAACATATTCCCTACAGCCAAAACGACCAGACCAAGTGCCACCCATCCAACAACGGAAAACGAAGCAAAAATTCCAGATATGCCGGTTGCTTTTTCCTTTGGGTTCTCCACGCCGGGATGCAGGCTTGGCGGAGAACCGCGAAGATCCTCCTCTATCTCCCTCAACATAAAGAGCAGACGACTCATCCCAAACTCCACTGGCCAACTCGCGCAAGGACAAACACGCAACCGGTCAAAATTCCGTCACACGTCAACGGCCAAAACCGCCATCAACCTTATCCACAGGATTTATTTTTTTTCATTTGTATCAAACATTTAAAAAAGAACGCCAACGACACACGGTCACTTAATGCAATTTACAGGCCAACACAAGGATTCTGACACATCGTCCCTCTGGACCTTACAGGGAAAATAAAAACCACACCCAACCGAGAAAATAAAACCCGATCCAATCATGAAATTTATAAATTTTATGTTAACTATCAATCTGTTAAAAAAAAAATTCCCAACCATTCCAAATTGGTTTATAGTTTGGGAGAATTTTTAAAATTGAAGACAGGGAGTTTAACAGAACAATGCCGAATGTCGTAATCGTGGGGACTCAGTGGGGGGATGAGGGCAAAGGGAAAATCGTCGATCTGTTGACTGAGTTCGCCGATGCCGTCGTGCGTTTCCAGGGGGGGCACAACGCCGGTCACACCCTCGTCATCCATGGAAAAAAATATGTGCTGCACCTGATTCCTTCCGGGATCGTGCGTGCCAATAAACTGTGCCTCATCGGCAACGGCGTTGTCCTGGATCCCGCCGCCCTTATCGAAGAAATGCAGCACCTTGTCCAGTTGGGGGTGGCCGTCAACAGCAATCTGTTCAAAATCTCTCCCCAGGCCAATTTGATCATGCCCTATCACCGGGAACTCGACGTTGCCCGGGAAAAACGCAAGGGCAAAGGTAAAATCGGAACCACCGGACGCGGCATTGGTCCCGCCTACGAAGATCGTGCCGCCCGTCGCGGCATACGCTTGAGCGACCTCCTCAATCGCCAGGTTTTTGAATCCAAATTGCGCGACAATCTCGCTTATCACAATTTCATGCTGGAAAACTTTTACGACGCCAACACTTTCGCCTTTGAAACTATCCGCGACGATACCCTGCGCATGGCCAGCATCCTCGCCCCCTACATCGAAGATGTGGGTCAGCTATTGCACGACGCCATCAGCAAAGGGCAATCGGTCCTCTTCGAGGGGGCGCAGGGGACCATGCTGGACGTGGAACACGGAACTTATCCTTTCGTCACTTCATCCACCACCGTCGCCGGCAATGCCGCCACCGGCTCAGGCATCGGCCCCACCTCGCTCCACCACATCCTCGGCATTACCAAAGCCTACACCACACGCGTTGGCAGCGGTCCCATGCCGACAGAACTCAACGACGCCGTCGGAGAACACCTCAGCCGGGTCGGCGGCGAAGTCGGAGCCACCACCGGACGCGCCCGCCGTTGTGGCTGGTTTGATGCCGTCGTCGTTCGCCACGCCGCACGCGTCAACGGTCTCACCAGCATGGCTCTGACCAAGCTTGATGTCCTCGACGGGTTGGAGAAATTACGCATCTGTGTCGCCTATGATCGCAATGGCAGCCGGGTAAAATCCATGCCCTCCGATCCATCGGTCCTGGAAATGTGTGAGCCGGTCTACGAAGAACTCCCTGGGTGGAAAACCTCCATCACCCATGCCAAACGCATGGATGACCTCCCCCCTGAAGCCATCGCCTACATCCGCCGCATCGAAGAACTTACCGGCGTCAAGGTCTCCATACTCTCCACTGGAGCCGACCGCGATCAAACCATGATCATCGATAATCCTTTCTCGTAATCGGTCATGGCCGTAGCCATTCGGTCCCCCTCGTTGTTCCTTAACGTATCTGGAAAACAAAATTTGGTAAAAAATATTACTGGAGTTTAAGGAGGGGATCATCCCCCCTTAAACCCCGCAATGATTTCTACCTTAAAAAGAAAGAAAGGACTGAATGGTTATGTCAGTTCTGCTTGTCGACCATACCTTGCAGGTCCTTGATATTATTTCTGAAAATCCGGATCCACTCTTCGGTATCTTTATCTATGATATCTTGAATTTTATTTAAAAACTCGATGCATAGGGTAACCATTCAGCCCCCCCCCCTTTCTTTTTAAGGTTGAAATTATTGCGGGGGTCCGGGGGGGATCATCCCCCCCGGCGGAGGTTTGGAGGCGGCAGCCCACCAAGGTTTTTCTTTTGACTTTGACTTTGACTTTGACTTTGACTTTGACTTTGATTTTGATTTTGATTTTACTTCCCCCCAAAGGGGGTCTAGGGGCGCAGCCCCAGGGTTTTGATTTTGATTCTTTTGCCTGATGGGTATAATGTCCTTATTATCAAGATGCTGAGACAAAATAAAAAATCAGGTGTAAGAAAATCAAAATCTTGGGGCTGCGCCCCTGCCCC